>VGFR01000006.1 GCA_016868835.1 Bacteroidota bacterium | reverse complement strand
ACCGAAGCGAAATTGCTTCCTGGAGCACTGTTGCACAACACATCGCGAAAATTCATTTGTAAAAACGTACACCTCAAAGCGGCTTCAACTTCGAACCCACTTACCGCAGGTTTAGATTTTGAAAAGAGCTACAAGATTCCAATAGCGCATGGTGAGGGAAATTTTTTCGCAGGTGCTGATACCATGAAAGAAATAGAAGACAATGACCAAGTTTTATTCCGATACTGCTCGGAAGACGGTACCATAGGCGAGGATTTCAATCCGAACGGATCCATGAACAACATTGCTGGAATTACCAATAAAACCAAAAATGTTTTTGGAATGATGCCTCATCCAGAGCGGGCTTCTGATTTTGAATTGGAAAATACAGACGGAAGAGAAATCTTCGAGGCGCTATTAGCAAGAATCTAAAAATAGCCCCGTATCTTTGCCGCCGTTATGGCAGCACACGATGATAAACTGAAAGCGGTAATTTCTCACGCCAAGGAATACGGATTTGTATTTCCATCTTCTGAGATTTATGATGGACTCTCTGCAGCATATGACTACGGTCAGCTTGGGGTAGAGTTAAAAAACAACATCAAAAACTATTGGTGGACCGCCATGACGCGCATGCATCAGAACATTGTGGGCATAGACGCCTCCATTTTCATGCATCCAACCACCTGGAAAGCGAGCGGACACGTAGATGCGTTCAATGATCCACTCATAGATAACAAAGACAGCAAAAAAAGGTATCGGGCCGATGTGTTGTTGGAAGAATACATGGCGAAGAGCGAAGCGAAGATTACCAAAGAAATAGAGAAGGCGAAGAACAAGTTTGGAGACGCCTTCAACGAAGAGCAGTTTCGTGCAACAAATCCGAATGTCTTGCGCGCTCAAGAAAAAATTAACGCCGTTGAAGCGCGCATGAAAGCTGCGCTAGAGGCGAGTGATTTAGTTGCTTTGAAGCAGTTGATTGAAGACTGTGAAATTGCTGATCCAGAGACAGGCTCGCGCAATTGGACAGATGTAAGGCAATTCAACTTGATGTTTAAAACAGAGTTGGGTGCAGTGAGTGGCGACGCTGGAATTATTTATTTACGTCCGGAAACAGCACAAGGAATTTTCGTGAATTTCTTGAACGTACAGAAGACAGGAAGAATGAAACTTCCATTTGGAATTGCGCAAATTGGGAAGGCGTTCCGAAATGAAATTATTGCACGTCAATTCATCTTCCGCATGCGTGAATTTGAACAAATGGAAATGCAGTATTTTGTGAAACCAGGAACAGAAATGGAATGGTACAACTACTGGAAAGATGCGCGCATACAATGGCACAAAGCGTTGGGATTGGGAAATGAGAATTACAAATTCCATGATCACATTAAATTGGCTCACTACGCCAATGCGGCCTGCGATATTGAGTTTGATTTCCCAATGGGCTTTAAAGAACTTGAAGGCATTCACTCACGTACCGATTTCGATTTGAAAAAACACGAGGAGTTTAGTGGGAAGAAATTGCGATTCTTCGATCCGGAAACCAATGAAAGCTATGTGCCTTATGTGGTTGAGACATCGGTAGGATTAGACCGCATGTTTTTAGCAGTTCTCTCTTCATCTTTTGTTGAGGAGAAGTTGGAAGACGGAAGTGATCGCACGGTGTTGCGTATACCTGCTGGATTGGCTCCTGTGAAGGTGGCGGTATTGCCGTTGGTGAAAAAAGATGGGCTTCCTGAAAAAGCGAAGGAAGTTGTGGATTTGTTGAAGTTAGATTTTAATTTGCAGTATGATGATAAAGATGCCATTGGCAGGCGTTATCGCAGGCAAGATGCCATTGGAACACCGTTGTGTGTGACCATTGACAATGCGTCTTTGGAAGACAATTGCGTAACCATTCGTCATAGAGATAGCATGAAACAAGAACGAATTCCAATTGCACAATTGCATGAGGCGGTTCGTGAAGTAACCGGATTGAATCAGTATTTTAAATAAAGAACTATGGAAAATTTTGATGTGGTAGTAGTTGGAGCTGGTCCTGGGGGATATGTAGCTGCAATACGTTGTGCACAATTGGGTATGAAAACGGCGTTGGTGGAGCGATATAAGACATTGGGAGGCACGTGCTTGAATGTGGGCTGTATTCCATCTAAAGCGCTTTTAGATTCAAGTGAGCATTACCATCAGGCCGTTCACACCTTTGACCAGCATGGAATTGAATTGGGTTCCAAACCGAAGGTGAACTTAGGACAAATGATTAAGCGTAAAAATGAGGTAGTGGACCAAACCACCAAGGGCATTGAGTACTTGATGAAAAAGAATAAAATTACGGTTATTCACGGACACGGCACCTTCACATCGAATACTACATTGCATGTGGCAAGTGAGCAGGGAGATACTGCAATTGCATCGAAAAATTTCATCATCGCCACGGGGTCTAAACCGGCTTCGTTGCCTTTCATTACCATTGATAAAAAACGCGTCATTACAAGTACTGAGGCATTGCACATGACTGAAGTGCCCAAGCATTTGGTGGTTATTGGCGGTGGAGTTATTGGTTTGGAATTGGGAAGTGTATATGCTCGTTTGGGTTCAAAGGTGAGTGTGGTTGAATACATGGACGGCATAATACCCACCATGGATAAAACCATGGGGAAAGAATTACAGAAATCGTTGTCAAATATTGGCTTTGAATTTTACTTGTCGCACAAGGTTAAGGAAGTGACTTCCAAAGGAAAGGGAGTGGTGGTAAAGGCAGACAATGCGAAAGGTGAGGAGGTGGTTTTGGAAGGCGATTATTGTTTGGTGTCTGTGGGAAGGAAGCCGTACACAGAGAATTTAGGCTTGGAAACGGCGGGTGTTCAAGTTGATGAGCGCGGACGGGTGCTTACCAATGGTCACTTGCAAACCACAGCCGCAAATATTTATGCCATTGGCGATGTGGTGAAAGGGGCTATGTTGGCTCACAAGGCAGAAGAGGAGGGTACATATGTGGCTGAGTTGATCGCAGGACAGAAGCCTCACATCAATTACAATTTAATACCCGGAGTGGTATATACTTGGCCAGAGGTGGCTAGTGTAGGGTTTACGGAAGAACAGTTGAAGGCTGACGGAAAGGCGTATAAAGTGGGGTCTTTTCCATTCAAGGCAAGTGGAAGAGCAAGGGCAAGTATGGATACCGAAGGGGTAATTAAGGTTCTTGCAGATCAGCAGACAGATGAGATCTTGGGGGTTCACATGATAGGTCCACGTGCGGCAGATATGATAGCAGAGGCTGTTGTGGCTATGGAGTTCAGGGCAAGTGCTGAAGACATAGCGCGAATTTCGCATGCGCATCCTACGTTTACTGAAAGTTTCCGCGAAGCAGCGCTCGATGCAACTGCGAAACGCGCGATTCACATTTAGGGGATATGCATCCTAAGCCTTGACTTTAACTGTTGACAAGAACTTTCGAGCAAGCTGTTTGGCCTGCTCCAATTCAGGAAGACAAATGGTAATGTGACCCATCTTCCTGAAGGGCTTCGTTTCTTCTTTTCCATACAAATGCACATACGCACCCTGTGTTGAAAGAACCTCTTCTAAACCTTCATATTTCGCTGTGCCCGTAAATCCCTTTTCACCCAACAAATTAATCATAACCCCCGCACTTCGCAGTGCCGTATCGCCCAGAGGTAAATTCAAGATGGCACGCATGTGCTGAGCGTATTGAGATGTATAACACGCCTCTATGGTATGGTGTCCACTGTTGTGCGGACGCGGAGCAACCTCATTCACCAAGAGCTGCCCCGTTTCTGTTAAAAATAATTCAACAGCTAAAAGTCCAACGTGATCCAATTGCTCAACTATTTTTTTTGCAATTTCAGCGGCCTCATGAGCAACTTCAACAGAGACATTAGCGGGTGAGAATATGAACTCAACCAAGTTGGCCTCTGAATTAAATTCCATTTCAACCAACGGAAAAACGCGCAATTCACCAGATGCATTGCGGGCTACAATAACCGCTAGTTCTTTCTCAAAACGGACCATTTCCTCCAAAACACTCGGAGCATCAAAAGCATGTTCTAAATCTGCCTCATTCCGGAAGGGAGTAACACCCTTTCCATCGTATCCACCCGTGCGCAGCTTCTGCATGAAAGGACCTTCAGAAACATGCAACGCAGCCTCCATTTTATTTTCAACCAAGACAAAAGGTGCCGTTGGTATTTGATGCGCTGCGTAAAATAATTTTTGTAGTCCCTTGTCTTTGATGGTGCGCAATGCAGACGGACGCGGATATACCAATTTTCCTATTCGCTCTAACTCTTCCAACGCCTCAATGTTGACGTGTTCAATCTCAATGGTTATCACGTCAACCTCTTTTCCAAAATTCAATACCGTTTCGTAATCAGCAAAGTCTCCTTGAACAAACACATTGGCAATGGCAGCGCAGGGTGCATTGTCGGCAGGGTCTAAAACATGAACGCAAACATTCAAGCCTATGGCTTCCTGAATGAACATTCTACCCAATTGGCCACCGCCAAGAATTCCAAGTTTTGTTTGTGGATTAAGTTCCTTTCCCATTTTGCAAAGATAAAGGTGGTTTCATTTGAAAACTTTCTTGTAATTTGCACAACTATGAAACAAATATTTACACTTCTTTTTTGTCTCCCATTCCTTTTCGCTCAAGCGCAGTCATTAACTGGAATTGAGTCTGTAGAGTATGATCCTACCAATCAGATTTTTCTTGTGAGTAACGGTAATAACGTAGTGCGCATGCACAGCGATGCCATTCCGCAAGGTACACTTGGTGTGGCTAAAGCTGACTATGGCATGGAGGTCATGAACGGTGTTTTGTTTTCTATTGTGGGAAGTGCAGTGAAGGGATATGATGTAACAACCGGTGCTCAAGTCATGACCAAAACCATTTCAGGTGCGGTTTTCTTGAATGGCATGGCAAGCAATGGAGTTGATAAACTTTGGGTGACCGACTTCTCAGCAAAAAAAGTACATGAGCTGAATGTGGCTGATCTTGCAAACCCAACCAGTACAGTCATTGTGGCGGCAACAGGCTCAACTCCCAATGGCATTTGTTATGATGCAACTCAAAACAGATTGGTACTTGTCTCATGGGGAAGTAATGCTGCAATTAAAGCCATTGATTTATCAACGAATACGCTAAGCACCATTGTAACCACAAGCCTTGGAAATATAGATGGTGTAGACAATGATAACTATGGAAACTACTACGTAGCCTCGTGGTCACCAAATGCAATTACCCGATACTCGAATGAATTCACAACGTCGCAAACCATCACGGTTACAGGTGGTGTAAGTAGTCCGGCAGACATATGTTACGCTGAAGAAATAGACACTTTGGCCATTCCCTGCTCGGGAAATAATCAAGTGAAATTCGTGGGTTTTAATCCGTCCTATGTTGGCAGTTTGGAAACTGAGAAGTTTGAAGCATCAGGATTTCCAACACAGGTAACAGATTTATATCAGGTGGCATTCACTCTTCCAGAAGCGAAATTGGTGCGTATTGAAATCTTTGATGTACAGGGGAAATTGATTGACACCCCTTTTACACAAACACTTCCTCAAGGTCAACACCAAATTGTTTTAACCGAATTACCCAATGCTTCGGGCTTATATTTTGTGCGTGTTTCAGCAGGTGCAGAATTTGCTACAACGCATTTTGAGCGATGAGAATTTTTCTATTTGTTATTCTTGGAATGCTCAGCTTGCAGGGCTTGGCGCAGGATGAGGATTACATAACCCAACCGGAATTACCGAAGAGTGATTTTCAAAATTACTCGCAACGGGAGCGCATTGTAGTAGGTGGAAATTTGGGTTTAGGACTCAGCACGTATCAAGGTCAAGGCGTATTTTATGGTCAGCTTATGCCCATGGTCGGTTACCGGATAACTGAACGCTTTTCAGCAGGAGCAGGTGTTGATGGTATGGTTTATTCCACCGCCGGACGAACCAATTTTTACACCTCGCTTGTAGCATGGACCCGAATGGGAATTCTAGGCGGATTTTATGCTACAACAGAATTGAATTACATGAATGCCCCAGTATATACATGGAATGGTGCATCTTATGATGTGAAGCGACAGTCGTTTCCATTGTTTTTGGTTGGAGCAGGCATTTCACAAGGTATTGGAAACGGAATTGGATCCTATTTCTCTTTGCTTTATGATATGACAGAAGATACGCGCTCACCATACGGCCCTATTATTTTTAGAGCCGGATTACTTGTTCCGCTTCAACCTAAAAATTAGAGTCCCAATCTCTTTTTAATCTCCGCAGGAAGAGCCTCTCTGCTAACAACAATACAGATGGTTTTTGCAAGGAAATAAGGTGCACTTGCGTAGATATATCCCTTCTGACCAATGGCAGAACCCCATGAATTTTTTGCCATGTAATACGAATTGCCCTTTTCATCTTTCGCAATACCTGTAATGTGCATGAGGTGATCATCTGTGGTAGCGTAGGTGTCGAAGCCCAACTGACGTGAAGCTTGTGTTACAGCAGTTTCATCTTGAAGCTTGCCCATGTAGGCCACTCCCTTACGCGCGTCAAAAGTATCTTCACTTACATCAGCGTCCCAAGCAACGGTAAAGCCATTAATAATGGCGTTGTCTACAATTGCTTTAAGATCATCTAGAGGAACATTGAGATATGCTTTTTTAGACCAGTTATCTGGAACTTCCAAAACAAATGCTTTATCGAATGGGTGATGTGTGAACGAAGTAAGGCAAACGTATTCATTGCTATAGATTTTCATTTCATCGCGAAATGAAGCCGGCGTATATTTCTTCCCCTTGTATTCAAATGCAATTGGCAAAGGACCTATACCAGCGTCAAGCGCCGCCTCCAATTCTTTTTTCCACATGTATCCTTCTTTTGCACCTTTTTCTACGGCGCCTTTAACAATCATCTCCAGTTGTGAATCGAGCTCATTGTGGTTGTAGGTAGTGGCTCCGTCTACGAATCCGGAATACGCACTTTCTGGAACCATGCCTACTTCATCAATTACCTGCAATACATCATGACTTAAGCCACCGGGACCAAATTGTTGCTTTCCTTGAAATCGAACATAACTGTCTGCTTTTTTGGAATAGATGTATCGAGCATTGAACATTTCAGACAAGTCTACCGCTTCGTGCCCCTTGCGAATAATTTCAGATTCCAAGAATGAAACCGTAGCGAAACTCCAGCATGTTCCGGTGATGCATTGATTTTCAATTTCGCCGTGTGCGTTGTCTTTGACAACGGTAAAGGTTTGTGCACATAGAACAGTTGGCACAAAAAATAAAAGGAGACTTAGTCTTTTCACGTTACATTTATTTTTGGGAAAATTACTAAAGAAAACTTCTTGTCTATGAAAAATATTGCAGTGGTTTGTGGCGGATATAGCGGAGAGCGTGTAGTTTCAATGCGCAGTGCGGCCATGGTCATGGAAAACATCGACAGGTCTAAATTTCAACCTACACAAATAGTTATTGAAGAATCAAGATGGTATGCACGTTTGGGCGAACAAGAGTTTGACGTGAATAGAAATGATTTTAGTGTTCAAATCCAACAAGGCATCATTCGTTTTGATGGTGTTTTTATGATGATTCACGGAACTCCGGGAGAGAATGGACTCATGCAGGGGTACTTCGAAATGATTGGTCTGCCCTGCACCACCGGAGATGTTTTAAATATGGCGCTTACATTCAACAAGAAGGCTACCACCCGAGCTTTAGGAGCTATGGGTTACCGTGTTGCAAAATCAGTTGTGGTGCGAAAAGAAGAAGAAATCAGCGCCGAATCATTGGTTGTGCAAGTTGGACTCCCCTGTTTCGTTAAGCCCAATTGCGGAGGAAGCAGCATTGGAACATCGAAAGTTTCGGATGTGAATGAATTGTTGTCAGCCATTGAACGAGCAAGAAATGAAGACGAAGATATTTTGATAGAAGAATTTATTTCTGGTCGCGAAGTAACCTGCGGAGTCATTGTCATTGACGGAAAACCAACGGCCCTGCCCGTTACTGAAATTGTTTCGGAAAATGAGTTTTTTGATTTTCAAGCGAAGTACGAAGGGAAGAGTCAAGAAATTACACCCGCCCCAATTTCATCTGCGCACTATGAAAGGGTTCAGAACTTAGCTGCAAGAATTTATTCCGATTTGAACTGCGGCGGAATGATACGCGTAGATTTCTTATTGCCAGATGAAGAACCATGCGTTATTGAAGTAAACACGGTACCTGGATTCAGTGCAGCGTCTATCATACCACAACAAGCAGCCGCAATGGGAATGGATAAAACAACGTTGATTACAACCGTGATTGACGCAAGTCTTTAAGACTCTGCATTTTCTTTTTTGTTTTTCTTACGCTCTTTCAAGTAGGTACGAATGACGTAACCATTGGTAAGAATAATGAATCCAATTACAATAAATTCAAGGTAAGATTCTGCATTGGGAATAATTTCACCTAAGAAGAATCCGAACAACGTAAGTGAAATGACCCAAGCAACTGCACCTATAATATTGTAAATGAGGAAAGACTTAAATGGAACCCGTATAACCCCTGCTATGATGGGAGCGAAGGTGCGTATGTATGGAAGAAACTTACCCACAATAAGGGTTTTGCCGCCGTGCTTTTCGTAATAATTTCGTGTAGCATCTACGTATTTTTTTTTAAAAAGCCAAGATTCTTTGCGTTGAAGAGCCTTTGCGCCCAATTTATATCCAAAATAGTAGCCAAACAGACACCCGGCTATTGAGGCAATAATCATAGATATGATGAGCGTTACAATATCTGTTTCAAGCAAGTGGGGTTTGGTAGAGGTGATTAAACCACTGAAAAATAGTAACGAATCTCCGGGCAGAAAAAAACCAACAATAACCCCATTTTCAGCAAAGAGAATGATGAGAATAAGCGCTAAGCCACCAAAAGCAACAATTTGATGCGGATCTGTTATGCTTTGAAAAAGTTCCCACATGGTTCGGCAAGATACGTCAAGAATTTTTTCTATATTTTTTTTGAAGGGTATTGCACCGTGATTTTAGTGAAATTCAAAGGGTCGTATTTCACCTTTACTGCTGTGCCCTGATCATAAAGTGGCGCACCTTCACATCTGTCGTCTACACGAAAACGTTGCTTCTGTCCACCCTCAGGTTGAAATTCAATGACGGGGTAAAAATATTTTTTTCCACCCTGTGTTGAAGCCATCCAATTCACTATGGTTCCTTCAGTAGTTTTAGATTTAAATTGAAATCGAAGTTCATCTTTATACATCCAGAGGCCAATTCCAGCGACAGCCAAGATGAGTATGGTATATGGAATAAATTCGGGAACGTTTTCAAACATAATGTTGCAAAAATAAGCGTTCAAGGCAATAAAAATAGTGGCTTGCGTTACGACATTTGTAAAAATAGAAATTATGGCGAGAATCTTATGGGCAGACGATGAAATTGAGTTGTTGAAGCCACACATCATGTATCTGGAACAGAAAGGCCATACGGTACATACAGTTAATAACGGCCGGTCAGCGATTGATGTAGCTAAAAATGAATTTTTCGACATTGTTTTTTTAGATGAGAATATGCCCGGACTCTCGGGTTTAGATGTTATTCAGGGCCTGAAGGCCATAGACTCTACCCTACCAATAGTTATGATTACGAAAAGTGAGGAAGAGCACATTATGGAATCTGCTATTGGATCGAAAATCTCAGATTACCTCATTAAGCCGGTGAACCCAAGTCAAATTGTTCTTACCATTAAGAAGAATTTGGATGAGAAGCGATTGATCAGTGAAAAGACCACCAATGACTATAGGCAAGAGTTCAGAGAGATTTCCATGCAATTGAGTCAGCGTATGTCCACAGAGGAATGGAAAACATTCTTTTCAAAAATGGTGATGTGGTCAGAAAAGCTTCGGGTGAGCGGAGATGAAGGTCTATTGGAAATTTTTCAAACACAGCGAAAAGAGGCAAACGAACAATTTGTAAAATTCATAAAGCAAGAGTATCCGCAATGGATGAAAGATTTTTCAAAGGCACCGTTGCTCTCCAACACCTTGTTTCGAAATAAAATTGCACCAGTCATTCAAAAATCGCCCGAATCAGTATTCGTCTTGGTCATTGATAATCTGCGTTTTGATCAATGGAAAATGTTGGCACCTCACATTAAAAACTATTTCCGAATTGAAGAAGAAGAATTGTTTTTCAGTATACTTCCTACGGCAACGCATTATGCAAGAAACGCCCTGTTCAGCGGATTAATGCCTTCGGAGATGGAGAAAGTGCATCCGCAGTGGTGGAAGAACGAAGACGATGAAGGGGGGAAAAACATGCATGAAGAAGATTTTTTAGGAGCACAATTGAAACGCTTGGGAATAGATGTGAAATGGAGTTACAACAAAATCACAAACTACCACGCAGGTAAGAAACTTGCCGATTCATTTTCGAATTTACTTGCCAATAAATTGAATGTGATTGTATACAATTTTGTAGATATGCTTAGTCACGCCAGAACAGAAATGGACGTAATTAAAGAATTGGCAGATGATGAGCCCGCGTATTTGTCATTAACAGAATCTTGGTTTGAACACAGCGCTTTATTGGAAATGTTGAAGCAGTTGGCAGAGAAAAAAGTTCGCGTTGTAATTACTACAGATCACGGTACTGTGCGCGTAGAAAATCCGGTTAAGGTGGTTGGCGATAAATCAACCAATACCAACCTGCGTTACAAAGCGGGAAGAAATCTGAATTACAATGCCAAAGAAGTGATTGAAGTGAAAACGCCAAGTGATTTTCATCTACCGAAAATCAATGTGAGCACCACCTACATTTTTGCACAACACAATGATTTCTTTGTGTATCCGAATAACTACAATCAGTTTGTAAATTATTACCAAAACACCTTTCAACATGGAGGGGTAAGTATGGAAGAAATGATGATACCTTTTGTTCAGTTAGTTCCAAAATCATGAAAGCATATAGCGTTAGTACACTTATTGAAATAGAAGCTGTTGCTCAGTTATTCATAGCAACGCATGAGTCTGGTGTATTTGAAGTTATTGGTGAAATGGGCGCCGGTAAAACCACGTTTATTTCTGAAGTGGTTCGTCAATTGGGAGAAGAGTCGCCCAGCTCTCCAACATATTCTTTAGTCAATGAATATGAATTGGCTTCGGGAGAAGTAGTTTATCACTTTGATTTGTATCGCATTCAAGACACAAACGAACTCGTTGAATTCGGTTTTGAAGATTACTTGTATAGCGAAGCGAAATACGTTTTTATTGAATGGCCTGAGAAAGCGGCGCCGTTTTTAGAGAAAACAAAACAGCTTCGCATTCGCGAAGCTGCTGGTATGAGAGTCATTGAATTTTAGTGTTTATTGTCCTGCATAGGGTTGGTTTCAGCAGGAAGCTCTTGCATTTTAACATCCTTCACAGCGGGCTCTATTGTTAAGGTGTCTTTTTTAGCAGTGCTATCTGCATGCTCTTTCACATCAACGTTATGCTTCATTTCTGCAGTAGGAATTGCAGCATCTAATGTTTTACGTTTAGCGGCTACGTTGCCGTTCACATTCACGAACAACAAAGTTAACGCTACACCTAAAGGTGCTATGAGCCATAAGAAAAAAGAGCCTTCTTTAGAATTTTGATTCGCCATAGGTTTTTCAAATTTTGATGGCCAAAAATAGTGGAATGCTTGCTACTATCAAAATTTATGAGGAATATCAAATTGCTATTGCGTAAATTCGGGCTAGAAATTAAGAACCACGCTTATGTCTAAAAAACACTTCCATTCGTTGGCCAGAGAGGCGGCATTGGCTACCCAAGAGGAAATGTTGCACGTTGGAAAAAGCATGCAACAGCTTGTTATTGGTATGCCAAAGGAAACTTCCTTTCAAGAGCGCCGCGTGGCTTTAGCTCCAGAAAGTGTGGCGCTATTGGTTAGTAGAGGGCATGATGTGATTATTGAATCGGGCGCCGGTGCGGAAAGCAATTTCACCGACCATGATTACAGTGAAAATGGGGGAAAAGTGGTTTATGATAAGAAAGAAGTGTTTAAGTCGAATATTATCATGAAAGTTTCTCCACCAAGTTTGGAAGAAATAGAAATGATGCCCGGGAAGCAAACCATTATTTCCGCGCTGAATTTACCGGTGCAGTCGAAAGAAAGTTTTGTTCAAATGAGCAACAAAAAAATCACGGCCATTGCCTGGGATTATATTCAAGACAAGCAGGGTATTTATCCCATTGTTCGTGCTATGGGGGAGATAGCAGGAAATACATCCATTATGTTAGCTGCTGAATATCTGAGTCAACATACAGGCGGACGAGGTTTAATGCTTGGTGGAATTACAGGTGTGCGACCAACAGAAGTTGTTATCATTGGTGCAGGAACTGTGGGCGAAAATGCTGCAAGAGCTGCCATGGGTTTAGGTGCAAGTGTTAAGGTATTTGATAACAGCATTTACAAACTAAAACGAATTCAAAATGATTTGGGCATTCATCTTTGGACCAGTACCATACAGCCATCAGAGTTAAAAAAGGCCTTGAGTAATGCCGATGTAGTTATTGGAGCTATTCGATCTAAAACGGGAAGAACGCCCGTAGTGGTCTCAGATGAAATGGTTCAGCAAATGAAGCAAGGAAGTGTTATTATTGATGTGAGTATAGATCGTGGCGGGTGCTTTGAAACTTCAGAGGTAACCTATCATGAAAACCCGGTTTACAGAAGACACGGTGTTATTCACTACTGTGTTCCGAATATTGCTGCACGCGTGTCTAGAACGGCGTCGTATGCACTTTCAAATATTTTTGCACCTGTTATTCTTGACTTGGGTGACGAAGGCGGAATTGTGAATTTGATTCGAAATCAGAAAGGGTTCCGTAACGGAGTGTACCTCTATCACGGAACCCTGACCAATGAGGATATAGCTAAAAACTTCGATTTATCGTGGAAACCACTTGAGCTTCTTATTGAAGCTATTTAATGGCTATTCATCATGTCCCTTGAATAAGAGTACTCCAATGGATACGTTGCCACGCAAGGCAATACGTTGTGTAATTTCAGTTTCAAACCCAGGTCCGCCAAGGTTTTCACCCATGTCATAGGTTCTAGTAGTTATAGCGGTTCCTCCGCCTACATAGAAATCAAAGATTATGCGGTCATCTGGACCCAACCATTTTTGATAGCCCAACTGGAGGCCATACACCCCAACGTGGGTTCTTAATCCTTGTGTTCCTCCAGTTGGATTCGCATAGTAATATGAAGAATCGGCGGGATCCATTAAGTAATCTTGATATTCATTTAACGTTGCACTTGAGAAACGCTGAGATGAATAGAATCCACCGTACATGCCCTCCATGGGTTTGTTGAAGTAATAGCGAACTTCCGGATCAATGGAAATTCCAGCTTTGCTATTATCGAAATCAATGTCATAATACAAGCCACCCGCTTGGTCCTCTAAACCAGAAGACTTTGGAAACAGGTTAGGACTAACACCAATGGCAACAGATACATTGGGTGTTCCTGGAATTAAATACTCTATATGCCCCGTAAATTTCATGTTGCGAAGCAAAGTAAGTGGAGTTACTTTAATTGCCAACTGAGCATAACTAGCTGTAGCAGCAAGAGTAATGCAAAAAGAAAGAAATAGTTTTTTCATTAGTATTGGTTATTTGCCAAATATAAATGAAAAATATTACGCAAAAGACTCAATAGGCGGACACGTACAAACCAAGTTTCTGTCGCCATAAGCATTGTCTACACGACCAACACTTGTCCAGAATTTATTTTCACGAAGTCCTGTCATCGGATAAGCCGCTTCGCTACGAGAGTAAGAATGGTTCCATTCATCGGCGGTTAATTCTTGCGCTGTGTGCGGAGCCATTTTCAACAAGTTGTCTTGTTTGTCGGCAGCACCGCTTTCAACATCTAAAATCTCTTTTTTAATTTGAATCATCGCATCGCAGAAACGATCCATTTCAACCAACGGTTCACTCTCGGTTGGCTCAACCATTACCGTCCCGGCCACAGGGAAAGAAACAGTTGGCGCGTGGAAACCGTAATCCATTAAACGCTTCGCAATGTCCTCCACTTCAATCCCGAAAGATTTAAATGCACGACAATCCAAAATCATTTCGTGTGCAACGTGTCCGTTCGTTCCAGTATAAAGAACATCGTAGTGTTCTTTCAAACGTGCCTTCATATAGTTGGCGTTGAAGATTGCAACTTTAGTTGCGTCTGCCAATCCATCAAATCCTAACATCTTAATGTATCCGTATGAAATCAATAAGATTAGTGCGCTTCCGAATGGAGCAGAACTCACACCATTAATTCCGTGCTCACCGCCTGTTTTCACAAATGCATTAGATGGAAGGAAAGGTTTCAAGTGAGCAGCAACACCAATAGGACCCATGCCAGGACCACCACCTCCGTGAGGAATAGCGAAGGTCTTGTGTAAGTTCAAGTGACAAACGTCTGCGCCAATGTTACCCGGATTGGTAAGACCAACCTGAGCGTTCATGTTCGCACCGTCCATGTATACTTGTCCGCCGTTGGCATGAATAATATCTGTAATCTCGTTAATGGCTTCTTCGAATACACCGTGTGTTGAAGGATAAGTCACCATTAATGCAGCAAGTTTGTCTTTGTGCAATTCTGCTTTCTCGCGAAGATCTGCAACATCTACGTTTCCGTTTTCGTCACATTTCGTTACAACAACTGTTAACCCAGCCATTACTGCAGACGCTGGATTTGTTCCGTGTGCAGAAGATGGAATGATACAAATGTTACGGTGATGATCACCGCGACTTCTGTGGTAAGCCATAATAACAAGCAATCCTGCTAACTCACCTTGTGCACCCGAGTTCGGTTGAAGAGACACTCCAGCGAAACCAGTACACTCACACAAATCTTTCTCAAGTTCAACCAACATCTTTTGGTATCCTGCCGTCTGACTGGCTGGCGCGAAAGGATGAATGCTATTGAACTCTGGCCAAGACAATGGAATCATCTCGCTTGTAGCATTCAATTTCATGGTACATGATCCCAAAGGAATCATTGCGTGTGCCAACGACAAATCTTTATTCTCTAGCTTCTTCATGTAACGCAACATTTCGGTTTCACTGTGATGTGAATTGAAATGCGGATGTGTCATGTATGCTGATGTTCTCGCCATTGAACCGAATGAACATTCGGTAGTCAAACTTACCGATCCCTCTTTTCCAGTTAAAATGAAATACAATTCATTAAGGTCAGCTGGCTTCGTTGTTTCGTTCAAGGAGAGACTAACACCGTTAGCGTGGAAGTTTAAGTTTACGTGCTTTGCAGCAGCACGTTCCTGAATGCCGCCATCTGTTGATGCTACAGTTAGGGTGTCGTAGAACGAAGCGTTAACCACATTCATTCCCGCACTTACCAACGCGTTACGCAACGAGTGTGTGTAGGTATGAATGCGTGTAGCAATGATCTTCACTCCTTTTGGTCCGTGATACACACCGTACATAGAGGCCATTACAGCCAACAAGGCTTGCGCAGTACAAATGTTTGAAGTTGCTTTCTCTCTGCGAATGTGTTGCTCACGTGTTTGAAGCGCCATGCGATAAGCAGTATTTCCGTGACGATCTTTCGACACACCAATGATACGTCCTGGCATGTTACGCTTGAAGTCTTCTTTCGTTGCGAAGAAGGCAGCGTGTGGTCCGCCGAATCCCATAGGAACACCGAAACGTTGCGAGTTACCAAAACACAAATCAGCACCCCACTCACCCGGAGGTGTTAAGGTAGCCAACGCCATTAAATCAGATGCTACAGAAACGTAAACATCGTTTGCATGCGCACCCTCACAGAACAATGAATAGTCTTCAACACTTCCTTCAGCATTCGGGAATTGAACACAAGCACCGAAAAACTCTGGAGTAAATACGTGTGTCTTGTAATCGCCAATCACCAACTCAATGCCTAAATGGAAGGCACGTCCTTTCAATACATCAATGGTTTGAGGGTATGTCTTCGCATCAACAAAATATTTGTTTGCACCCGCTTGCTCTTTCGCTCTTGAACGACTGTGGAAGAACAAAATCATGGCTTCCGCACCAGCAGTTCCTTCATCTAACAAACTTGCATTGGCAATAGGCAATGAAGTAAGATCGGTAATCATGGTTTGGAAATTCAATAAGGCTTCTAAACGTCCTTGAGCAATTTCTGCTTGGTAAGGCGTGTAGGCCGTATACCATCCTGGATTTTCGAAAATATTTCTAAGAACTACCGTTGGAGTTAATGTTGGGTGATAACCTAATCCAATATAGTTTTTGGCAACCACGTTCATTTTTCCAAGTTCCCACACGTGGCTCAAGTACTCGTCTTCGCTTAATGCGCTAGACACATTTAACGGAGCTTTCAAGCGAATGTGAGCAGGAACTGTCTCGTTAATTAATTGGTCAATGGAATTTACACCAATGGTTTGCAACATGTGTGATACTTCTTCTTGACGTGGGCCGTTGTGGCGATCTCTGAAATTAGTAGATGACATACATTTTGTCTTTAGGGTAGCAAATATAAGTAACGGCTTTCAGTACAAATCACAAGATTTTTATCAAGGTGTTGTACTTTTGAACTTCTATGTCTGAATTACCAACTATCTCGAAAGAGCTTTCGAAGGAAAAACGCTACAAAGCCGCGTGCGCTCAGGCTTTTGCTTTGTGCAATGGCGAGCCCAACTTTATTGCCAACGCTGGGAATGTGATGGCCTTGTTGAAGGAAAATTTCGATTTTCTGTGGGTGGGAATCTATATCGTGAATAACAATTTGTTGAACCTTTTCGTTTTTCAAGGTCCTGTTGCCTGCACCGAAATTGAACACGGTAAAGGAGTTTGTGGAACCGCTTGGGCAAATGCAGCTTCCATTATAGTTCCAAACGTGGATGAGTTTCCGGGTCACATTGCCTGCAGCAGCGCTTCGAAAAGTGAAATTGTAGTTCCCATTATAAAGAACAATGAAGTTATTGCTATTCTGGATGTAGATAGTGAACACCTTGATTTCTTCGACGAAGATGATGTAGACGGATTGGAAGAAATTGCAAATATTTTGGCCAATGAAGTTTTTTAGTCGTCTGTTCGGTATTGGTGTTTCATTGGTTGTTCTTGCATGCGCTCAGCAGCGCGGAATAAAGGGTGGTGAAAAAGACACCACTGCTCCCAAAGTGGTTCAAGCGAGTCTAGACACCATTTCAACCCATTTTCAAGGGAATTCCATAGCTATGACGTTCAATGAGTGGGTGCAAATAGGCAGTGCATCTGAAGTATTGTTTACACCTTCTTTGAAACAGCCCCCACTACTTAAATTAAAAGGAAAGACAGTCACGCTTTCTTGGACAGATACGTTGCAAAAAAACACCACTTATCAGGTAGATTTCTCGAAAGCAATTTCAGACGTTACGGAGAATAATTTTTGTTCGGCTAATTTTATTTTTTCTACTGGATTTAGTTTAGACAGTTTGCAAATTCAGGGAATAGTGCGTGATGCATTGACAGGTGCAATTCCCGAAAAGGCCGTTGTTTTGCTCTATTCCGATTCACTATTTGGAAAAATTGCATATTCACAACCACTTAAAAATGATGGTAGTTTTGCTTTTAAATATTTGCCCAACGCCCCCTTCAAATTAGCGGTTTTAGTTGATGAAGACGGCAACGGTTTGTGGGACGAAAATGAAAAGGGTGCCTTTCAATCGAATGATGTTAAGCCGAATGAACCCCAACGCGTCACACCCCTAAAAATACAAACTGCACCACAAACTATCTCCTGCTTGTCTCTAGATCAATTTGTAACCGATTCATTAGGCACAGGTTTCATTGTTCGCAAGCCCGGCATGAATAAACCACTTCGTTTGGCAGAGGCAGAGGCTAATAGACCATTTAGATATGGAGCGGTAGATGACATTGTAGACACACTTTACTTTGCCTTGGGGGGTGAGGTAACCAATGATTTTGTAGGTGTTCGAATGGCGTACGGCGAAACATGCATAGACACGCTTTCTAGTTTTTTTTCCAAACGAGCCAAACTTCCCGAATTCAAGTTTCACGATCGATTGCAAAAGAATCCTGAACAAATACTTCTCATTGAAGCACCTTGCTACAGCATATTGAAACAAGGAGCCAAAGCACAGGTAAATTTTCATGGTATTCAGGCTCAGGCTTCTATCATTGAAACAGGAAGTCCGTTGCATTTTGCAGTTCAGTTAGACGCTGAAAAAGAAGAGTTAACAGGAGAAATACAAGTGCAAATTTTACCCGGTGTTTTTGAAACCGCTTATGGTACTTCCAATGATACTCTCAACTTCAAAGGAACCTTTACATCGAAAGAGAAACTGGGTTCACTGCTCCTTCAATTTGAAAAATTTGGATCACCTTACGCCTCTTGCTTTGTAGAACTGAGAAATGAAAAATGGGCGTTGGTACAGCAGGCATCGCTGTCTGTTGCGGCAATGGAGTTCGCAGATTTGTTACCAGGTAAATATTTTATTCGTGTTGTTTGGGATGAAAATCAAAATGGTCGGTGGGATGTGAACAATTTTGGGAGCAGGCAGGTTGCGGAATATACTGAGGTGGCGTCAACACCTGTCATTGTGAAAGCCAATTGGCAAATGAAAGTGAAACTCTAAAACGCAACTTTGGTATTTTTTCTTACCCTTGGTTTTTTACCTTCAACACAAAGTCGTTTCCAATTCTCTGCGGAATAATAATCACCCAAATTTTCACCTTGTTTCCAATACTCGCAAGCTTTATCTTTCTCATGCATTAAGTAAGCAGTTTCACCTGCGAAATAAAAGGCTTGATCGCGGTAGTCATTTACTCCAAGTATGATATCTTGAAACGTTTGCATAGCTTCGTTTAATTGATTCAATTGCAATAGAATTATTCCATATTCCAATTTGGCTGCCACTAGGTTAGAATCTACATGCAATGCCTCTTCCATGCTATTTAAAGCTGCACTATATTGTTTTTTGCTGAATAAAATGGCGCCTTCTAAAAAATACGAAGGTGCGTAATGGTCATTGCATTCAAGGCTTCGTTCCAACGCAAGCACGGCTTGTTTGTTTTTGCCTTGAGAATAGTAATTGGCAGCTAGCCAATAATGACCTTTGTAATCTTGTGGGAATTGATGCGAGTGTAACAACAACAGCTCCTGACTAGTAAGGTAATTTCCCATTTGGTAGTTACATATTCCTCTGTTCAATGCCAATTCAGAGGCACCAGCACAGGCATCAAGACTTGCGGATTGATAAGCAAGATCGGCGCGTTCAAGAAATCCGTTTTTGAATAAAATATTCCCAAATACAAACCAATCACACCCTGAGAATTGTGTAGAATCGGCCTGCACGGCAAGTGCCAAAGCCTCATCATATCTTCCAGAATCATAGGCTTGTTCGGCCTGCACAATGATTTGTGTGAAAACGTGGTTTGTGAGCAGGGAAAATAAAATGAAGATGCCAATTCGGATCATGTTGCAAATTACGAGTATTCAGGAATTAGGTTACCTCGGTTGAGTACTTTTTGAACAATGAATTGGGTATGAATTAAAAAAATGTAGGGCCATGAACTAGAAATACAATTTACCTTTATGGTGAATTTCAAATGCTTATGAAAAAAATCCTATTCCTCTTTTTGGCTTGTGCATGTGTATTGAAAGTGCAATCACAAGATTTCTTCGGTGCTTCAACAAGCAACTATGGCGGATTGTATAGCATAGATTACAATCCAGCGAACATGGCAGACAATCGTTTGAAGTTTGATTTACAATTGTTTGGCCTTGGGTACAATGTGGGCCAAAATTTCATTGGTTTCAAGCCCCAATATTTGGTTCGTGATGGCGGAATTACCAGTTCAACCTATCCGTTGCTTGATCCAACGCCACCAACTTTGGATTTTACTAGCCCACAATTTAAAGACAATCGAAGTGCAATAGTTACAGGCCAAATTCAATTGCCTAGTTTGTATATCGCAATTTCAGATAAATATGGGTTTTCCATTAGTGGTAAACAGCGCAATTATTTGAACATTGACGGGGTGGATAGACAATTATATGAATTGGCATTCAATTCTCTTGACCTTCCCTCTCTTCAAAACATTGCTTTTACAAATGATAAACTGAGCGTACAAGCCATGAGTTGGATGGAGTATGGATTTGGATTTGGTGCGGTTGTTCATGACGGAGGCGAGCATTTTGTTAAGGTAGGTGGAAAGATGAAAGCGCTGTTCGGACTTACAGCGGCATACCTCTACAGCAATGACTTTAAGTTTGAAGTCACTTCAGATACTACAATAACACTTGTAAGCAGCGCGACCAGTTACGGTGTTGCACAGAACTTCGAATTCAATCAAAACAATGTGAAGTTTGATTGGATTTCTCGAATGGGATTGGGTTTTGATTTTGGAGCCGTTTATGAATGGAGACCAAAACATTTAGATTACAGGTATGACATGGATGGTGAGACAAATCTTTGGAGAAGAGAGAAGAATAAATACAAATTGAAGGTAGGTGTTTCCTTGAATGATTTAGGGGGAATTAAATTCAAAAAAGGAAATGGTTCAGGCGATTTCACTGCCAACGTAGTGAATTGGGATATTAACAACATTGTACTTGGTGACACTACCGCTGTCAGTGATTTAACTGATACACTCAATAATAGATTTGGTATTCCAAGCACAAGTGATTATTTCAAAATGAACTTGCCTACTGCGTTGAATACAAACATTGACTTTCAAATCTGGAGAGATTTATACATTAGTCAGACCAATATGATAGCCTTCGGATTTTCAAACAATCCGAATAAAGTGATAGAACACTCAGTTTTCGCAATTATTCCAAGATGGGATCATCGAGTTGCTGGTGTATCTGTTCCAATTTCCTACAGCCCGTTGATGGGTTTAAGAACAGGATTGGCGCTGAGATTTGGTCCAATCACTGCAGGTGCAAGCAGTTTGTATCCGTACACGCGATTCTTGCGTGCCGATGGTGAAGGTTCGAAAGATATTTATGGTGCAGATTTCTACATGAGTGTGCACATTCCTATTGCATACAAACGAGTGAAGGATAGTGATAAAGATAAAGTATCGAATAGAAAAGATAATTGCCCAGACGTTCCTGGTACTTGGGAATTCATGGGGTGTAGTGATCGCGATAACGATCACATCAGAGATGAAGAAGATGCTTGTCCAGATGTTTATGGGTTAAAAGAATTACAAGGATGCCCAGATAAGGACGGTGATGGAGTTACAGATTTGAAAGATGATTGTGTAGATGTTCCCGGATTGAAATCATTGGCCGGTTGTCCAGACCAAGACAATGATGGAATTGCAGACGGAAAAGACGATTGTCCAACAGAAACCGGGTTAGCCCAATTTAACGGATGTCCAGATCGTGATGGTGATGGTATCATGGATAAAAATGATGATTGTCCAGATGATAAAGGATTGGTGCAGTTCAACGGATGCCCTGATCGTGATGAAGATGGTGTAATGGATAAAGCAGATAATTGTCCAGATGTGAAAGGATTGGTTCAACTCAACGGTTGTCCAGACCAAGATGGTGATGGAATTATTGACCAAGATGACTTGTGTCCAACTGAATTTGGAATAGCTGCTCGTAGAGGTTGTCCTGCGCCTTCATTAACTGAATTCGTTGGTGGAACAGAAATAGAAACGGTTAGACAAACAGCAGATGTTTTTGCATACACCAAAGATGTAGACACCAAACAAGCTCAATTCAAATTGGCTGGTTTCGGAATTGACACTGTTACCGTTGTCTATGTAAGCGCTCCAAATCTTCGTGGCAAGAATGCGTATAAAGAAAAAGATGGTTACTTCAGATTCCCGAAAGAAGCTGAGGCGGTTGTCTTAAAGGAAGAAGAAAAAGAAGTAATTAAAAAAGCGTTTAATAATCTAGAGTTCGAAACAGCAAAAGATGTAATTAAGCCAGAATCACTCGCTAGTCTCAATGAATTAGCAAATCTT
This sequence comes from Bacteroidota bacterium, assembly GCA_016868835.1. Taxonomy (GTDB): domain Bacteria; phylum Bacteroidota; class Bacteroidia; order Flavobacteriales_D; family Sanyastnellaceae; genus CAIZGX01. The sequence goes on along the minus strand of VGFR01000006.1, from coordinate 15,998 downwards.
TTAGTAACCTACCCGAACTGGAAGTTACGCATCAGCGGTCACACAGATAACAAAGGAAAACGTGAAACCAATCTTGTTTTGTCAAAGAAAAGAGCGGATGCAGTAAAACGCTACCTCATGACTAAGGGATTGCCTGATTCTAAATTTGAAGTCTTATTCTTCGGACCAGATCAGCCCATTGCTCCGAATGATACTGAGGAGGGAAGAGCTTTGAATAGAAGGGTTGAGATGCTTATTGTAGAGTAGACGATTCCGTTACTGAATAGAAAGGCGCCGTTCCAATAGGAATTGGCGCCTTTTCTTTTTTCGTTCAGCTTGACTTGTACGAATAAAACATCTTTATTAAAAATAAAGCCCTATGGAAAGAGAAATAAACTCAGTAGGCGTTTGGGTCTACGCAGATTAAAAAATTGGTTTTGGTTAGTTGGGTTAATTGGTTGAAACGGCTTCATTCATTCGAATGAGGCCGTTTCGTTTTTGAACTCAACTGTTTCCTGAATGGCTTCTGTTAACGAACCGTATTGAAATTGAAAAAAGTCAATGGCTTTGGATCCGTTGTATGTATTCGTTTCGCCGTAATTGCGAATGATTTCTTTTGTTACGCTTGCTTTTTTTCCTGTGAACATTTCGGTAATACGTTCAAGCATATAAACTAGGTTAAGCTGCCATTTTTTCGCTATGCCGTTCCCTATTTTTACCTGAAGTGCCGCCGCTATTGTTGAAAATAGTTGCGCCATACTCCAATTTTCACTCACTAAAACAAATCGTTCATTGGTTGCTCCTCGCGTATATGCTGCAAGCATGGCCTGCACAACATTGTGCACGGTTACAAGTCCGGTTCCACCTGCGGGCATTGCCGGTAATCCTTTTTGTATGCGTAGAAACAATGTTCCAGAACTTTGACTGAATACACCTGGCCCAAGAATAACTCCGGGATTGAAAATGGTGCAGGGCAATCCCTCTTCAACGCCTCTCCAAACCTCGAGCTCTGCAAGGTATTTACTTCTCGAATAATTGGTATAATACAAAGCCATGTCTCGAGGCGTGTCTTCATTTATGGTTTCCTTGTCATTTTTCCCCAAAGCAGAAATTGAACTCACATAAATGAGATGTTCTACCTTGTTTTCTATGCACGCATTCACTACATGAGCAGTACCATCAACGTTCGTTTCCATTAATGCCTTCGCGTCTTTCGGATGGTAAGAAACCACTGCCGCACAATGAAAAACATGGGTGGCATTTTCAGTGATCTCCAATACATTTTCAAAATCGGTTATATCCAATTTCTCCCAAGAAAGGAAAGACAAGAGATGCTCTTTTTTATAAAATTGAAATAACGATTTGAGATGCTTTTTCTTTTTTTCTTTGTGATAACAAGCCCTAACAGGAACGCCCATCTCGGCAAGTCGAAGACATAAATGACTTCCAACCATTCCCGTTGCTCCAGTTACCACCATCATGCTCGCGAAGATATACCGATATTTGCACCGTGAATGTGAACGGCCACATAAAAAGTATTTTGAAAGCATTGCCTGTTAAACCCGGGGTATACCAATATCTCGATCAACAGGGGGTGGTGATTTACGTAGGGAAAGCTAAAAATCTCAAGAATAGGGTTTCAAGCTATTTCGTTAAACAACAATTTGATCAGGTTAAAACTAAGCGGTTGGTTGAAAAAATTGCGGATATCCGCTACACCGTTGTAGAGTCAGAATCAGATGCACTTCTGCTGGAAAATACATTGATAAAATCGCACAAACCGCGTTACAACATTTTACTCAAAGACGATAAATCATACGCCAGTATTGTTATAAAGAACGAGCCCTTTCCGCGGGTATTTGCGACAAGACAAGTTCTTCAAGACGGCTCGAAATATTTCGGTCCGTACACGAACGGTAAGGCGTTATACACGTTGCTAGATGTAATCAAAGAGGTTGTTCCCATGCGCACCTGCACGCTTGATTTGAAGCCTGCCAATATAAAAGCAGGGAAATTTAAAGTTTGCTTGGAATACCATTTGGGCAATTGTTTAGGCCCTTGTGAGGGCAAACAAAAAGAATCTGATTACTTGCAAGGAATAGATTACGCTCGACGCGTGATTAAAGGTGAAATTGTGGAAGTAATGAAATCGCTGCGCGAAGAAATGATTCAATGTGCAGATCAACTTGAATTTGAAAAGGCTCAACGCCTCAAGGAAAGAATTCATTCGCTTGAACAATTCAAGGTAAAATCAACCATTGTAAATCCTGAAATAGATCAGGTGGGTGTTTTAACAATCGCAAGAGACGGCATGTCGTGTTTTGCAAATTGGATGGTTGTCAACAGAGGGAGCATTGTACAAGTATACACGGCTGAGGTGGTGCGTGCAGAAGAGCAAGATGAGCAAGAGGTTATTTATAGCATTGCCCAGAATTGTTTAGAAAGAACCTCTCACCAGGTCAAACAAATTATAACTGCCGTTGAAATTGAAGATGAAATACAAGGAATTTCCTGGATGGTTCCTCAACGAGGCGACAAAAGAAAACTGCTGGAATTGTCAGAAAAAAATGCACAATTTTTCTTAATAGAGTCCAAGAAGCGAGAAGCATTCCTTGACCCTGAAAAAAACACGCGTCGCATTTTAGAGACGCTCAAAGCAGACTTGCGCATGCATGCACTACCCGAGCACATAGAGTGTTTTGATAATTCAAATATTCAAGGAACAAATCCGGTGAGTGCATGCGTTGTGTTTAAAGACGCAAAGCCAAGTAAAAAAGATTATCGCATTTTTAACATTGAATCGGTGGAAGGACCCGATGATTTTGCCTCCATGACCGAGGCAGTAGGTAGGCGATATTCTCGTTTGCTTCGCGAAGGTCAACCACTTCCACAATTGCTTATTATTGACGGTGGAAAAGGTCAGCTGTCTGCCGCCATGAAAGCACTGGAAGCACTTGATTTAAGAGGTAAAATAACCATCATTGGTATCGCTAAACGATTGGAAGAAATTTATTTTCCCGGTGATGAAATACCGCTGTATCTCGACAAAAGAAGTGAATCTTTGAAACTCATTCAACACCTCAGAAATGAAGCCCATAGGTTTGGATTAAGTAAACATAGGAACAGAAGAAGTAAAGGTGCCATAGGTTCTGAATTGGATTTGATTCAAGGGGTTGGAAAAATGTCTCGAGAAAAACTGCTGCGTTCCTTTGGTTCGGTTGCAAAAATAAAGCAGCAAACCATAGAAAATTTGAGACATGTCGTCTCAGAATCGATAGCTAAAAAGGTCTATCAATATTTTCATTTGAATGAATAAAAAGCACACTTTGTATCTAATTTAGTAATCTGAAATTTGACGCATGCAAAATGAGTTTCCCTTAGAAAAAAGGTATTTGAAAATTATCTGGTGGACAGCCATGTCACCTTGGATTTTATTTTCTGTTGGCCTCATTGTTCTCTTGAACAGTGGTCTCCCAGACATCGCCAGCTTAGCCAACCCTAAGGTGGGTTTAGCTTCTCAGATTTATGCTGCAGACGGCACACTTATGGGTACTTTCTACAAAGAAAACCGCTCAGATATTACGTATGAAGAAATTCCGCAGTACGTGAAAGATGCTCTGTTAGCTACGGAAGACGTGCGTTTCCATGAACACAGTGGAATAGATTTTCGGAGCTTAGCTCGCGCGTTGTTTTCCATGGGATCAGACGGCGGCGGAAGCACAATAACACAGCAGCTGGCAAAACTACAATTTACCAGAGATTTTGAAAATGTAAGTATGTTAACCCGGGTAGGTCAGAAATTTCAAGAATGGGTCATTGCACTTCGTCTTGAACGTTTGTATACCAAAGAAGAAATTCTAACCATGTACCTCAACCAATATGATTTCTTGAATCAAGCAGTAGGTATCAAAAGTGCGGCGCAAATTTATTTCAATACTTCACCAGATTCATTAACCGTAAATCAAGGTGCCATGTTGGTTGGTATGCTAAAAAACTCATCGCTATATAATCCAATTAAACGCGATTCATTGGTTCGAAAGAGAAGAGAGGTGGTATTGGATCAAATGGTGAAGTACGGAAAATTGGAAGAAGCGCAATACGAAAAATTGCGTGTTGAACCCCTTGGTCTGCAGTATACCGCGGTGAGTCACGAAACCGGTGAAGCCCCTTATTTCCGCGAAGCAGTGAGACAAAAACTGACTGAAATCTTTGAAGAGAAAGATGAGAAGGGTGAATACAAATACAAAAAATCTGATGGCACCCCATTCAACATTTATGAAGACGGGTTGCGTGTATACACCACCTTGGATTTAAACATGCAGCATCACGCTGAATATGCGGTAGAAGAACATTTGAAACGTGAACTTCAACCGGCCTTTACGCGAGATCTGAAATACAGAAAAAAAGAAAAATATCCTTTTTACAATGGTATCTCCGAGGAGGATAGAAACCATATTATTCGTCAGGCTGTAGAATCTAGCGATCGATATAAAATGATGTCAGGGCACATGTGTCCCGACTGCCAAAGACCAAAAGGATTCATTGAACAAGTGAACGGACAACACCATTGCAAAGAAGATCAGGGCGGATGCGGTCACCGTTGGCCAATTCTAGACGAAGGGGAAATGGATCAGGCCATGTACAAGCCCGCAAAAATGAAAGTATACTCGCACAGAGGCTACAGAGATACGCTTCTTAGTCCATATGACAGCATCATTTACCACAAGACCATTTTGCATGCTTCTCTCATGTCTGTAGATCCCAATAACGGATTTGTGAAGGCCTGGGTAGGTGGTATTGATTACAAGTATTTCAAATATGACAATGTTTGGTTATCGAAAAGGCAAGTAGGGTCAACTTTCAAGCCGTTCGTGTATGCCACAGCCATGCGTATGGGAATTAATCCATGCGAACCCATTGTTTGCTCTGGGGGATGTATTGATTTACCTACGGGCGGACAGTGGTGTCCGAAAGGTGGCGGCGGCGGTACTTACACCATGGCCAGGGCACTGGCAGGCTCCATAAACGCCGCCGCAGCAACACTCATTTCAAAATTTGGTCCCGAGCCCGTTATTGCCATGCTCAGACACATGGGTGTGAAGAGTGATATTCCTATGATGTATTCCATTGCGCTGGGTGCCGCGAATATTTCGTTGTTTGAATTATTAGGCGCACAAGCCACGCTGGTTAATCAAGGATTGTACATAGAGCCAACGTTCATCATGCGTGTGGAAGATAGAAACGGAAATTTAATTTACGAAGCAGACCCTGTCATAGATCAAGCGTTAGATCCAGATATTGCATATGAGACGGTAAAGCTCATGAAAGGAGTATGCGAACACGGAACAGCTTCGCGTATTCGAAGTCACCCGAAGTACGGAGGAATAAAACATCCACTTGCAGGTAAAACAGGAACCACGCAGAACAACACAGACGGTTGGTTTGTAGGTATGACTCCAGACTTAGTTACTGCTGTTTGGGTTGGAGCACAAGATCCTACAATCCGCTTCTCTTCAACCTTCTACGGACAAGGTGCAAATACAGGATTACCTATTTTCGGATACTTCATGAATAAAGTGTACCGTGATCCAAAAATTAAAATTTCAACAGAAGATTTCAAAAAGCCAGAAAACTATGATCCCAAAAAATTTGAATGTGTAGGTGAAATGGGCGCACTATTCTCTGAAGACTGGTGGGAAGAAGGAGAAGAAATACTAAATGGGGAATTGGAATTTGACGGCGATGATGGAAAATCGAATATTGAAAATCAAACACCATAAGCATGGGATTCAATAAAGTAAGAGCTTCTGCTGCAGAAGCATGTGAAGGAATAACCTCTGGCATGACACTCATGGTAGGCGGATTCGGGCTATGCGGTATTCCAGAAAACTGCATTTCTGAATTGGTAAAAATGGGAGTAAAAGATCTCACATGCATTTCAAACAATGCCGGCGTAGATGACTTTGGCTTAGGGCTACTGCTTCAACAAAAACAAGTCAAGAAAATGATTAGTTCTTATGTGGGCGAAAATGCCGAATTCGAACGACAAATGTTGAGCGGTGAATTGGAAGTAGAGTTAATACCTCAAGGAACATTGGCTACCCGATGCATGGCAGCCGGATACGGAATGCCAGTTGTTTTTACACCTGCGGGCGTGGGTACCGAAGTGGCGGAAGGAAAAGAAGTTCGTGAATTCAACGGGAAGAAATATCTGATGGAAGAAGCATTCAATGCAGACTTCGCTCTTGTGAAAGCTTGGAAAGGAGATGCCATGGGAAACCTAGTTTTTCGTTCTACAGCACGCAACTTCAACCCCATGATGGCCATGGCAGGAAAAACAACCATTGTTGAGGTGGAAGAATTGGTTCCTTTAGGCGCATTAGACCCCGATCACATTCATACACCGGGTATTTATGTGCATCGCATTTTTCAGGGTGCGAATTATGAAAAACGAATTGAGCAGCGCACTGTTCGCCAAAAAATATAACTATGGCTTGGGATAAAATTGGAATCGCGAAGCGCATTGCACAGGAAGTGCAAGATGGAACGTATGTGAATTTAGGTATTGGTATTCCCACCTTGGTAGCGAATTACATTCCAGAGGGAATGGAAGTTGAGCTGCAAAGTGAAAATGGAATTTTGGGTATGGGGCCTTTTCCATTTGAGGGAGAAGAAGATGCTGATTTAATTAATGCGGGAAAGCAAACGGTAACCTTGCGCGATGGATCTTCCATCTTCGATAGTGCCATGAGTTTCGGAATGATTCGCGCACAGAAAGTAGACCTCACCATTTTGGGTGCAATGGAGGTAAGTGAGCATGGCGACATCGCCAATTGGAAGGTTCCTGGTAAAATGGTGAAAGGAATGGGTGGCGCCATGGATTTGGTGGCAAGCGCGAAGAATATTATTGTAGCCATGCAACACTGCGACAAGGCGGGTAATTCTAAATTGTTACCTCAATGTACCTTGCCATTAACCGGTATTCATTGCATTAAAAAAGTAGTTACTGATTTGGGTGTATTCGACATTCGTGATGAAGCGTTCCATTTGGTTGAATTGGCTCCGGAAGTATCGTTGGAAGAAGTTGTGGCGAAGACAGCAGGGAAATTGGTGGTGTAACCACGAGGGCGAAGCATTTCGCCTTCTTTCGAAGTAGTTATACTACCGAGCGAACTTTGTTTAAGGTTCAGTTGTCTTTATTCGAGAACCAAAGACAACCAGATGAACAAAGCCCTCTTATTCTTAATTTTTTCAGCACTTACAACAAGCATATTTGCGCAAAATGTAAACTGCTATTCATTAAGTATCTTTCAACCTTCGAGCTGGACTGTTTACAGCAGCACAGGTGAGACTGCAGCGCAAGGTACATCTCCTGAAGCCACTACTTTTTGTGTTTCAGACGGCTGTTTTCAAGTCTATGTTGAATCTATGGCCATGAATCCACTTCCTTTGTTAGTAAGTGTTTCAGACGCTTCGGGGAATGTATTAAATATTGAAAATCAAGGAAACGAATTTTACTACATCGGATTCCTTTCAAACAATGGTGTTACAGGGTGTACCGACCCAAGCGCCTGCAATTTCAACCCGAATGCAACGTGTTTCGATTACATAAGTTGCGACTACTCATGTCTCGGCTGCACGAATCCAGAAGCATTTAACTACAATCCGAATGCAACTGCAGATAACGGTACATGTTGTATAGACCATTGGGCCACGTTTCAAGTTGATAATGGTGAAGCGGGCATTTGGTTATACAGTGAGCAATATTTCATGACAGGAGGAGATAATTTGGTGAATAACCAATTTTGTGTGAAGGACGGTTGTTACAGCTTGCAAGTTTATTCGTTCAATAATTCTGCAGTGGATCAAAACTACACTGTAGTGTTAGAAGATGGATCAACTTGGCTCTCTGGAATTGTAGATTCCAACTACCTCTACACGACCGTTTCATTAAATCCCATTTACGGTTGCGCCGATTTCAATGCCTGCAATTACAATCCTGGAACCACCTGCAATGACGGCTCTTGCGAATATGCTTCTTGCAGCGGATGTACAGACCCAACTGCAACCAATTATGATCCGAATGCAACCGTTGATAATGGAACCTGTTGTTTCAATAATTGGTACACGGTTGAGTGTTCCACCTGGATTGAGTGGTATGTTACTTCGTCAGATGAACTTTACCAACAAGGCGGATACAACAACATGCTTCAAGGATTTTGCATGGAACAAAACTGTTTCTCATTGAACGTTTGGAGTTTGAATGTTGCTCCTTTCAACCTGACTATTTATGGCCCTGATGGAAGTATTTTTTATCAGACAACAAATAACCCCAATCCGTACATCAATGAATATTTTTCGGTTGGTGAAATAATTGGTTGTACAGATCCATTTGCTTGTAACTACAATCCGAATGCAACCTGTGCGAATTACAATCTTTGCGATTACTCGTGTTTTGGCTGCACGAATGCATCAGCACCGAACTATGATTCGAGTGCAACAGTGGATGATGGTTCATGCTGTGACGCTTCAAATTGGAACACCATAAGTGCAACAGAACAGGTTGTATTCTATGCTTTTAATCCGAATACGGGTGAAGGCGACTTCAATGAATTTCCATATGTGAGCGGATATTGTATGAGTGCGACTTCGTGCTACCAATTGGTACTTTATTCATTCTCGCCAGAGAATAACAACGTAACTGTTTCAAACGCGCAAGGTGAAGTGGTATTGGAGGGAAATTTAGCAGACTTTGGGTATTTGCAGGCTTACGTATCATCAGCGAATGAAATTGCGGGCTGTATAGATCCAATGGCTTGTAATTACGAAAGTACTGCCACCTGCGACGTTGGAAGTTGTTTGTATTACTGCGGAGGTTGTGTTGACCCTATGGCAGCCAATTACAGCGATCAAGCGCAGTTTGATGATGGCAGTTGTGTGTATACGACTGATTTGCCTAACATGGGAATGATGTTGATGGAGGACCCTGCAAATAACCAATTTTATGTACTCATGGATCTGGCCTCAATGGGTACAGGAGGACCATACGGAGTCATGTCATCATTGAATGAGCCGGCGGCTGTAATGAGTACAACGGGTCAAACATTGAAAGGACCATATGCCTGTGGAACTGAGGTTCAGTTTACCGTTCATGACATGGGTAACAACATGCAAACGGCAATGACTAGTCCGGTTTACACCATGGCATGTGGAGTTGGTATTGGTGAGACCATCGCTGAAGGTAAAAATGAAATTCAGTTGTATCCGAATCCGGCGAGAACGCAAATTACAATTAAGGGTTTGGAGAAAGGAATGTTATTGGAGGTTTTAGATTTAACGGGAAGAATCGTTCACACTGAAAAGGTAACAACAGAACAGATGCAGTTGAATGTTGCTAAGTGGCAAACGGGATTGTATTTGGTTCGTGTTGGCGGAACAACGCTTCGATTGGTTAAAGAGTAATTGCTTTACGAAGGTTTTTCGAACGTTTACCGAAAAGCAATGCCAGTTAACTAAATCCCCTTCGCTAGAAAATATTTTTCTACCGGTGCGCTAAGCGCCGAAAGATTATCATGATCACTTGCTTTAGCAGCATCAATGATTTCGCCGTTTTTCATTTTCACCAAAATGCCCTCATTCATGCTGTTGTATGCACGGTTGTCGACTTTTCCATTCAACACGAAATAGCGAGCTTCTTCAGCTGAGATGCTATACTGATTTTGAATATTCTGAATAGCTTGCTGAATGCTGCTCTCAGGAATTTCATTGCGCGAAATCTCAATCTTGAAAAGCCGGCGCTCGACAATGCGCGTTGACAGTTGACTCAAAACAAAATCGGAATGCGAAGTCCACACCTTCAAAGCCCCCAAAATGTCAATGTCATCTAACTTCATAAACATCTCGAACGCTTCGTCACCTTCTTCAAAATGCGACAACGAGATCTTGTTGTTCAAGAAATATTGCAATGCCGGTGACGCCCACAACTGTTCACCCTGATCTGCCAACTGCTTCGCTCTGCGTAAGGCATTCACCAACATGTATTCGGCACTTAAAACGGTTTTGTGCAAGTACACTTGCCAATACATGAACCTACGCGCAACAATGAATTTCTCTATGGAATAAATGCCCTTCTCTTCCACCACCAACTGATCATTCACCACATCAAGCATCTTAATCAATCGCTCACTTCCAACCTGACCCTCAACTACGCCACTGAAAAAACTGTCGCGAGCTAAATAATCTAACCGATCCATGTCGAGCTGACTACTTACCAATTGATGCATGAATTTTCTCGGATAGGTTCCGTTGAATATTTCTAGAGTAAGATCAAGCTTCCCTTTAAACTTCTGACTCAAACGCTCCATGGCGAATGAAGAAATGTGTTCATGATGAACCTCATTCACAATTGAGCTCTCAAGAGCATGACTGAATGGCCCATGGCCAATGTCATGAAGTAAAATGGCACAAAGCAAACCCACCTCTTCTTCATTGGAAATAGAATGTCCTTTCAACCTTAATTCGTCAATGGCATTCTGCATCAAATGCATAGCACCCATAGCATGTTGAAAGCGATTGTGTCCAGCACCAGGATACACCAAATGAGAGAGCCCCAATTGTGTAATTCTACGAAGGCGCTGGAAATATTGATGGTTTATCAAGTCCAACACAAACCCATGTCGAATGGTGACGAATCCATAAACTGGATCATTGATCATTTTCCGCTTTAACATGCTGTAAAGGTATTTACTTAATTGCCTCTCCGTTCGAATCGAAATACTGAACTTCAAGTAATGCGTTGTTACTTGATGATATCAAATCAATTTTGATTGCAAAACGTTTTTTCCATTTGGCTAAAATGGTGTTGAACCACCAACCTTTCGTAAGGTATGCTGCCAATATGGGGTGAACCGCAACCTGAATGTGCTTCAGTCCGGAATTCTGTATAATTAAACGAATGCTGTTTTCGATTTCATCTTCGAAAAGCAAAGCCGATTCAACTTTTCCTGTTCCATTGCAAGACGGACAACTTTCGGTGGTCTCAACCTCGGTCACGGGCTTAACACGCTCGCGGGTAATTTCAACTACTCCAAATCTACTTGGAGCCAAAACATTGTGCTTCGCTTTATCACCCTTCATGAATTCTTTCAGAGCATCATGCAGCTTTTTCTGATTCTCTTTCTGCTGCATGTCTATGAAATCAACACAAATAATCCCTCCCATGTCGCGTAGACGAAGCAATCGAGCTATTTCTTTCGCACATTCCATGTTGGTTTGAAGCGCATTCTCTTCTTGGTCTTTCGCTGAAGCACTTTTTCTATTCCCGCTGTTCACATCAATGACGTGCATGGCCTCGGTATGCTCAACAATTAGGTAGGCTCCAGATTTTAGATTGACTTGTTTCGCGAAACCTGATTTTAATTGACGGTAAATATTAAACGCGTCGAACAAGTCATTCAACTTGTGAAGCTTCACAATCCCCTCTTGCTCTGGCGCAATACTTTTCAGATAGTTGCGAATTTCATGATACATCTTTTCGTCGTTCACATGAATGGCAGTGAACTGATCTGACAAAAGATCGCGAAGAACAGAAGATGTTTTCTTAATCTCACTTAAAATACGCTTCGGAGGCTGTTGGTTTTTTAGATTTTTCACCATCTCTTCCCAACGATGCAGGAGATCTGTTAAATCTTGATCTAATTCGGCTACACTGGTATCAACAGCTTGAGTGCGCACAATAACACCCATGTTTTGTGGGCGAATTTTTTGCATGAGCTTCTTCAAGCGGTCACGTTCTTCTTCGTTTGTAATTCTACTGGAAAGTGAAACTTTATTCGAGAAGGGAACAAGAACCAGGTACCTTCCTGCCAAGGTAATTTCGGCTGTCAATCGAGGACCTTTCGCCGAGATGGGTTCCTTCGCAATTTGCACAAGAATGGCATTACCCTGTCCAATGGCGTCTTTGATAACACCGTCTTTTTTAAGTTCCGGCTCCTTTGAAATACCAGATAAATCGGCATTCACTTTCTCACCACCTAAGACCCGACGAACAAATTTGTTTACGGTTGGAAAATGAGGGCCTAGGTCCAAAAAATGCAAGAAAGCGTCCTTATCATAACCTACATCAATAAATGTGGCATTGAGGTGGGGAACCATCTTACGGATTCGACCTAAATAAATATCGCCCACAGCGAATTGAGTGTTGCTTTCTTCACGATGCAATTCAACAAGAATTTTATCATGTAACAAGGCAATCTCAATGCCCTTGGCTGATGAGTGAATAACGAGTTCAGCGTTCAAGTTTGAGTAGAATTAAGCACAACAAGGAAGGAGCCCGAAGGAACCTTCCGTGTCGTACAAGATTATCTTCATAAAGAAGACTAGCGAGTCTTCTTTTTGTGACGATTCTTTCTTAGACGCTTCTTTCTTTTGTGCGTGGCCATTTTATGGCGCTTTCTTTTTTTACCGCAAGGCATATTACTTATTATTTAATTTAGTATCTATTCGTTTTACAAACACTTTCACACTGTCATTGATCTCACTTTCTTCTTTGTTGTTTCGAAGGAACTGCTTGTAGCGCGCATTGGCCATGGCTAAATTCCCTTCGAACTCATAAACTCTTCCCGCATAAAACAAAGCATTGGTTTCGGTTGAATCTATGCGTAATGCCGATTCAAAAGACTGTAGTGCTTCACTGGTTTTACCGGTGTTCAATTCACTCTCTCCCTTCAACACCCAAGAAGGTAAATGGTTGGAATTTACAGCAAGTACTTTATTGAACCATTCAATGGCTTTATCATACTGCCCTGATTGATGCGCAAATTTTCCGAGTTGGAATAGCGCCTTATCATTTGAAGGATTTTCTTCCACCAAATCCTTTAGAATTCCAATACCAACCATAGGAGATTCCATGCTGTTCATGGGTCCGCTGCTTACAATATTCACAGCTTGCTTTAAACGCAGATCTTCCGTTAAAGGCGGGTGTTTTGGAAGTAATAAAAAAAGAACGATGAGCATACTGCTCAGTAACATCAATAGCCCTATTACATAGGATTTACGCATTTCCCGCAACTTTCACCTTTTCCTTCACTGAATCTACAAACTCTTTCGCTGGTTTGAAAGCTGGAATGTAGTGAGCAGGAATGGAAACGGTTGTTTTTGCCAAAATGTTCCTTCCCAACTTCGCTGCACGCTTTTTAACTATGAAACTCCCGAAACCACGCAAGTACACATTTTCTCCGGCTTCCATTGATTTCTTAACCGTTCCCATAAAGCCTTCTACTATAGCCAACACGTCGTTTCGATCAATTCCAGTTTTGTTCGAAATCTCTGTAACAATATCTGCTTTCGTCATCTTAATCCTTATTTATTTGCTAAATTTTCCTCAAATTTGGGAGCGCGAATATACGGCTAAAATCTTAAAAACAAACCCTTTCCAATGAAAAACGCTGACATTCAATCTCTTTTATTCTGGTACGGGGGCAACAAGAGGGATTTGCCTTGGAGAAATAGCCGAGATCCCTATTGCATCTGGTTGTCAGAAATCATTCTGCAGCAGACCAGGGTTGATCAAGGCTTGGCTTATTATTACAAGTTTGTAGAAGCTTTTCCGCGGGTTCAAGATTTGGCGAAAGCCCACTTAGACGAGGTTTTGGCTATGTGGCAGGGGTTGGGTTATTACAGCAGGGGAAGAAACCTACATGCAACCGCTTTGCATGTAACGGAGATAGGAGGGTTCCCTTCTACATATGAGGCACTTTTGAAATTGAAGGGAGTGGGTCCGTATACAGCGGCGGCCATTGCCTCATTTGCATATCAAGAACAGGTGGCCGTTTTGGACGGCAACGTTTTCCGTGTTTTAAGTCGGTGGTTGGGAAGCCATCTTCCGATTGATGCTGCTTCAACTCGAAATGAATTTCAAGCGCTTTTGAATCAATGGATACCGGCAGATTCTCCAGATATTTTCAATCAAAGTATGATGGAATTGGGAGCCTTGGTATGCACTCCAAAATCTCCGAAATGTGAAGAATGTCCCTTACAAAATTCATGTAAGGCCAACGCAGAGGGTAATGCAACTAATTATCCTGTTAAAAAAACGAAAGTGAAAGTGAGTGCAATGGCTTTGACTTATTTCGAACTTCATGTAGCTGGAAAAGTAGCTTTCGTGAGACGTTCGAATAATGGCATATGGGCCGGGCTTTACGACCTGCCTTCTTGTTCTACTGAACAGGAAATGACAATAGATGAAATTGTGAATCAACTGCGTGATTGGGGGGTTCAAGGTGAATTGGAGTTTTGCCATGAAACGCGGCATTTGTTGAGTCACAGAAAAATTCAGGCTCGGTTCTACAAAGTGTTATGTGAACATATGCCAAGCAATGAATTTCAGTGGATAACCTTGAATGAATTGAAGGTGTTGGGTATTAGTACACTTCTGAAAAATTATCTGGAAAAACGCTATACGGTTGTTGCATAAGCAGAAATTGTGGGTGGTTCTGAAGCGGTCTAGTTTCGCCTTCAAATCAAAAACAATTTTTTATGTCAAACAATGTAAACAAAGTGATCTTAGTTGGTCACGTGGGCAAAAACCCCGAAGTAAAATCATTTGAAAATGGTGGAAAACTTGTGCAAGTGTCTCTTGCAACAAAAGAAACCTGGAAAGATGCCGCTGGAGCGAAACAGGAACAAACGGAGTGGCATCAGGTTGTGGTTAGGAAGGGTTCCGGTGTAAATTACATGGAGCAATTCGTGAAGAAGGGTATGCTGTTGTATGTAGAAGGGAGGTTGAAGTCGAAGTCTTACAAGTCGAAGTCTGGCGAGGAAAAAAGCGTGACTGAGATTGTAGCTGACGAAGTGAGTATTCTTCAGTCTGCGAAGAAGAGTGAAGAGGTTGCTGCGGCTTAGACCGAAGTTCTGCTAATTTGGATTGATTACCTTTACTGAAATTTTTCAGCAAAATGTCATCTGAAGTTATAGCATTCCTCAGCAGCACAGGCCCTTGGGCGCTTGTGCTGCTTTTTTTATTGGGAAGTGCTGTTATGAGTGCTTCTGAAGTGGCCTTATTTTCATTGACCCCGGCACAGTTGAAGGAGTTGGAAGAAAGTGAAGATGTGAGTTCTAAAAATGTGTTGAAATTACTTCGATCTCCCAATGCCGAATTAGCAACGAAGCGTCTCATAGCGTCAATTTTAGTGGGAAATAATTTAGCGAATATTGCAGTAGTGATTCTTACTTCGGAGTTGGTGAATTCATGGTTAAGTCAAAAGAATTGGGAAGAATGGGTGGTGTTTTTATTCAATGTTGTTGGCGTGACAACTTTGATATTGCTTTTTGGAGAGATCATTCCAAAGGTGTATGCCACCACGAATAATCTGAGGATTACGAGACGTGTTGCGTCTCTTTTTCTCGCTTTGGATAGTGTATTTAGTCCATTTATATGGCTGCTATTAGGAATAAACCGTTGGTTTGATCGATCAAATAAAGAGAAGTCGGAGAACATTTCCGTTGATGAATTGGGTCATGCGTTGGAATTAACGCAAGATGAAAATAGAAGTGAAGAGGAGAATCGAATTTTGGAAGGAATAGTTACATTCGGTGAGAAGGAAGTGGTTCAAATTATGACCTCGAGAACAGACATTGTTTTTCTCAATCGGGCATGGAATATACATGAGGTAAAACGGGTCATTTTAGATTCAGGATTTTCGCGAATTCCGGTATATACCGAGTCGCAAGATGAGGTTGTTGGTATTTTACATACAAAGGATTTACTGGGTCAATTGGATGATGAAAATTGTGTTTGGTGGGAATTCGCCCGAGATGTTTTTTTCATTCCAGAGACGAAGCAGATAGATGATTTACTTGAGGAGTTTCAACGAACGAAAAAGCATATGGCTTTGGTTGTGGATGAGTATGGAACTACCGTTGGTTTGGTGACCTTACAGGACATATTACAGGAAATAGTTGGGGATGTTCACGATGAATTTGACGATGCGGGTGAACAGCTTTTCACTAGACTAGATACA
>VGFR01000005.1 GCA_016868835.1 Bacteroidota bacterium | reverse complement strand
GTAATTAATTATATTTACGGAATATTTCTTTAGATGAGGATTTCAACACAGATAGTGTATGTATTCTTATGTGTATTAAATGAGCTTTTGTCATTGCTTTTGGTGTAGTTCACATTTGTATTTCACATAAACACATTTTTTTTTCGTGCGAACGAGAGATTTGCTTTGCGAAAAAAAAGCATGTTAGCAAGAACATTCGGAAGTGCGGTCTATGGTGTGAATGCCTATAAGATTGCGATTGAGGTAAACGCTGATAAGGGGACCTTGGTGAGTATGGTAGGACTACCAGATGCAGCAGTTAAAGAAGCGCAGCAGCGTATACGTGCTGCTTTGATTAACAGTGATCTTAAGCATCCTGTAAGAAATTACACCATTAACATGGCTCCGGCTGATATTCGGAAGGAGGGAACAGCATATGATTTGCCGCTTGCGTTGGGATTGTTGGCAGCAACGGGTCAGATGAAGTCTGAGGAATTGGACGGTTATGTGATCATGGGTGAATTGTCTTTGGATGGGTCTATACGACCCATCCGGGGCGGTTTACCGATGG
Organism: Bacteroidota bacterium; assembly: GCA_016868835.1. Classification (GTDB taxonomy): domain Bacteria; phylum Bacteroidota; class Bacteroidia; order Flavobacteriales_D; family Sanyastnellaceae; genus CAIZGX01. Next base: position 38,752 of record VGFR01000005.1, on the reverse strand, counting down.
CTATTCAGGCGGCACGAGATGATTTCAAGGGAATCATTGTGCCGTTTGAAAATGCCCAAGAGTGTTCCGTAGTTGATGATTTGAAGGTATACGGAGCTCGCCACATTCGAGAGGTGGTTGAGTTTTTTAATGGGAATCATTCGTTAAGTTATTTCCCTTTTGACAAGGATCGATTTTCGGAATTGCAGACAACGAAATTTAGCTTTGATTTTGAAGATGTAAAGGGTCAGGCTGGCTTGAAGAGAGCTTTTGAAATAGCCGCTGCCGGGGTGCATAATATTATGTTGAGTGGACCACCGGGAGCGGGAAAAACGATGTTAGCCAAACGATTGCCTTCAATACTGCCACCCCTCTCACTCGAAGAGGCGTTGGAAACGACTAAAATTCACAGCGTGGCTGGAAAGATGAAGCGATCAGATGAGTTGGTTGTGAATAGACCTTTCCGAAATCCACACCACAGCATAAGTGACGTAGCTTTGGTTGGCGGAGGTTCCTTTCCTCAACCTGGTGAGATTTCATTGGCTCATAATGGAGTTTTATTTTTAGATGAGCTTCCTGAATTCAAAAGAACGGTTTTGGAAGTCATGCGACAGCCTTTAGAGGAGCGCAATGTGTGTATTTCAAGGAGTAAATTCTCGGTTGAATTTCCTGCGAGCTTTATGCTAGTTGCATCTATGAATCCGTGTCCCTGTGGGTATTTTAATCATCCAGATAAAGAATGTTCATGTCCTCCTGGGGCGGTTCAGCGATATCTCAATAAGATTAGTGGTCCGTTGTTGGACCGAATTGATTTGCATGTTGAAGTGACTCCGGTTAGTTTTTCACAACTTCAGAAAATTGAAAAGGGTGAAGGGAGTTCAGAAATTCGAGATCGTGTAACGCAATCGCGAAGGATTCAGTCAAGAAGATTTGAAGGGTCGAAAATCCACTACAATGCCCAAATGGGAAGTGCAGAGATGGAGAAACATTGTGCATTGGATGAAGACTCGAAGAACATATTGAATCTCGCAATGAATCGATTAAAATTATCCGCAAGGGCATACCATAGAATAGTGAAAGTGGCGAGAACAATTGCCGATTTGGAAGGTGTGGAACGAATTACTGCAACGCATATTTCTGAGGCGATACAATATCGAAGTCTTGATAAAGAAAATTGGGGAGTTACTGCATAATCTGCTTGTATATTTGGGTATGCACAAATACATACTCTCAATTCTTTTTATATACTCAACTCTTGTTGGGTGGGCTCAATTGCATTTGGCAAAAAAACTTCAGAAATGATCCCCATTTGCCGAATTGGGCGAGCTTAATGTATGCTGAAGGAGCTAATCCAATAGAAGTTAAAATGGCTTACGAGAAATACTTCGCGTCGCATCAGTTTGAAAAGACCGTCCATACGCAATACTACAAGCGTTGGGTAAATGGTATGAAAGGGAATATTGATTCAAATGGAATTGATTTGAAGATTGATCGAATAAAACAAGAGAAGAAAGGTGGTGGATCAATCTGGAGCTATTGTGGCCCAAACGTTCATTACACTTCTGATGGAAATGTAACTCCAATTAGTGAGCATTCTAATGTATACTGCCATGACAGAAGTTCTGTTAATCATGATGTGCTTTTCTGTGGAACTGAATCTGGCGGACTATATAAATCAATAGATGCAGGTAATTCATGGGAATTCGTTACAAAAAATATCGTTTTAGGAGGTGTTTCTTCAGTTGCGTGTCACCCTACAGATGTGAATGTTGTCTTGTTTAGTGGTGCAAATGATATTTACAAGAGCGTTGATGGGGGTGTTAATTGGAGTATTGTGGGTGCTTCTTGGTTTATATCATTAAACGTTAGCGTTTGGGAATTTGCATTTCATCCAACACAACCAAATGTTGTATTTGCTTTTGAAAATTATTGGATTGATGTGCAAGGTGAACGCGACGAGATTATTCTTGAAAAACAAATATTAGATCCATTGAATAATTGGAGCCTTGCTTTTGATGTAGCATATGCCGAATATGGTGGGCAATATTCAGATACTTTGGCCGTGTTATTCAGTACAGATTGCGGAGATACGTGGGAAGAGTTGTGGGTAAAGGGAGGGGGAACTTTATCTACCGCTCCTGCCACCACTGATTTATTTATTCCTACAGCAGCACAATGGCGCTCAGAACTTATTGATTTGCCTGAAAGTAGTGAAGAGATATTAATTGCTTTTCAAAACAGAGGTCGTTGGGGAAACAATTTTTACATTGATAACGTCAATGTGTGTTTTTCAGCTTCCATAGACCTCGTTGAATCATTGAATGCCAGCATTTATCCAAACCCTACTGATGGAAACCTTTCCATTCAAGTGAATGAAAATAATTCCATGAGCGCTATACGCATGCATAACATGAGTGGGCAATTGGTAATGGAGAAATTCATTTCAAACGCTAATTACGTATCTCTTGACTTGGCTGAATATGCTCGAGGTATTTATACATTAACCATTCAAACAGATCAGGGTGTAATTGTAAAGCGAATGGAAATAAATTAGTGAAATGCAGGATTGGTTATGAATTCGGTATCGGTTAATGTTTTCATAAAAGCCACAATGGCTTCCATTTCTTGAATGGTCATTCTACCTTTGGTAGCGAAGAATAAATTCGGATCTAGATTTTGACTGTAGTGAAATCCAGTGTTGTAATGCTGAACACATTCCAATAAAGTTTGAAAACGCCCATCATGCATGTAGGGTGCTGTTAATTCTATATTTCTAAGTGAGGGTGTTTTGAATTTTCCGCGGTCATTTTCATTTAACGTAATGAGATATCTTCCTGCATCAGTGTAAATACTATCTAATCCCGTATTGCGGAATTCGAAATCACTGAAGGTAGACCCCATGACATGGCAATGCACACAATCTCCTTTGTCCATATCAGAAAAAAGGTTCAAGCCGTCTAATTCTTGTTGGGTCAATTGCACTTCGCCACGGATGTATTTATCATACTTGGAATTTCCTGAAATCAATGTTCTTTCAAATTGAGCAATGGCACGCATGATTGATTGAGAAGTGATTTCCTCAGAACCAAACGCAGCTTTAAAAAGGGAAGGGTAATCTGAATCGGCTGAAAGTTCTGCAATAGCATTCGCAAGATCTTCGTGCATTTCAATTGGATTAGTGATGGGCCCTAAAACTTGACTTTCCAAACCATTCGCTCCACCATCCCAGAAAAATTTAGTTTGCCATCCCAGATTGATTAATGGCATTGCATTTCTGTTTCCCTGCACACCATCAATTCCTGTGCTGAATTGATTGGGGTCCGTAAATCCGTTGATTTGTAAGTGACAACTAGCACAGCTTTGTGTATTATCTCCAGATAAAATAGGATCATAAAACAGCCTTTTCCCCAATGCAATTCCTTCATAAGTCATGGGGTTGTTGGCGGGAATAGCCATGTTTGGAAGTCCTTGCGGAATGACCAAAGTGTAAGGAGTTCCGTATACAGGTTCTTCCACTTCTGGCTTGCAAGAGGCAAGAAATGCCGTGAATATGAGAATGTATAATCCTGATTTCATTATTCAAAGGTAAAAACAGACGCACCGAAAGATTGTCCGAAGTTATCTTTCATTTTGTTGATCCAAGGCAGATCGTCTACACTAACGCTTTGGTGGTTGTTGTTGTTAGTGAAGGGAATAAGAACTCCGTTGACTCCGTATGCTTTGTTGATGTCGAAATCAATTCGGATGCTGTGATTGGAATTGAACGCATGCATGGAAATAGGTAATGCTAAAGAAAGTAGACCGTTATCGGTGCCATAATGATAAACCAAAGGTTGAGCGCTGCCACTCGTAGACGAAATGAAATTTCCTTCGTGCTTGTAAAAAATGTAACCTGTATTCCAAGTCCAGATCATGCCGTTGATTGGGTCCAAATCTCCCACTTGATCACCCGAGTGATTGTGAATTGAATCTACACCTAAATTAAATTCTATAGTGGTGTAATGGCCTTCAGGAATTTCAATTCGATCAAGAAACGTAGATAGTTCATTTGCCTCATCAATTAGTTCATGGGCATACAATTCTACTTTGTTTCCATTGTCTTGAACTAGGGTTACATGCGAGACATAATATTTGAGAATTGAAAAGGAGAACAATTCTCCCGCAGCGTTGGTATATGCGAGAGTGTCGAACAAAATATCATTTCCGCTTACATGGTTGTTGAAATGGACAGACACATAATTTTTACATTTTATTTCAGTGTCTTTTCTGCATCCAAAGAATACGGCGGTTGAAAGAATGGTTAGAAAAAGTAAATTTTTCATATTTCTTTTCATTTGTTTTTGTCTGTCAAATTTTTAACAATGAGTAAGGTAATGAGAAATCCGGTGAACCCACCAAAGAGACCAAATAAATAGACAGGAATGCTATGCCCGAACAATACCAAGCCAGAGAAGAAAAATATTGATTCCAAAAGAAACCACAGTCCCACCATTAAAATTTTGTAGACCCAAGCACGGTATCCTTTCTCGGCGGCGCGGTCGCCTATTACACGGGTCAATAAAAAAAGGGCTATTATTTCCAACATGGTTCAAAGTTAATTTGATTTGCAATAAAACAGAACTACATTGTGTTTACGAATTATGACTAGATTCTTTTTTATACTCAGCTTCTTATTGATATTCATCTTGAATACACAGTCAATTGCTGCTCAAAAGGCGCCCTTTAAATTACAAAGTGCAAAGCAATTGATAGAAAAATCGACTCAAGATAGTATTGCCATGATAGAGCGATTGTCAGCCTACTACTTTCATGGAATTATGAATGATTATCGAGCAAGCAAAGGAAGAAAGCGTGTACTCTGGAGCGATGAATTGTGGTTGGTTTGTCTGAACCACAACAATTGGATGGTTCAACGTAACAAACTTTCACACAGTGAAAATAATAGTGCCGAGTCGAGCGGCAAAGACCCTGGTGATCGAATTGAATTTGTAAATCCAAATACAATACTCTCTTGGTGCGGTGAAAATTGTCTTTATAATTATGATACGCAGGGTGAAACTGTAGAAGAGATTGCGTTTACCATTGCCTCAGAGTCATTTCAGCAGTGGAAGGAAAGTCCGGGTCACAATGAAAACATGCTTGCGAGTGGTGCCAGAATACAAGGTGTAGCCTTTCAAATCAATGGAGAGCAAGTTTGGGCAACGGAGTTACTTTGTACCAATGAATTCAGTGCGGTTGATTTCTCCTTTCAAAAACCAGTTTCCAATCAATTCAAGTGCAGAGACTACCAGACCATGAAGGCTTTGAATAAGAATAAGTGAAATTCTTCCATGGAGGCAATTATCTTCGCGAAGAAATTGGCTCCGTAGTTCAATGGATAGAATAGAAGTTTCCTAAACTTTTGATATGGGTTCGATTCCCGTCGGGGCTATTTTTTTCAGGTTTTTTCAATGAGATGAATGATTAAATTCGTTGCATGAAAACAAACTTATTCATCCTAACATTTTTTCTTTGGTTATCAAGCACTGCTCAAGATATTTGGACCACATCTTACGGTGGATACAATTATGATCAACCCTATGCCCTCTGCAAAACTGCAGATGGCGGAACTCTTACGGCAGGATATACAAACTCCTCCGATGTTTTTGTAACAGGGAATCATGGTTTTACAGACATTCTTCTTTTAAAGTATGATGCATCTGGACAATTCGTTTGGCAAAAGTGTTTTGGGGGAAGTATTAATGAAGCCGCTTTGGATATTCTTCCTATGGCCGATGGATCATATTGCCTTGTAGGCAGAAATCAATCGTTCGATGGAGACTGCTCGGCCATGTACGGAGAAACAGATGTGTGGGTTATTCGAATCAATGAAAATGGAGATTTGCTGTGGCAAAAGTCTTTTGGTGGAACCTTAGGTGAATTTGCAACATCTGTTGTTGCTACCGAAGACAATGGAATACTCTTCGCGGGAGGAGCATTTTCTAGCAATGCACCGTTAACCGATCAGAACGGTCAGGGAGACATGTGGTTGGTAAAAATAGATGCTTTGGGAACAATCATTTGGTCGAATTGCTTCGGTTCTACAGCCTATGATTCGGGGACAATAATCAGAAAAACACAAGATGGAAATTTCATTTTCATAGGTGGTTTTAATGTTGGAAATAATGAAATAACCGTTACAAGTCATGGCGCAACGGACGCTTTGGTTGTTAAAATGTCACCAGATGGATCCATTCTTTGGCAACAGGCATACGGGGGTTCACAAAATGATTTGGTTGAGGAAGTGATAGAATTACCCGACGGTTCATTGGTTGTTGCTGGTGACTCTCGGTCGTCGAATGGTGATTTAACTTCCGCCAATGCGGGCTTAACCGATTTTTGGATTTTTCGAATTGATGCGAATGGAACATTGTTGTGGAGCAAAAATTATGGTAGCAACAACAGTGATTATGTTCGTGGACTCATTCAATTGAATGATGGAAACATTGCCTTTGTTGGAGAGACTCAAGGCGTTGTGAATGGCTTGCCTTTGTTGGGAACCAGTGATGTCTACATTGGGCTTCTGGATCTGGATGGAAATGTGTTGTTTGAAGATATTTGGGGTGGAAGTAATTTTGATTACGCTTCTGATGTCATTCTTGATACTGATGGTCAATTGCTGATTTCGGGTTATTCATGGTCGAATGACAATGCATTTTCAACGAATAACGGCTATACAGATGCTTACCTTTTGAAATATCAGATTCAACAAGAGTTTTGCAATGCTATTGATGATGATAATGATGGACAAGTAGACGAATTTATTGATTGGGATGGCGATGGATTAAATGCTTGCAACGGCGATTGCAATGAGAGTGATCCGCTTGTAAATGCGAACGCTGTTGAGATTTGTAATTTTGAAGATGAAAATTGCAATGGATCAATAGATGAAGGTATTCCTTCCTTACCCTATTACGTAGACGCTGATTCTGACAATTTTGGATATGGTAACGCCATTGGGTTTTGTGCAGATCCAGGTGTTGGTTATGCAATTGTAGCTTTAGATTGTGATGATACTAATCCGAACGTAAATCCAAATGCATTTGAGATTTTAGAAAATGGTATTGATGATGATTGCAATGCAGATACAGGAGATACAGGTGTTGATGAGATCAACAACGCTGTAATCGTTTATCCGAATCCTGTAAGCAGCGGAATGGTGAATATTCAATGCAATCAGTTACCGGCTTCAGGAATTATGACTATTTCTGATTCGCAAGGAAGAATCATACGAAATGAATTCATTTATTCGTTACAGAGCGAAATTGAAACTGCAAGCTTGGCCACTGGATTGTATTTTTTCCAAATGAATCATATAGTGGTTCGTGTGTACGTTAACAACAACGAATAGGTGAGGAATATACTGGCATTTGCATCTTTGTTATTTATACTTCAGGTTGCAAGTGCTCAGCCCAAAACCAAATTGCTTCTTCCGGGGGAAGCCTGCATTGTACTGGATACTCTAGTTGTTCGACCAACAAGTATTCACGCACTTAATTTGACCACCAATACAACAGTTGAATTTCAATTTCTATCGAACTCGAATTCATTCTTTCGTCTTTGCTGTTTTTCAGATACCCTTAGAATTTCATACGAAGTTTTTGACTTTGAAGTGAATTATCAGAAATACGATTGGAGTGCTTCCAAACCCGATAAATTCACCTTTACAACTATACAGCCCAAAAGTAAAGAAAATTATACAGACCAAATTCAAAAGTTTGGATCCATTTCAAGATCCATTTCAGCTGGCAGTCAGCAAAACATTGGAGCGCAATCTGCTTTAAACCTTCAGCTCAAAGGAAAACTTGCCAACAGATTTCAATTGGTAGCTTCAATCTCAGATAATCAACTTCCCATTCAAGCCTCTGGTACAACACAACAAGTTCAAGAAATTGATCAGGTTTTTATTCAATTGTCCGATGAAAAATCGAAGTGGATTGCAGGTGATTTTGCGCTTTCTACCCAAGCAAATTATTTCATGAAGTTCAATAAACGTGGGCTAGGACTCTATGTAAATTCCAATGAAACGTTCAATAAAAAAGAATTGAAGACAGAGACCTCGGTTTCTATTTCTAAAGGGAAATTTAATAGACTCGCTATTCAAGGTCTAGAAGGCGTGCAAGGGCCATATCGGTTGCAAGGTGCAAACGGAGAGCGTTTTGTAACAGTTCTGGCGGGAACAGAAGTTGTTTACATAGATGGAAAAAAATGTATTCGCGGACTGGATCAAGATTATGCAATTGATTACAATACCGCTGAAATTGTATTCACATCAAAACAACGCATTACCAAAGACAAAAGAATTGTGGTGGAATTTCAATACGTAGATCGCCAATATTTGCGTCCGCTTATTACACAACAAACCGAATATTCATTCGGTAATGGTAGAAAATTCTATTCGCAGTTTTTTCTAGAGTCCGATGTTAAGAACCAACCATTGTCTCAACCCCTGAACTTAACAGAAAGAGAAATACTTTATAATGCAGGCAATTCAATCACAAACACATTTATCTCGGCAATAGATAGTTTGGGTTTTGATCCAAATCAGATTCGGTATGATTTGGTTGATTCACTGGGTATTGATTCCATATTGGTGTATTCAAACAATGCCTTAATTGCGCATTACTCGGCGGTTTTCACTTTTGTAGGTGTAGGCAATGGAAATTACATTGAAAGCGCAATTTCGCCTTTTGGCAAAGTCTACAAATGGGTGGCTCCTGTTGGTGGAATACCTCAAGGAAGTTACGAACCAATTCGGAAATTAACACCGCCCAATAGACAACTCATGTTGGTTTTAGGTTTAACGAACGAACGCATTTTTAATCAGTGGAAAGGGAAGATTCGCACGGAAGCTGCATTCTCACAAAATGACTTGAATACGTTTTCATCTATTGGAAATCAAATAAACCTGGGTGGTGCTGGATTATTCGAAGGAAAACTCATAAGCGATCAAGAGAATCGAAGCCATCAATGGGAATGGAAGGCAGAGTATTTATCGTCACAGTTTAAACGTATAGAACGATTTAGAGAAGTTGAATTTGAAAGAAATTGGAATTTGCTCTCATTACCTGTATTGAATACAAGTCAATTGAATGCGCAGTTGGGATATGGTTTTCAATCGAAAAAACATGGAAATCTGCTTTTGCAATTGGGTGTTTTAGATTTGGGAAACGCATATCTTGGAAAAAAAATAACCTACAAACAGCATGTTATTATTGCTAAACGAATGCATGTCATTGCAGACGCATGGGCGCTTCAAACTCAGGGTGTGATAAAAAGTAAATTCTTACGTCAGAAGTTACATGTTTACCATGATGGAAAGAAAATAGTAACCGGTTTCAAAGACGAACAAGAATACAATAATGCAAACACCGGAACGAATGCTTACGCATTTTTTGATGGTGAATTGTACGTGCGTTCGCAGGACACTACATCGAGAATGATTAAATTTTTTGTTCGGAACAGAACCGATCAACGTATTCTGAATGATGCATTAACACCATTGGCTTCAGCATGGAATGGCGGTTTGGAGTTAAAGGGTAAAACAGCCAAAGGGACTCAAATCAACCTCATTCTGAATCAAAGAAATTTGCATGTGTTGGATACCAGTTCTACCTTGATTCCATTGAATACAACTTTAGGTAGAATTGAGTTTAGAACGGCATCACAGAAGTTGATACAATTGAATTTGTTTTATGAGACAGGAAGCGGTTTGTCGCCTATTCAAGCCTATGTTTATGCCGAAGTGCCTTTGGGGCAGGGAGTTTATATTTGGAATGATTACAATGAGAATGGTGTGAAGGAGTTAGAAGAATTTGAAGTCTCCGCTTTTAGTTATGAAGCAAATTACATTCGTATTCCAATTCAAACTACCGAGTATCAGAATGTCTTTACTTCAGGTTTAACTACGTCTTTGAATATTCAATTCTCAAATAAAAAAGTGTGGCGCAATGAAGGATTTAAGAAATTCTTGCAACCTTGGTCTCTTTCATTGCAGAACCGATCGGAATCGAAAACGAATCAGTCTGAATATCGACTTTATCCTATTGCTGTCATGAATGATTCCATATGGTTAGGCTACACCAATGCCCAACGCGGTGGCATTTATTTCAATAGGGGTAATCCACGTTTTTCTACTGACCTCATTTTCACGAGAAATGAAAATAAGAGTCAATTGTTATCTGGGTTTGAGAGCAAAGAAGATCGCAGCGGTCAATTGACTGCGCGCACAACCCTAAAATCATTTTGGAATTTGCTGTGCGCTTTTGATTACGGCAAAAAATTATCAGCGTCTAACTTTTTGTCCATTCGCAATTATGCGTATTCTTTCACGACAATTAAACCGGCACTTATTTTTCAACCTACCACTAAAAAACAATTTGGCTTGAATTCTGAATTTGGTTTAAAAAATGGCGGTAATGCCGAATCCCGTTTCGAGTCTACTTCTCTTTCGATATCATCACTTATTCAATGGGAAATCAGTGAGGGTCAACTGTTCAAAACCGAAATAAAATGGACTTCAATAGCTTTGAACGGTTCGCTTACAGGTTCTGCCTTGTATGACGCATTGAATGGTCTACAAGTTGGAAATAACATGCAGTACCAAATAGACTGGAGAAAATTCATTAATGAGAATCTACAATTGTCTTTGCAGTACAATGGCCGAAAATCTGAGGCAAGACCAATGGTTCATGCAGGGAGCATGAGCATTCGCATGCTTTTTAATTGATCCAAGTTAATATTTCATCTAACTGAGCCGCTGGAATATCAAGCTTATTTTTCTTGCGGTACGTATTCAGATTTTGATGCAATGCTGTTGGTTTTACTTCTTTCAATTGCTCTAAAGTATGTATGCCTAAACTGACCAAAGCTTCTATCCAATATGCAGGAATGCCAGTATTTTCGAAGGCTGCCAAATCAGGACCATCTTGTTTTTTCTCAGGCCGCATTTGAGGAAAGAACAATACTTCTTGAATACTTTCATTGTTGGTCATCATCATCACCAATCTGTCAATTCCAATACCCATTCCAGATGTGGGGGGCATACCATACTCAAGAGCACGAAGGAAATCAAAATCAATGAACATGGCCTCATCATCTCCTCTTTCCATGAGTTTTATTTGCTCTTCGAATCGTTCACGTTGATCAATTGGGTCATTCAATTCACTGTATGCATTGGCCAATTCTTTTCCATTCACCATCAATTCAAAACGTTCGGTTAATTCTGGATTATCACGGTGACGTTTACACAATGGAGACATTTCAACCGGATAATCTGTAATGAATGTAGGTTGAATGAAATGCTTTTCACACATCTCACCGAATAGGGTGTCAATTAATTTTCCTTTACCTAAATTTTCATTTGCTTCCAATCCAAGTTCAACGCACTTGGCGCGAAGTTCATCTTCAGTTTTGCCTGTAATATCAAAACCGGTATGTTGCAGAATAGCATCTGTCATGGAAACCCGAGCAAATGGGGCTTTGAAACTGATTGATTTATCTCCAAACTGAACATCAGTTGTTCCCAATGCCTGAGTGGCAACGTGCTCAATCATTTCTTCTGTGAAACGCATCATCCAGTTGTAGTCTTTATAAGACACATAAATTTCCATTACGGTGAATTCCGGATTGTGGGTTCTATCCATACCCTCATTTCGGAAATTTCTACTGAATTCATATACTCCGTCGAAACCCCCTACAATAAGTCTTTTCAAATACAACTCATTCGCAATGCGCAAATACATTGGAATATCCAGAGTGTTGTGATGTGTAATGAATGGTCTTGCCGATGCACCCCCAGGAATAGCTTGCAATACGGGAGTGTCTACTTCTAAATAGCCACGCTCGTTGAAAAATTCGCGCATGGCATTCATAATTTTTGTGCGTTTTACGAATGTGTCTTTGACTTTCGGATTTACCACTAAGTCTACGTATCGCATACGGTACCGCATTTCAGGGTCAGTAAATGCATCATAAACGTTTCCCTCTGCGTCTGTTTTTACAACGGGTAAAGGACGAAGTGACTTGGCCAAAACGGTAAGTTCAGAAACGTTGATTGAAATCTCGCCCAATTTAGTTGTGAACACTTTTCCTTTCACACCAACAAAATCGCCATGATGCAATAAGTGACGAACCACTTCTTGATAAAGGGTTTTGTCTTCTCCAGGACATAAAACTTCCTGATTAATGTAGATTTGAATTCTACCACTTGCATCGTGTAAATCTGCAAAACCAGCCTTGCCCTGAATACGCTGATTCATGAGCCTTCCCGCTACAGAAACTTCTTGCCCTTCTTGATAATTTGCTTTAATGATTGCCGCTGTTGCGTTTGTTTCATATTCGGCAGCCGGAAATGGGTCAATGGATAATTGACGTAATTTCACTAAGGCTTCTCTTCTTACAATTTCTTCTGGAGACAAATTCGCATTCATGACCGCGAATTTAATACAATTACGAACTCACCTTTCGGTTCATTTAACTTGAAATGTGCACAAACTTCCTCAAGGGTACCACGCTTAGTCTCTTCAAATTTTTTACTTATTTCTCTTGAAACCGAGCAGAGTCGATCTGACCCACAATGCATAATAAGCTGCTCCAAACACTTCACAATTCTATGCGGTGATTCATACAACACAGTGGTCATTTCATGCTGTGCTATGCGTTTTACTGCCGTTTCTCTTCCTTTTTTCTGGGGGAGAAATCCTTCAAAAATGAATTTGTCTGTGGGAAGTCCACTATTCACGAGAGCAGGAACGAAAGCAGTTGCACCGGGAAGTGTTTCAACAGGTATGCCCTCTTTTAAACACGCCCGTACCAGAAGAAACCCGGGGTCTGAAATGCCTGGGGTGCCCGCATCTGAAATTAACGCAACACCATTTGTTGCAGTTTGTATAAGTTGCAGTGTCTCTTCTAATTTCTTATGCTCGTTGTGCAGGTGGAAGGATACCAATGGTTTACTGAATTGCAAGTGAGAAATTAAACGAACACTTACTCGGGTATCTTCACAAAGTATGAAATCAACTTCTTTTAAAATACGTATCGCACGCAAGGTGATGTCCTCAAGATTACCAATTGGCGTCGGGACTAGAAATAATTTCATTATAAATATCTACGATTCACTAAATCTGTAAAATCTTTAACAGCATGTGATTCTGGATTCCAGGTGTACTTGGTAGTGAGCACATCTAGAATACGCAAGGCTTCGTCGCGATTTGTATTGTTTAATTTTTCAACCATTACCTCATACTCCTGATTGTTCCCCTTGAACAAATCTTTACAGAATTGGAAGCGTTGATTCAATGAAATGTTTTTCTTTAAATCTGAAATAGCTGATCCTTCAAGTTTTTGTGCTAGTGACGAAACTGTAGATGGTTTGAAACTGTCATTCACTGAAACTCGATCCAATTTGTTCTCTTCTTGAGTGGGTTGTATCTCTTGAACGGGTTGAGGTTCTTGCTTTGGTTCAATTACAATATTTTCATGAACCGCTTGAGTTTCTGAGTGACTATTGGTCTCAGCATAGGTGATTTCACTGATATCTGTAATTACTTCTTCTTCCGCAATCAATTGAAAGGTTACGGGCTCTTCGGTTTGTTCAGCTTCAGCAATGGCATCAATTAAATTGACTTGATTGGGTTCAGGAGAAATGATAACCTCTTCAGTAGGGGCACTATCTATGACAATGGGCTGTGTGAAGGATGGTGAAGATTGTTCAGGCTCATCGGCCTCTGTGTATGCTTTATAACGTAGAACAATTAATTTCTCATACAAATTTCCACATAGATTAACCAATTCATCGGTATCAGAAGCGTTCAGCTGTCCAGTCTGAAGTTGTTTAAGTTTTGATAAAAGTTCTTCTGCAAGTTGATTCATTGAGGTGCTCATAGTGATAACAAAATTCTACCTCAAAAATAAACTCCCAATTCTTCGCTTTTCAGAAAGAATTGGGAGTTATTAAGATTAAAAAGTGAAGAAGGTGATTACTTCTCTTCCTCTTCTTTTTTCACTTCAGGAAATGTTACCAAAACACAATCGCCAGCAGCAGCCATCAACTCTTTATCAAGGGTTTCTGGTGTTACCAATAACTGATTTGCAAGTTTGTTGGTTGGGTCTAATTCTAAAACCTTCATCCAAGCACTTTTAGAACAATTTAAATCGCCCATGTTCCCGTAATATAATCCTAAGTATTGATAAGCTTCTGCCAAACTCTTTTTTCCTTTTGCAATCGCTTCTGGGTTTTGACCAACAAGTACAATTGCTTTTTCATAAAAGGCCTTTGCTCTTCCTTCTTGATTAACATCCAATTTGTTTTCACATTTCGCCACCCAAAACCAAGATTCGGGATAGCGTTTTGTGGCTTTCATGAAAGTAGAGTCTGCAAGTACATATTGTTGTGAGAAATACAAAACTTGACCTTGAACAAACAAGTCTCTTGGATCTTCACCCAATTTTGCCATTTTCTTACTGTAGGTATCTGCAGCTTTGGTGTAGTACATAATGCGCTTGGCTTCATTTTCTTTACCTTTAGCAGCCATGGCATTGTTGGTATATAACGTTGCAATTTTATCATAACCAGCAGTATAATCTGGGAATAGACTAAGTGCTTTTTCATAATTTAAAATGGCTATACTGTCTTGACCCAAACCAATCATAATGTCTGCATACGTCTCGAAATCCTTTACGTCGAAGTTTCTAGGATCTTCTTTCGCGAAAAATTTATCCATGAAAGATTTTGCCTGATCATATGCTTTTAATTCAAAGTGTGAGTATCCTAAAATACGATTCAAAATGTGGTTGTTCTCATTACAGACTATGGCAGCATTGATCTCTGTAATGGCACGGTCGTAGTTTTTAGTCAGGTAGAAGAAAGAAGCATAACGCTGTTGAACGCGGCAAGAATTATTTAATTCAAGGTATTTTTCATAGGCAGAGATGGCTTCTTCGAAGCGACTCAATTCTTTCGACATTTCGGCTTTTTCTCTGTATGCAGGAGCAAAAGTGGGATCAAGAGCAATAGCCTCGTTCAATGTTTTAAGTGATTCTTCATAGTTTTTTGCTGCTTTATACAAACGTGCTTTGCGGTAGAGTGCAGGTGCGTATTTTGAATCAATATTCAAACATTTGTTGTATTCTGCAATGGCAGCAGATTGGTTGTTGATGTTTTTTCTGAATTGATAGTCTCCCCATGTTAAGCGAAGCTCAAGGTTATTTTCATCAATAGCAGAGGCTAAGTTCAACGCCTTTCTTGCAGCAGTTGTATCTCTTGTTTCTTCTGCTAATTGAGCTGCAGCAATAGCTATGTAGGTGTTTTGCTTCAGTGGTTTTGAAACTTTGTATTTTTTATTTTCTACAATGCTTTGCGCTTTTGCAAAATAACGCTGAGCACTGGCAATATCTTTATTACGAAGCGCCATTCTGCCAAGACCTACATAGTTCATTGGAAAAAGGGAGTCTATTTTTACTCCTGCATTGAATGCATCTATAGCTTCTTGATTTTTTTTTGTGTCGAAGGTTTTACCATCAAAAGCCCATTCGGCATAATTGAATCCTACAACTGAGAATTTTTCTCCAGAGGAAGGCAAGGATTCTACGTCTGAAAGTGCTTTTTCATAACGTTCGTTAAGTGTTGTTTTGCGGATTGGATCAAATGCTGGGTTCGATTCCAAAATTGGTTTTTGTGCGGTGCATGCTCCGAATAGTAGCGCTGTTGCTGACACAAGGAAGAGATTTCTCATATTCATTTTTGTTTATTCCTTAATTTGTATTAATCGTATGTCCATCTTTACAGGAACCATGCCCATTGTTCTTACAATGCGCTGCCCATCTTCATTCGCTAAGAAAGATAAGAAATGGGTGGCTACTGATCCGGTGAGTCCTGTTCGTATGGCCCAAACGTCTCTACGGTATGGATATTCTTTCATGGCTATATAACCCATTGCAGGACCGAATGGTTTACGAGGGTCTACCACATTTGTAGAATCTATAACACGAATAATTTTAATTTTTCCTCTAAAATCTTGACTTACCTGATCTTCTTCATCGCTGATCCATGCTCCTGAAATTACACCTATGGCACCTTTGTTTTGCGAGACATAGTCAATGAGTTCATTCGCATTATTTACTGCTAGATTACTTGGCTCTACAGCGTTTTTTAAAATAGATTCTTTCACATATCTGCGCTCTCCTGAGCCACTTTCAGGGAATACTACCCGTATTTCACCAGTTGAATTTCCGCTTTGTATTGCTGACCACGTGTTTATTCTTCCCGCCATAACCTCTTCTATTTGTTTTATTGTAAACACAGTATCGGGGTTTTCCGGATGAACAATAAATGCAATGGCATCAACAGCGATTTTAAGTTGCTCTGGGAATTTTTTTTGAGACTTGAAATAGTTTAATTCCTCTTCAGTCAAGGGCCTGCTTAGAATGGCTTCCTGTATACTATCAGCGTACAATTTTCGTAGAATTTCTTCTTCAGATGCATAAGTGGCGACAACGTGTGCTTTGTTGTAGGTGTTTTCGTAGACGGGAATGATGGACTGCATGAGCAGGCTGTACGAATTGTCTACGCCCAATTTCAATTCACCTTCATTCATTTGATTGGCTGTACCACCGCCATTTCCGCAACCAAACAGAGATAGACAAAAAAGACCTAAGAGAATCACACGTGTGCTCATGCTTGATCCTCCTCTTTATTTTGTTTGTACTGTTTTCGAATGCGGAACGCACGAATAACGGCATAAGTGAAAACAACTCCTGCAAACCAATAGGCTTGATTCCCTGGCAGTATGGCTTTCATAGGCTCGAGAACCAGCGCAGCTATTCCAATGAGAATAAACATGCCTACCATGACAGCCTGAATGATGAGCAGGGGTGATTTCAACATAGGTCGCAAATTTAGTCAGTTACAAGTGAAAATTGAATAGGAATTACTTGTTTTACTGCTACCGTTGTGTTACCATTTCGGCCGGGAGTCCAATTTGGCATTTTTTTCACGGCTTGAATGGCTATTTTTTCCAACTCAGATCCGCCGTCAATACCGCGCTCCACGCTCACTCTGGCGATTGATCCATCTGCTTCCACAATGAATGAAATGTATACTGTGCCTTCAACACCAAGTTGGCGAACACGCTCTGGGTAATAGACATTTTCACCCATATAATTTGCCAGTGCATTGTACCCGCCTGGAAACTCAGGCATGTATTGAGCAAAAGGTTCGAATGGCTTTGTAGGTGGCTTTGTGCGCACAGTAGTTGTGTCTAATTCAAAAACCGGATCTTGTGGGAAACCAAATTCATCATCGTCACTTCCACCACCAGGCCCTGGATTTTTTCCAGGTGCAACGCCCCCACCTCCGTTGGTTACAATAGCAAGAGTAGTGTTATTGATTCCGCCGCTTGATTTAATTTTATTTTGAAGAATCGGCTTCAAGGGCACTTTTTTAGGTTCTACCTTAATTTTTTGAATGTTGGCATTCATAAGTTCTGTAGGTACAATCTTAGGCGCTTCTTTCTCAATGGCCACAGGCTCAGGAATTAGGGCGAACAAGAATCCAACCAAGCAAAGAGAGGCAATAGAAATGCTTGCGAGAGTTCTTTTTCCATAGGTTTTTCTCAATTGATAGGCTCCGTAGTTTTTGTTTCGATGCTCGAATACGATGTCATCGAAATTCCAGGTGTTCTGTGTTTTCATGGCATTTATTTTTATTTGGAACTCAATTTCAAATCTTAAAATTTCCTTGGTCACCTATCTTTGAAAGACAAAAACATATCATTTTTTCCTTTCTATGGCGAAGCACGTCTTGTTGTTCTTTAGTACATGGCTCCTGTTGTTTGGTTCATCTTCTGCGCAAATAGATACCACTCGCACCTATTTACGCGGCAATTCGGGACGTATACCATTAATTGAATTGAACATTGGAGAATCAAATTCAACCGAGAAAAAACCATTTATTTTATTTCTACACGGCGCTGGTGAGCGTGGTGACGACAATGGTGCGCAGGTTAAAGTAGGATTACCGGTATTTATTGAGACGCTTAAATTATCGGGTTTAGATGATTACATTGTTTGGGCGCCGCAGTGTCCTGCAAATGAGCGATGGACCGATGTGGATTGGAAATCAACGAAACACACCATGAAACCTGAGCCTACTTGGCCGCTGCAGGCTGTTATGATGGCAATAGATTCGTTGGTGCTGAGCAATTCTATTGACACTTCTCGCATGTACATTGCCGGATTAAGTATGGGCGGGTATGGAACTTGGGAATATATAGCACGTCAGCCATACAGATTTGCTGCGGCCTTGGCCGTTTGTGGCGGAGGTGACACCCTTCAAGCACGGAAAAACACATCGACTGCGGTTTGGGCTTTTCACGGGAAAGCAGATAATGTAGTGCCGTATCAAAACTCTGTTCAAATGGTGAATGCAACGAAAAAGGTGAACAAAAATGTTCACCTTATATCATATCCGGATGTTAAACATGGAAGCTGGAACAGGGCTTTTGCAGAGAAGAAAATCATTCGTGATTTTGTCTTTTGCAAAAAGCAATAATTACATCCCCAACTGCTCTTTTATTGCGGCAATTTTACTTTGAGCGTCGGCTTGTTTTTTACGTTCGGCCTCTAGCACATTCGCTGGTGCGTTTTGTACAAATCGTTCGTTCGACAATTTACCCTCTACAGATTTTAAAAATCCTTGCAAGTAGGTTAATTCTTCTTTCATTTTCGCTTGCTCGGCCTCAATATCTACAGAAGCAGTGTACGGTATAAAGTATTCGACACCATTCACCATGAAACTGAAGGAGGGATTTAGTTTTTCAGAAATCTCATTCAATTCAGAAACATTACATAAATGTTTGAAAGCCGCATCGAATGCATTGTTTCTCGCGTTTGATTTTAGGAATGAAACAACCAATGATTCTTTGTTGGGTAGGTTTTGTTTTTTTCGAACCGTACGCACTTCAGTAACCAAGGCCTCGAATTGCTCAAATGATTGTTGTAATTCTGCGTTGAAGGAACCTGCGCTTGGCCATTCAGAAGTACAAATGAATTCCGATTCTGTTTTCCATGAGGGCATATGCTGCCACATTTCCTCTGTTAGGAAAGGCATGAACGGATGCAAAACCTTCAATAAGTTTTTGAATATGGATAGGGTCTCGTTGTAGGTCTTCTGGTCAATGCCTTTGCCATAGCTGGGTTTAGCCATTTCCAAATACCAAGAGCAGAAGTCGTCCCAAATGAGTTTATAGGTTTGCATCAATACTTCGCTGATGCGGAACTTATCATAACCGTCTTCCATTTCAGCAAGGACTTCTTCAAAGCGGTTGTTCATCCATTTCACGGCAATTTCTGAAGAGTCAGGCTGTTCAATTGACGTATCAATTTTTTCTTCCCAACTCTTTACTAATCGGAATGCGTTCCAAATTTTATTGGCAAAATTTCTTCCTTGTTCGCAAAGAGATTCATCAAAAGGCAGGTCATTTCCAGCAGGTGAAGAAAGCAACATACCAACCCGAACCCCATCTGCACCGTAGTGTTGCATGAGTTCAATGGGGTCGGGAGAATTTCCGAGCGATTTACTCATCTTTCTACCTTGTTTGTCACGAACTATACCTGTATAATATACGTTTTTGAATGGTAATTTACCTTGGTATTCATAACCAGCTACAATCATTCTAGCCACCCAAAAGAACATAATTTCTGGAGCTGTAACAAGGTCTGCAGTGGGGTAATAATAGTCTAGCTCTTCTTTTGAGTAGAAGCCATCGAAAACAGAGATGGGCCACAACCATGAGCTGAACCAAGTGTCTAATACATCTTCATCTTGTTTCAAATCTGATACATTCCACGAGGCACCTTTGGCATTGAATTTTGTTAAGGCTTCTTCTACGTTTTTTGCAACTTCAAATGATCCATCTGGAGCGTAAAACGCGGGAATGCGATGGCCCCACCAAAGTTGACGAGAGATACACCAGTCTTTGATGTTTTCCATCCAATTGCGATACGAGTTCTTAAATTTCGGAGGGAAGAAACGAATGTTATCATTCATTACATTGTCTAGTGCCGGTTTGCTCAAGTCTTTCATATCTACAAACCATTGCAGCGACAATCGAGGTTCAATAATGACATCGGTTCGTTCAGAGTATCCTACTTTATTGGCATGCTCTTCTACTTTGGCAAGGAGATTTGCGGCTTTGAGGTCTTCTGCAATTTTTTCACGAACGGCAAATCGTTCCTCACCAACGTACATTCCACCGGCTTGGGATATGGTTCCATCGGCATTCATCATGTTAATGACTTCCAACTGAAACTTTTCCCCTAACATGAAGTCATTCTCATCATGAGCAGGAGTAACTTTCAAGCATCCCGTTCCAAATTCAGAATCTACATATTCATCAGCAATAATGGGTACTGCTCTATTAACAAGGGGAACAATAACTTTTTTTCCGTGGAGATGAAGATAACGCTCGTCTTTTGGGTTGACACATACGGCAGTGTCTCCCATTATGGTTTCAGGGCGGGTGGTAGCTACGGTAAGAAATTCATTGGTCCCCTCAATCTGATATTTTAAGAAATAAAGTTTCGATTGAACTTCTTTGTAGATAACTTCTTCATCTGAAAGGGCCGTGAGTGCAGCAGGATCCCAGTTGATTATGCGTTCACCTCGATAAATTTTCCCTTTGGAATGTAAGTCTATGAAGCAGTCAATTATACTTTCATAGTATTTTTCATCCATGGTAAATCGGGTGCGGTCCCAATCGCAACTGGCGCCTAATTTTTTTAATTGTTCTAGAATTATTCCTCCATGTTTGTGGGTCCATTCCCAGGCATGTTCTAGAAACGCATCGCGTGAAAGATCTGATTTTTTTATGCCTTCTTTTCGAAGTTTCTGAACAACCTTGGCTTCCGTGGCAATAGAAGCGTGGTCGGTTCCAGGCACCCAACAAGCATTAAATCCGCGCATTCGAGCTCTGCGAATGAGTAAATCTTGAATGGTGTTATTCAACATGTGCCCCATGTGTAACACACCTGTTACATTGGGTGGGGGAATAACAATGGTATATGCGGGTTTGTTATTGGGTGTGCTTTTGAAAACGTTTTTCTCTAACCATGCAGCATAGATTTTATCTTCTATTTCTGCAGGTAAATATTTGCTTGGTAATTCCATTCTCATTTTTGAATGGGACAAATTTACAACGATTGCAAGATTAAATCTTCTTGAATTTCGCAGTTAATATGGCATTTTCCGATTTCAGATACCAGAGACATTTGAATGTTTCCCTTGTCATTTTTTTTATCGTTTCTCATGAATGAAATCAGGGTATCTTTTTCCAATGCATTAAACTTTTTGGGTTCACCGAAATGCAGCTGCAGGTATTGGTTGATCTCAGAAGCTGTTTGCTGACTCATGAATTGTTCTTTTACAGCTATGTTGTTTTCAATTTGCATACCCCACGCAATGGCTTTTCCGTGCGATAGGGGTGTGCTGTTTTCTAGGAAAAACGATTCGATAGCATGACCAACAGTATGGCCATAATTTAATTTTTTTCGGCTGTTTTTTTCAGTAGGATCTTCCTTGACAATTTCATTTTTAATGTGAACGGAGCGCTCAACAAATAGAGCCAACTCATTGGTGTTTTTCGGGTCTATGTGCGTAAGCGCTGTCCAAAAGTTTGGATCGGAAATTATTCCATGTTTTAACATTTCGGCGAATCCGGACAAGCGTTCTTCTTCGGGTAAAGTTTCCAAAAATGGGGTGTAAATAAGAACTTCTTTAGCAAATTGAAATACCCCGAAGGTGTTTTTTGAAGAGCCAATATCTACAGCACATTTACCACCAATAGCCGCATCAACTTGTGCCATGAGTGAAGTTGGAATGTGAATGAAATCAATTCCTCTTTTATAGGTTGCAGCAATTACACCTCCAAGATCGGTAATTACACCACCACCTACGTTGAGAAGTAATGCATTTCGATCGGCGTTGCGTTCAAGAAGTTCAAGGTCAACTTGTTCAACTATTTGAAGGCATTTACTTTCTTCTCCTGAGGGTACCTCAATGATTTCTGCGTTTTCAAGACCAGGTACATTTTCTATAAGTACGCGAACACAATGGGTGTTGGTGTTTTCATCGCAAAGAATAAACGTTTGGGAATGTGCTGTGATTTCATTCAAAAGAATATTCTCGAATTGATTTAAGGACTGAATCCTTGTTGGCTGCATGAGACAAATTTACATTTGAAAAGGCAACCGAGAAAAATAATCACGTCTTTCTAATACCTAACTAAAAAGTTCCTCCGTATTTGATTTACTTCCAGGTTACAAATACGGAGGGCTTTCTCAAATCTTCCGGCTATGAAAACACGCTTTTATTTCCTTGCGGTATGTTTTGTTGCGCTTGTTGTATCATCATGTGGCACAATGAACGTCATATCAACACACAAGGGCAAGGAAGACCAGTGTTTTTACGATAAGAAGGGAACAATTAAGCCGTACAAGACAGATGAGTACAGGGTCACTGAGAGATATCTCTTTGCCCCTGAAAAGGATTAGTGCGAAAAATTTCCGCCATGAATACCTTTTCTTATGTTTTGCAGGAAGTCTGGAGAAACCAGCCTCACCTTGTATTAATCTCTATTTTCGTTCTTGTTATTGGTCTTATGGCCAAAATGAAATTATTCACTAAAGCGAACAAGAACTTGTGGTCTGCATTTGTCCCAATTTGGGATTTAATTTCCATCATGGAAATGGTTGGAAGACCTCGAAGACAATGGATTTACATGTGCATCCCCATTTTCAATATTTATTTTGGATTCGTTCTCATTCTAGAAATAGCGAAATCATTTGGTAAAACATCGAGAACACAACAAATATTGGCTTTAGTATTCAACCTTTTTTACCTTCTCAATTTAGCATTGTCATTCGAAGAGGAGTATGCAGGCCCAGTGCACAAAGAAGTTGTGAAGCAAAGTGACGCACCGTTATTGAATCCAATCTAAATTGGTCTCAACCAAATTAGGCAGTGTTACTTTCAAACGTGGTTCTTGATCCATTGCCCGCTCTATTGCAAATCGAGCTTCTTTGTTTCGAGCCCAACTGCGTCTGGCAATCCCATTGTTCACATCCCAATGCAACATGCCTCTGAGTTTGTTTTCGCTTTCGTCACTGCCATCGAGTAACATGCCAAAACCTCCATTGATAACTTCGCCCCATCCAACGCCACCACCATTGTGAAGGCTTACCCATGTTGCGCCTCTAAAAGCATCTCCAACAAAATTCTGAACAGCCATATCTGCGGTAAATCGAGAACCATCATAGATATTGCTTGTCTCCCTGTATGGTGAGTCTGTACCACTTACATCATGATGATCTCTACCTAGTACAACAGGTCCTATTTTTCCATCGCGAATAGCAGAATTGAAAGCAGAAGCAATTTCCATTCTTCCTTCCGCATCTGCGTATAATATGCGCGCTTGAGATCCTACAACAAGTTTGTTGGCTTTGGCTTCTTTAATCCATTGAATATTGTCAGCCATTTGCTGCTGAATTTCTTTTGGAGCGCGCTCCTTCAATCTTACCAATACGTCTAACGCAATTTGGTCGGTTGCATCTAAATCCGCTTCCTTACCGCTGGCACAAACCCATCTAAACGGACCAAATCCATAATCGAAACACAAAGGACCTAAGATATCTTGAACGTAAGATGGGTACTTGAATTCTCTTCCAATGGTTGGATGCTCATTCATAACATCGGCACCAGCACGTGAAGCTTCTAGCAAGAATGCATTTCCATAATCAAAGAAATACATGCCTTTCTGACTGTGCTTATTTACGGCGGCAGCGTGTCTCTGTAGTGATTTTACAACGGCTTGGTGAAATGCATCAGGGTCATTGGCCATAAGCGCATTGCTCCGCTCGTAGGTAAGTCCTACAGGATAATACCCCCCAGCCCAGGGATTGTGTAAAGAAGTCTGATCACTTCCTAAGTCGATATGAATGTCTGCTGCATCAAACGCCTCCCAAACTTCAACAATGTTGCCTATGAATGCAAAACTATGAGGCTTGGCATGGGTTAGAGCTGCTTTAACTTTATCGCAGAGCACATCAATGTCTTCAACCACTTCATCTACCCAACCTTGTTCATATCGTTTGTAAGCCGCTTTTGGATTGATTTCCGCAGTAACGCTAACACAACCCGCTATGTTTCCAGCTTTCGGCTGTGCACCACTCATGCCACCCAATCCTGCAGTTACGAATAAAAGTCCTTCTGCCGCACGATCATAAACTTCGAAATCATTTCGCTTTTCCCTTAACATTCTTGCCGCATTCATCACTGTAATGGTTGTTCCATGCACTATGCCTTGTGGGCCAATGTACATGTAAGAACCTGCTGTCATTTGGCCATATTGAGTTACACCCATGGCATTGAATTTTTCCCAATCGTCTGGTTTGCTGTAGTTGGGAATCATCATGCCATTGGTTACAATAACACGAGGCGCGTTTGTATGGGAAGGAAATAAACCCATGGGATGGCCGCTATACATTACCAAAGTTTGTTCGTCAGTCATTTGTGACAAATAATGCATGGTTAACCGATACTGCGCCCAATTTTGAAATACTGCTCCGTTTCCTCCATAGGTAATCAATTCATACGGATGTTGTGCCACACGTGGATCTAAATTATTTTGAATCATGAGCATGATTGCAGCGGCTTGTTTTGAGTTGGCCGGATATTCATCAATGCTTCTGGCATACATGGCATGCGTTGGGCGATAACGGAACATATAGATTCGACCAAATTCATGCAGTTCTGCTGCAAATTCTTTAGCCAAAGTTTCATGGTGTTCCTTTGGAAAATAACGCAGTGCATTGCGCACTGCCAGTTGCTTTTCTTCGCTGCTCAGAATTTCTTTGCGCTTTGGAGCACGGTTGATATCGGAATCAAATGCTTGAGAAATTGGTAATTCATTTGGAATACCCTGAATTATTTCTTCTTTGAAAGTGATCATATTTTTGAATTGAACGGCAAGAGATAAAGTTAACCCTTGGTTAAGTTTATCTGCGAAATTACTTGAATTTACCTGTCTTTTTATCAAATCCGAACGGACAGTGTTTGCAACCGCTTTGACAACAATAACCGCGCTTCAAGTGAAAGGCTTCAGTAAAAATGATAAAGCCTTCAGGACTACGATAATAGTCTTCTCCCTCTATTTTTGCTTTTTCGTTTTCACACATCCGGCGAATATGTCAAATTTTCTATTCAACAAACCACTTTTTTTTGAAGAAGTTCAACTTCAAAAGATTGATTATTATCATTGGGGTGAATGCACTGTTAAACGTTTTGATCAAATACATGCAGAGATCAACGGAAATAAGTGGTTTAAGTTGAAGTACAATTTACAGGAGGCTGTACGAAGAGAGGCTTCGTGTCTTGTGACTTTTGGTGGAGCATATAGCAATCATTTGCACGCGTTTGCCGCACTCAGCGCATATCACAATTTGCCTTGTATAGCCATTGTAAGGGGTGAAAGACCGCTTGTTCTTTCATCTACATTACGCTTTTTGGAAGAAAGAGGTGTAGCACTTTTTTTTATTTCAAGATCTGAATATGCCGACAAAGAATCAGAGGAAATGAAAATGTGGATTTATGAAAAATGGCCCGGAGCATATTTAATACCCGAAGGTGGAAGTAATTATTTAGGATTGAATGGAGCCATGGAGATGGTAAGTAGTGGAGATGGGTTTTATAATCATTGGTTGGTTTGCAGTGGAACCGGAACCACAGCGGCAGCCTTGTTGATTCAAGCTCCAGAGTATGTGAAGGTTCATGTATTTGGCGCCATAAAAGGAAAGGCGAGTGTAGAAAATGATATTCGGACCCGGTTAAGGTGGTTTTTTCATGACGAAGAAGCCGTTGAAGACTGCATGCAGAAATGTGTTATTTACGATGACAAATATTTTGGCGGATTCGGGAAGCAGCAACCCGAGCTCATTGAATTTATGAAAAATTTGAATTCAGATATGCAATTGCCAACAGACGTTGTCTACACCGCGAAGATGTTCTTTCAAATGAAGCAAATAAAAAAACCGAACGCGGGTTCGGTTTTGATTTTTCATACTGGCGGATTACAGGGAAACCCCGAGTTTATATTCGACTAAGTTTTATCATATTGGTCATGCCTTGCTCTGAAATTGGCATTGAGGCAATGTTAATGAGGAAATCACCTTCATGAATGTATCCGTTCTTTTTTAATATGTATCGAATATCGGCAATGGTTTGATCCGTACTAACCATCTTATCATAGTAAAAAGCTTTCACTCCCCAAACCAAGCTCAACTGCGACAATATATTTTTGTTCCCGGTAAAAACAAAAATGTTTGCTCTTGGTCTCCAGCTTGATAGTTTATACCCTGTATAGCCACTGAATGACATGGTTGCAATTCCCGATGCTGAGGTTCGCTTGGCTACGCGGCATGCGCTAAAGCAGATACTATCTGTAATGAATCTATTTTCATCTAACTCCATAGGCGCTTCTTCTAGGTAATACATACCGGGATGTTTTTCTGCTTCTATGATGATATTCGACATCATGCGAATGGCCGCAACGGGGTGCGCGCCTACACTGGTTTCTCCGCTTAACATAACAGCATCTGCCCCATCAATTACCGCATTAGCAACGTCTGTAACTTCGGCACGAGTGGGAGAAAGATTGGTGATCATGCTTTCCATCATTTGTGTTGCAACAATGACCGGTTTGGCATTCTCAACACATTTTTTTACAATCATCTTTTGGGCAAGTGGAACCTGTTCAATTGGAATTTCAACTCCTAAATCGCCCCGAGCTACCATTACGGCATCTGTAGCTTTTACAATTTCATCAATTTCATCAAGTGCTTCGGGTTTCTCAATCTTCGCAATAACTTTAGCGTGTTTTCCACTTTTTTCAATGATTTCTTTGAGCAGATAAACATCTTTTGAATTGCGAACGAAAGATAATCCAATCCAATCTACATTCATACTCAAAGCAAAGTCCAAATCGGCTATATCTTTTTCTGAAAGAGATGGTAGAGATACTTTCGTTTCCGGAAGATTTAATCCTTTTTTTGATGATAGAATTCCGCCTTGAACCACCTCACATTTTACTTCTTTTTTTCCGTCGGTTGTTATGATGCGAACAACTAATTTTCCATCGTCCATAAGTACACGTTCTCCTGCTTTTACATCGGCTGGAAAAGAACTGTAGTTGGTATAAATGAACTTTGATGTTCCAATTTGTTTTTCTGTTGTAATGGTCACCTGACTTCCGGTTTCAAGCATTACTCCGTTGTTTTCCATTTCTCCTACACGCAGTTTTGGACCTTGCAAATCAGCTAGCAGTGACGTGTTAATTCCCAGTTCCGCATCAATTTCACGCACCGCTTTTACAACCGCTTCATGGTCTGCATGAGTACCGTGTGAAAAATTTAGTCTAACAACGTTTAATCCTTCTGCAATCATGGCTTTAAGTACTTCTTTGCTAGAAGACGTTGGGCCTATGGTAGCAACTATTTTTGTTTTTCTTGTCATCTTAATCGAATATAAATCGTTCAATATTTTTTAAACCTTCTGTTTGAATTTCAAACGCTCCGGTTATCTCTTCAAGTTTTCTTAACTCCGCAATTAATTCCGGAATATACCCTTCAGAACTGTGTTCAATTTTTAGGAAATAATCCATCTGATGGTATTCAGGTAGTAACATTCCTTGCAATGAACGGTTCGCTATGAGGTGTATTTGTAACTCATTTTCTTCGCCTTTTATGGCAAATACATCATGCTTCGAAACATTGTTTTTTTGTGTAACCTCAACTTCATGACTTAACTCCAAATCCCATAACAATGTTTTATTCAATAACCAAGCAAGTCGAAACCCTTTCTCATCAGAACGCATTCCGATAAGTTTGAAGTTTAGGTATTCATCTGATGAGAATCTAAATTTCTCTCCCGCCATACTTAGTGTATTTTTTACACGAACTACGCAAATGTAGTGAGTTATTCATTCAAAATAATTAAGACCATGACAATTGAGCGTTATCCTTTCCCCAAGAGAGGCTGCTTTTTCGTCCCATGTAAAAGGCTCTATTGTCTTCCATATGACCTGCTGGAAAATCGAAGATCATCGGAATTTTCAGATGTTGTAGCCGATGTATTGCCACTTCTTTCCATGATTTTCCCCATGGATTGTCAGTAGAAAATCCGAATTCAGTTGTATTGTCTTTTAGCTGTGTGAATCCACCAAAAACAATTCCTTTTGCTCCTTGAAAAACGCCAGCTCGCAACAGCCCCATGAGCATGCGATCCAGATGATACAACATTTCATCTACGTCTTCTAAAAAAATGATTTTATCTTTTGATTCAAGTTGCGTTGGTGACCCCAATTGGCTGTAGATCACAGATAAATTTCCACCAACAATTTCTCCTTCAATACATCCATCCTGCGCATTTTTTGTTTCCCAAGAAATATTTTTTAACTCACCAAAAAGGGCTTGTCTCAATGTGGATAGAGCCTCATGCGTTGCGTGTTCAAAGGATATGGGCATGGTAGAATGAATCCCGGCCACACCCTTTTTTGTAATGGCGTTAAGTAGCACGGTTACATCGCTGTATCCACAAACCCATTTTCTATGATCGAGCTGAGGAAGAATTGAATCAATGGTATGAACGGTTCCATAACCGCCTCTGGCAATAATGATTGCTTTTACCTCCGGGTTGTTCCACAAGCTTAAAAAAGAGTTGGTACGCTCAGCCTCATTCCCCGCAAGTTGGGCATGGCTTTGAAATACATTTTCTGCCAAAAGAATTTTTAATCCCCAGGACTCAATTTCTTGCTTGGCAAATTTCCATTGTTCGCTTGTAAGGTATCTTGCAGTTGCAGCAATTCCAATTGTATCTCCGGTATTCAAAAAAGGTGGTAACATTCGAGTTATCTTTGACTGCGAAATTCGGAAATTTTTCAGCCTAACAAGGAAAAATGATGACACCAAAAAGATATTTAGTTACCTCAGCTCTACCATACGCCAATGGACCCATTCACATTGGACACATTGCCGGAGCGTACTTACCTGCAGATATTTATGTTCGCTATTTGAAAGCGAACCAAAAAGATGTGGCCTTCATTTGTGGATCAGATGAACACGGTGCAGCCATTACGTTGCGAGCGAAAAAAGAGGGTAAATCCCCGCGTGAGATCGTAGATTTTTATCATGCCCTCATGGGAAAAGCATTTGCTGACTTTGGTATTGAGTTCGATGAGTATTACAGAACCTCTTCAGCAGACCACATAGAAATGAGTCAATCTGTTTTTTCAAAATTGAAAGAGCAAGGTGTTTTTGAAACACATACTACGGAACAATATTTTGATGAGGAGGCTCAGCAGTTTTTAGCCGATAGATACATTACCGGAACTTGTCCAAAATGCTCAAGTGAAAAAGCTTACGGTGATCAGTGTGAAAAATGTGGATCTGCTTTGAGTCCAACTGAATTGATACATCCAGTCTCAACCTTAAGCGGTAAAGCACCTGTTCTACGCGAGACAACGCATTGGTATTTGCCCATGCAAAACCACAGCGATTGGATTCGAGAATTTATTGAGAAGGGCATATTAAATGGTGAAGTGCATCATGATCCGAATCAATGGAAATCTCATGTAGTTGGTCAATGTTTGAGTTGGGTAGACGGTGGTTTACAAGCTCGGGCTATGACACGTGATTTAGATTGGGGTGTGCCTGTCCCGGGAGAAGATGGAAAAGTGCTGTATGTTTGGCTAGATGCGCCAATTGGCTATATCACCAATACCAAAGTATGGGCGGAAAAACAAGGTAAGAATTGGGAAGACTATTGGAAAAATGACGACACACAATTGGTTCATTTTATTGGGAAGGACAACATTGTTTTTCACTGCATTATTTTCCCAATAATTCTGAAGGCACACGGTGATTTTATACTTCCGAAAAATGTACCTGCGAACGAGTTCATGAATTTGGAAGGAGATAAAATTTCAACCTCTCGAAATTGGGCAGTTTGGTTGCATGAATACCTCGAAGACTTCCCAAATAGACAAGATGAGATGCGTTATGTTCTCGCTTCAATTATGCCAGAGCAGAAGGATAGTGAATTCACGTGGACCGATTTCAAAGATCGCGTGAATAACGAATTAGCTGATATTGTTGGAAATTTTGTGAATCGCGTTTTTGTCTTAACACACAAATATTTTGATGGCGCAGTACAATCAGCAGCTACTTCTGAGTTCGATCATATTCGTCAAGAGGCGTTGGAATCATTTCAAACCATTGGACAAAAAATTGAGTTGTACCGCTTCAGGGAGGCGCAATCAGCAGCTATTCAACTGGCGCGAATTGGGAATAAACTTTTGACAGAAACTGAACCTTGGAAGATTTATAAAACCGATCCTGAGAAAACGGGTGAAATCTTAAATATCTGCACACAGTTAATTGCAGCTATGGCTATTGCTTTTGAGCCTTTTCTTCCATTTACAGCGCAAAAGTTGAAAGCAGGATTGAATTGGAATGGAAAGTCGTGGAATGAATTGTCTTCCATGGAGATAATTCCAGTTGGACACATTTTGGGAGAGATGCCAATACTATTTGTAAAAATTACTGACGAAGAAGTGACACGTCAACAAGAAAAATTACGAGCGGCTCAGTTAAGCAATAAGGTGGCAGAGCCGGTTAAAGAAGACGTGTCATTTGAGACTTTTCAAAATATGGACTTGAGAATTGTTCATGTTTTGGAAGCAGAGAAAGTGCCGAAGACGAAGAAGTTGTTGAAATTAAAAATTCAATTGGGATCTGAAGAGAGAACGGTTATTTCTGGAATAGCTGAATCATATGAACCGCAAGATTTAATTGGAAAGAACGTCTTGTATTTAGCCAATTTGGCACCGAGAGAAATCAAAGGTGTAGTGAGTAGCGGAATGATTCTAATGGCTGAAAACAATAAGGGAGAGCTTAGTTTGCTCTCCCCTGAACGCCCAACAGAATCGGGCAATTGTGTTCGTTAATTTCAGTCTACGTTGTCATGTAGGAACGGATTGTTTTTTCTTAATTCAATGCGCACATTTCCGTTTTCATCGGTTACTTCTTTCGATATGGTTCTTGAAAGCGTGTTTTCGCTTGAATGTGGTGTTTCGTCTAAAGCAACTTTTCTGCGGACAAATGCAGGTTCGCTTTCCAGTTCGTTTAATCCTTGAGGAGATTTCATTCTCATGGTGAATTCACGAATACGCGCTTCGCGCTCTTTATTTCTAGCCATGAGCTCAGTTCTCGGCGGTCTATTTTCTGTGAGGTGTTGCTCTTCTTGTTTGAATGTCATGGACACCGCTGGAGCTTCATTTTCTTCAGGACGTGACATGTTCATGATAGGCGCAACTGGCTCTTCAGAAGTTGTCTCATTTACTTTTAGTTTAAATGTTGTCAATTCTGGAATTTCAGGTTCTACCATAGAAATGGGCTCAATGTCTTGACTTGCCTCCATTTTCGGTTGAATTTCTTCTTGCGCCTCCTCTTGCGCCAAGTAATCTGCAAAAGTGAAAAGAGCTCCTTGAACTGGCTCTTCAGATTTCTCTTCTTGAACTTCATTCCAAGTGTTTTCAACTTCAAATTCAATTTCATCTGCAGCAACCAATTTGAATGGTGTTTCTTCAACCGATGATTCGTCCTGAGGAATTTCAGTCACAGCTACAGACATTTCGGTCATTGTTGGAACTTCAGCAACGGGTTCAGTTGGCTCACTTATAGCAACAGGTTCAATGGTCTCTACAACAGGTAATACAGGGGCAGAAGCAACCTCACCCAAAACATAAACAGGCGTGTTTTCAATAGGCGCCTTTTCTTCTAACGGAAGAAGAGTTGGAATTTCTTTCGCTTGAAATCCTGTGGCAATAACCGTTACCGAAATATCGTCACCCAGGTTTTCGTCTTTCCCGTATCCCCAGATAATATCGGCCTCAGGACCTGCTTGTTCTTGAATGTAATCTGTTATTTCTCCAATTTCATCCATGGTTAATTCTACATGGCCATGCATGATATTTAAAAGAATATGGGCAGCTCCGTTAATATCATTGTCGTTCAATAATGGAGATTCCATAGCGGCTTCAACCGCGCGAATGGCTTGACCATCACCACTTGCTTTACCACTTCCCATAATGGCAACACCGCTGGCACGCATCACGGTGATAACATCATTCATATCCACATTCACTAAACCGGTTAATGTGATTAGTTCAGCTATGCTTTTGGCGGCCGTGCACAAAACATTGTCTGCATGACCAAAAGCATTGGTTAAAGATAAATTGCCGTATAATTCGCGCAATTTATCGTTGCGAATGATTAAAAGCGTATCAACCGCTTTTCTCATTTCTTCAATTCCCTCATTGGCTTGCTGTGTTCTTTTTTTGTTTTCGAAGGCGAAAGGAATGGTAACAATACCAACGGTAAGTATTCCCATTTCTTTTGCGGCCTGAGCAATGACAGGTGCAGCACCGGTTCCGGTTCCACCACCCATACCTGCTGTGATGAAGACCATTTGAATGTCTTCACTGAAAAGAGATTTAATTTCTTCAATTGATTCGAGGGCTGCTTGCCTTCCAACTTCTGGACGTGCACCTGCACCTCTTCCTTTGGTAAGCTTGGCACCCAGTTGGATTTTATGTTCAATAGGACTTTTGGCTAATGCTTGGGAATCTGTGTTGCATACAACAAAATCTACTCCGTTGATTCCATTGCTATACATGTAATTAATTGCGTTGGATCCCCCTCCACCAACGCCAATCACCTTAATATTTGAGAGTGTTTCAGACGAAGAAAGGTTGAATTGAAGTAGCTCTTCTGACATAAAAAAATGGTTAAGAAATTAGGAAATATTTGTCCTCTCGAAGTAAAGAATGAAATTACAATTATGCGAATTGACTTTTCAAAAGTGTGAACGTTGAAATGTTAGTAAACACAGTTTGTGAAATTGGAGAATTCTTTTAAGATGTTTTAGACATACCTGATGTATTTTTGTTGGCATGGTGAAAGAGGATATTCAAGAGAAAGTGAAAGACATTTTCACGGCTTATCTCGAAAAGCATTTGCATCGGAAAACGCCTGAGCGTTACGCCATACTTTTTGAGATTTATACCATAGAGGAGCATTTTGACGTGGAGTCACTTTACGTGAGAATGAAGAACAAAAAATATCGCGTATCCCGTGCGACTCTTTACAATACCATTGAACTTCTTTTAAATTGTGGTCTTGTGCGAAAGAATCAATTTGGACAAAATACCGCACACTTTGAAAAGGCGTATCAGAACCAACAGCATGACCACATTATCTTAACCGATACCGGAGAAGTTTTTGAATTTTGTGATCCAAGAATTCAGAACATCAAACTTACTCTCGAAGAAATTTTCAATATTGAAATCCAAACACACAGTTTAAACTTCTACGGGAAAAGAAAGAAAAATTAATTCCCAGCACCGAACACAATGGGTAGAATAAAACTCGATGATACGGGTTTGCCATCTCTTTTTGCAGGATCCCAATCGGGGAGTTTTGACATTAACCGAAGCGCCTCTTCATCTAATTGATAATAGATTCCTTCAGCAATGGTTGCTTGTGTTACAGCACCCTTGGAATCTACAATGAAGTTAACATAGACTATTCCTTTAATACCCTTGTTTTTAGCATCGTCTGGATATACCAAATTGGCTTGAATGAATTTTTTTAATTCGCCAAAGCCTCCAGGGTATCTGGCAGGATTCGAAATTCTTGTTGTCTCTTGGAAATTCTCATCTTGGTAAATTCGATCTGGCTTTTCCAATCCATCATAATTCCATCTTTTCCACACACCAACTTTTTGTCCGTTCTTGTACTTCCCTTTCGACTCTACTCCGCCGCTTGCATAGTAGAAAACAAAATCACCATTTTCAACAAGTAAATTTTTGTCGCGGAATGTACCCGTCATCATGATTTCACCCGTCTTGTAAACAATTTTAACTTGAAACGTGGTGTCGTTTGATTGGGATATGGTACGAATGAATTTAGCTTTTTCCGGTGATAACACTTGATTCAATTGGGGATCCAAATACTGCTGAATATCTTGTGCTTCAACTTCACACAACCCGAATATTACAATAGATAAAAAGCTGATAAAAAATTTCATAGATATATTTAACCTAATTTCGCCGATAAAGTTACACGAGTCTCGATATTTTTCTAAAAAAAAGTTGAATGGATTATTTGTTTGAAAAGAAGTGGCAGGAAACGCTTGAAGAGGTGTCGAAGAATTTTGGTGAAAAATTAGATTATTCCTCATTGCTTATGCTCATTGGACTTCAAGAACTTGGAAATTTCGATTTAAAATTTAAGAAGGATCAAAAAATCGAACTCATGCATATTGGAATCTGCACGGTCTTAATGCCTTTCGGATATTATGAATTCATGGGACGCGACGA
The DNA here is from genome assembly GCA_016868835.1 of Bacteroidota bacterium. Lineage (GTDB taxonomy): Bacteria > Bacteroidota > Bacteroidia > Flavobacteriales_D > Sanyastnellaceae > CAIZGX01. The sequence goes on along the minus strand of VGFR01000005.1, from coordinate 4,247 downwards.
AGAGGGGTGGCCACATTTTGAGCGCAAAAAAAATCTCCCGATTTTAGAACCGGGAGATCAAGAAATATTAATCAAAAAGGCAGTTATGCTCTATTTTGGAACTGAAGTTTAGTTCAATTCAATTGTTGCTTCTGTTTCTTCTTGCTCAGCAACTTTGATAATACCAACTCCATACAAAGCACCTTTGTATGCTTCAACATCTAAAACTGCGAATCCAGCTTGTCCCATTTTGTAGAACTCACTGTAGTCAACTGATACTTTTCCTGTAGCATCGGTAGTTACTGTTGTATCTAGTGCAATGGTGTTGGGTGGTGGCGGAGTCTCAGACGGCGAGCCATAAATACGCACGGTAGCTCCACTAACTGGGTCTCCGGCAGCATCAATGACATAAATAGTTGCTATGGTTGGCTCTTCTTTGTTGCATGATAAGAACAAGGAAGTAGCGGCAGTTCCAACCGCCAAAAAAAGTATTTGTAAAGTACGTGTTGCTTTCATAAGCTATTGCTTAAATTCGTAGCCGATTTAAAGTTCAGTTTCACAAAGTAACGAAAGTTTTATGAAAAGTCGGCACTCTTTGTCAATTTCTCTTTTAATGGTCATGTTTATCTTGATTGGCGCTGGATGTAAGTCACAAGACACCAACAACGGCGGTTCATTGACCATTGGAGAGCCAGTAAAAAAAGAAATAGAATCAAACAAAAAAAGCATGGTAGGACAAACAAATGTGAAGGTGCGCGTTTCAACGTCGCAAGGAGAAATGATTATTCGTCTTTATGATGAAACTCCACAACACAGAGACAATTTTATAAAGTTGGTAGAATCTGGATTCTACAATGATTTACTTTTTCATCGATGCATTAAAGGCTTCATGGCACAAGGCGGAGATCCACAAAGTAAAGGTGCAGCAGCAGGTCAACAATTGGGCATGGGTGGTCCAGGATATACCGTTCCCGCGGAATTCAATGCGCAGCTTATACATAAAAAAGGAGCGCTGGCAGCAGCGCGTCAAGGAGACTTCGTAAACCCGTCGAAAGCCTCAAGTGGCAGTCAATTTTACATTGCACAAGGTGTGGCAATGAATGATGCTCAAATTAATCAGGTTGAAAAATACATTCAACAAAAAAATCCCGGATTCACCTATTCCGAGGCGCAACGTGAAATCTACAAAACCTTGGGAGGAACAGCACAATTAGATATGGACTACACTGTATTCGGTGAGGTGGTGTCTGGTCTTGAAATATTGGATAAAATTTTGGCTCAACCAACCGGCCCCGGTGATCGCCCAGTGGAAGATATTACCATGAAAATGGAAATTGTTGTAGAATGAGTTTGAAAATTCAAATTTCCCAAATTCAGGCTGAAGTAGAGTCTACAATGCTCACAGATGCACAGTCTGTTGAGAATTTTAGAATTCATTATTTAGGCCGAAAAGGTATTGTGAACGACTTATTTGAATTGTTCAAACAAGTTCCAAACGAAGAAAAAAAAGAGGTTGGTCAACTCATGAATGGATTGAAACAAGCCATTCAAATCAAATTGGATTCAGGACAAAATCAATTTGCATCAAAATCGAAACAAATTGAAATTCCTGATGCAACACGCTCTCATGGTGACTGGCCTTTTGGAAGTAGGCATCCACTGCAATTGGTGCGGGAAGAGATTCTTGGAATTTTTTCTAAAATGGGATTCAGTGTTGAAGACGGACCTGAAATTGAAGACGATTGGCATGTGTTTTCAGGGTTGAATTTTTCTCCTGAACACCCCGCCCGTGACATGCAAGATACTTTTTTTGTAAACGGTCAGCCCGATACGGTTTTAAGAACACACACCAGTAGTGTACAAGTGCGTGTTATGGAAACGCAAAAGCCGCCAATTCGAATAGTCATGCCTGGAAGAGTATACCGAAACGAAGCGATTTCTTCGCGCGCCCATTGTCAGTTTCATCAAATTGAAGGCTTGTACATCGACGAGGGTGTAAGTTTCGCTGACATGAAACAAGTGTTACAGCTCTTCACTGAAGCATTTTTCGGGAAGGCAAAAATTAGACTGCGACCTTCTTATTTCCCCTTTACCGAACCAAGCGCTGAAATGGATGTCTATTGGGGCTTAGAAACTCCGGCAGATCACCGCATTACCAAAGGAACAGGCTGGCTGGAAATCATGGGGTGTGGTATGGTAGATCCCAATGTTTTGGCTGCTTCCGGTATTGATCCAGAAAAATATAGCGGATTTGCTTTTGGAATGGGAATAGAAAGAATTGCCATGCTTCGCTACGGCATTGACGATTTGAGACACTTTTTTGAAAATGACATGCGCTTCTTATCGCAGTTTCGGAAAAGCCTCTAATCCCACTTAGTGTAAAAAGTACACTTTTTATTGAATTTGAATTTTTGTAGGGGGTGAACCTCATTATATTTGCAAGGAACAGAACTGTTATGGCTACTGCTACGAAAAAGAAATCCACCGTCACTGGGCGTTTCACGAAAGAGACGTATATCAAGTGGTACAAAGAAATGTTGCTCATGCGCAAATTCGAAGAGAAATGCGGGCAACTGTATATTCAACAAAAATTTGGCGGCTTTTGTCACCTGTATATCGGACAAGAAGCCGTGTTATCTGGTATGATGGAAGCAATTGCTCCAACAGACAAGGTGATTACAGCTTACCGAGATCATGCCCATCCCTTGGTAATGGGTTCAGATCCAAAGAAAGTCATGGCAGAACTCTATGGTAAAGCCACGGGTCTTTCAAAAGGAAAAGGTGGATCCATGCACATGTTTGATAAAGAGCGAAATCTTTTTGGTGGACACGGTATTGTTGGGGCACAGATTCCAATGGGAGCGGGTATTGCTTTTGCTGATATGTATCGTGGTGAAAAGCACGTAACTGTATGTTTCTTTGGCGACGGTGCAGCAAGACAAGGGGCATTACACGAAACGTTTAATATGGCCATGACATGGAAAATTCCGTGCATTTTCGTAGTTGAAAACAACCAGTATGCCATGGGCACTTCAATTGAAAGAACGTCGAACGTAACAGATCTTTCAAAACTGGGATTGAGTTATGATATGCCATCTGAAACGGTAGATGGAATGAGCCCAGAAGCGGTTACAGAAGCGTTTGATCGAGCAGTTGCTAGGGGAAGAAACGGAGATGGTCCTACGTTGTTGAACATTGAAACTTACAGATACAAAGGTCACTCAATGTCTGACCCTCAGAAGTACAGAACCAAAGAGGAGGTTCTAGAGTACCAAGAGAAAGACCCAATAGAACATGTTCTTCGCGTTATTCGTGAAAGCAAATGGATGACTGAAAAAGACATTGAAGCTGTTGAAGAAGAAGTGAAACAAGTGGTTCAAGAGTCTGTAGAATTTGCAGAAAACTCCCCACTGCCTGAAAAAGAAGAAATATACAAAGACGTTTATTCTCATGATGACTACCCGTACATCATGGACTAATTAATAAAGAAGAGCAATGGCTGAAATTGTAAGAATGCCCAAGTTAAGCGATACCATGACCGAAGGAACGGTTGCCGCTTGGCACAAAAAGGTTGGTGATAAAGTGAAAAGTGGTGAATTGTTGGCTGAAATAGAAACCGACAAGGCTACCATGGAGTTTGAATCTTATGTTGATGGAATCTTGCTTCACATTGGAGTGGAACAGGGTAAAACCGTTGCTGTAGATGCTTTATTAGCTGTATTTGGAAAAGAGGGTGAAGATATTTCTTCATTGCTTTCTGGGGAAGCTGCACCTACAGTTACTGAGGTGGCTCAACAAGCTCCAGTAGCACCTGTAAAAGAGGAAAAACCTGTGGCAAAAGCAGAGCCTCAAGCAGCGAAACCGGCACAGCAAATTGTGGCGAGCTCTGCTCCGAAGCCGGTAAACGACGGACGCATGAAGGTGAGTCCACTTGCAAAAAAATTGGCGGAAGACAAAGGTCTTCCACTGGAATATATTCCTGGTTCAGGTGACGGAGGAAGAATTGTAAAACGCGACGTAGATGCATTTGTAGCCGGAGCCGTTGCTACAACCGCAAGTCAAGTGGAACAATTCCATGAAGAGCCAGTTACTCAAATGCGCAAAACCATTGCGAGAAGACTAGCTGAAAGTAAATTTTCTGCACCGCACTTCTATTTAACTATGGAAGTGAATATGGGTCGTGCAGTTGAAGCCAGAGCAGCGATCAACGCGGCAAAAGGAACAAAGGTATCTTTCAATGACATGGTAATTAAAGCAACATCGGTAGC
>VGFR01000004.1 GCA_016868835.1 Bacteroidota bacterium | reverse complement strand
CTCTATTCAACTGATCACGCAATGAGACCTGAGCCAAATAATCATGGAAATCCAAGGTCTTGAAAATGTACAAAACCAAATCAATCACTTTTCCTATCTCTTCCTTGACTTGCTCTGGTGTGCAGAAAATATGCGCATCATCTTGAGTAAACCCGCGAACGCGCGTTAATCCGTGCAATTCACCTGTTTGCTCATAGCGATAAACGGTTCCAAATTCTGCCAATCGTAATGGCAAATCGCGATATGATCTGGGTTCAGCGCTGTAAATTTCACAGTGATGTGGGCAGTTCATGGGTTTCAACATGTACATCTCGCCTTCCTGTGGTGTGTGTATGGGCTGAAAGCTATCTGCCCCGTATTTCGCCCAGTGACCGCTGGTTTCATACAATTCTTTTGAACCAATGTGTGGCGTAATAACGGGTAAATATCCAGCTTTCTTCTGGGCTTCTTGTAGGAAGGCTTGAAGTCGAGTTCGAAGATCTGTCCCTTTCGGCAGCCACAAGGGAAGTCCACTTCCCACACGCTGGGAGAAATGAAACAAGCCCAATTCTTTACCCAATTTTCTGTGATCGCGTTTCTTCGCCTCTTCAACCTGCTTCAAATACTCATCTAATTCAGCTTGCTTCGGAAAGGTAACCGCGTAAACCCGGGTTAGCATCTTGTTCTTTTCATCGCCTCTCCAATACGCCCCCGCTACATTCATGAGTTTAGCCGCTTTGATGAATCCAGTATTCGGAATGTGCGGACCACGACACAAATCTGTAAAGTTTCCTTGCGAATAGAATGTTATTTCTCCGTCTTGAAGCCCTTCAATTAACTCCAATTTGTACTGATCACCCTTTTCTGTAAAATACGAAACGGCCTCAGCTTTAGAAACTTCTTTTCGAATGTACTCATTCTTTTGACGAGCCAATTCCAACATTAACTTCTCTACTTTCGAAAAATCTTCTTGTGAAAAAGCATGCCCATTGAAATCAACATCGTAATAAAATCCGTTTTCAATGGGAGGACCAATGGCCAACTTAATTCCCGGATACAATGACTCTAAAGCCTCTGCCATAAGGTGCGCAGAACTGTGCCACAAAACAGATTTACCGTTCTCATCATTCCACGTCAACAACTTCAATTGTGCATTGGCTGGAAGGGGACGCGAAGCATCAACCACTTCTCCATTAACCTCAGCAGCAAGCACGTTGCGCGCAAGGCCTTCACTAATTTGAGCTGCCAATTGCAGTGCATTTGTACCCTGCTCTACTTGACGCACACTACCATCTGGCAATTGAATATCTAGCATAATAAAATTTAAGGTGCAAAGATAATCAGAACCCTTTAATTACTTGATAAACTGCGCAATATTCGGTTTGAAGTAACGGTCACTCTTCATCACCTTCCCATCTTCTCTGTATATTGGCTCACCATTGGCATCCAATTTACTCATGTTGCTGCGCTGAATTTCTTCAAAAACTTCCCCCATAACATCTTGCAAACCATGTGCATTGATTGTACCGCACAGTATATATAGCATATCACCCAATGCGTCTGCTATTTCAACTAAATCGCCGCGCTGTGCAGCCTCAAGATACTCTTCATTTTCTTCTTTCATGAGATTGAAACGAAGTGTTAGTTCCTTTTCAGACAATTGACCTGTCTGTTCTGTTCTAACAGGAAGTTTGAATGCGTTGTGAAAGTCGGCCACATGCGCTATGAGCTGACTTAGTTTGGGATTGGTTTCATTTTTCATCAACGAAATGTATCAAAGAATTTTGAATTGGCACAATTTTAATAGAAATGACATCGTTACACACGTAACATCCCATTCTGGGAAGTATAGGTTTTGGTTAAGGATTCAGAAAAGCTCTTCAACGGAAGGGCTTTTTTGATGCAAAAAAAACTCCCCAAATTGGGGAGTAAAAAAATTAACCGTTTCGACTTTGGCTTACGCCTCTGCAACAAAACGCTTCTTCTCTTGAATACGACTTGCCTTACCGGTAAGACTGCGCAGGTAGAAAATACGTGCACGACGCACACGACCACGCTTGTTTACTTCAATGGTGTCTAGTATAGGTGAAGCGAAAGGAAAAATACGCTCAACACCAACGTTTCCACTCATTTTTCTGATTGTAAACGTTTCAGTTGTTCCAGTGCCACGACGCTGAATAACAACACCGGTAAAGGTTTGAAGACGCTCTTTCGTTCCTTCAATAATTTTATAAGTAACAGAAATAGTATCACCAGCTTGAAATGATGGCCATTCTTTAACTGGATTCAATTTCTTTTCTAATTCTTTAATGCGATTCATAACCGTAGATTTATTTCCTCAATTAAGGGGTGCAAATATACAAATCAAATTCAAGTAAACAAGACTTCCCTATATTTTTTCTGAAACATCCGCTTTTGTCCAGGTTCTAACCCCATTAGGCTGCTTGTTTTGATGTTTCCATCGTTTGTGTGTCCACAACCACAAATAAGGCACTTGTCGAATGTCTTCTTCAAGAAAGGTACTAACGTATTGAATCAGCTCACCGTCTTCGAAAGCCGTTGGATTTTCAGTAACCACGCTGTATCTGACTGTGTAATGCCCCCGCTTGATTCTTTCTGCATGCCCATAAACCATGGGCCAATTGAGTTCCTTGGCGTGTTTCTCAGCCCCAAAGTAAGCAGGACTCAATTGTCCTAAGAACTCTATCCAAACCGATTTTTTAGGGTCTGCAGGTGATTGATCAATGGCGAAAACCATCCCGAAATTTCTTCCTGCATTTTCCTCTAAAAACCCTTTAACCTCGCGGGTTGGCACAAGATCTAAACCGGTCTTCCTGCGTGTTTCTCGCATTTTCTCATCCAAATATGCATCGGCCAAGCGTTTGTAAATCGCAACCAAAGGCATTTGTGTTTGTAATGGAGTGGAAACACCCCACATTTCCCAATTGGCATAATGCCCGCCACAAATAATAACCCCTTTGCCTTGATTGAAATAGTGATCTAGAACTTCAGGATTCAAATTCACAAAGCGCTTTTTCAGTTCCGACTCCCTCGCTGAAAAATTTTTGATGGCTTCTACTACCAGGTCGCAAAAATGTGCGTAAAACTTGCGTGCAATTGCATTTCTCTCTGAGTCTGACATTTCCGGGAATGCCATTTTCAAATTTCCCAACACCACCTTTTTGCGGTATCCGATGCATCTGTATAAAACAAAACAGAAGAAATCAGAAATGCCATAAAGCATCCAGTAAGGGAGTAAACTCAGAGGCTTCATTACAAGCCAATACAACAACCGACCACTCATGTCTGAGTTAGAGGTTTTGAATAAATTGCTTCTTCGGGTATTTAACCGTGAAGCGCAAGTTGCGTTTAATGGTCGATTCAGGCTCTATTTTTTCCTTCCACGTAACCAATCCTGTTTTTACATCTTGAACTCCCATACTCAACTCATCTACCACCACCTCTATCTCTGCGTTATTGCTCATTGGAATTTGATCAAGGATCTCCATTTGAATGGCTTTCTTTTTGGTGTTCATGACACTAATTTCAAACGCCTTGGTGATGGTTTTTTTCCCACCTAACACTCCTGTTTTACAGAAATCTTTCAATTGATCTCTTTTAACAACAATGCCTGCGTCTTTACCCAAAGAAAGTTGCAAGGTATCATTGGCCATTGCGGGATCAATGTATCCATTTCCAACAAAAGTTCCCTGGAAATAAATGTTGCTTTCTCCTGGCAATAAACTGTATTGCATCCAGTCTGTAATCTCAGCTTGTAAATATGCAGACAGATCCAGTTTAGGAATGCACACGTATTTATAGTTTGCTTTCAACTTTTGTTTTTGCATCACCACTTCCACCGGTTCATTGTCACTGTCAATATCATACTTCACTCCTATTTTAAACTCAACACTAACAGATGAATTTACAATGGTTGTATAACTAGCAGTAGTAGTGTAGCCGTTGGTTAACTTGGATGAAATTGATGCTTCATCTTTATACTCCAGCGCTGCAGCCGGAGCGCCATCTAGATATGGTTGGCGATAACCTTCCGAACGGTTGCGCCTATCGTATACTTGGGGTGTATAGAAATTGACATACCATGGACTTATGGTTGGAGCTTGTGCTCCTGCAGATGGATTTCCTGTTGACAAGGTCAGATTTACGCGCTTCCAGTCGTTTCCAGTACTGTTGTATACTTTGGCCCGGTATGTAAATTCAATATCAGATTCAATGTCTTCTGAACGCAAATCATAATAGGGTGTCCAACCCGCTCCGTTGGTGATGTATGCAATCTCTACTTCCGATTTTTTCTCATCTGCTGACTGGAGAACAAATTCAATCTCGCTGGGATTCGTGCTATTCTGAGAATTCAATTGAGAGAGTTGCTGTTGCAATTTTGAAATCTTCTCATTGGACTCCCGATCGTTTTGATTCAACTCCAAGAGTTTATATTCAATCTCCTTCATTCTTGAACGGTAAAAATCTGCCATTTCAGCAAGATCTTCTTTCAGAAGAAGGGTGTTTTCACCTTTAATTGATCTGTTGGTTTGAAGAAACGACTTTTCTTCGTTGTATACATTTCGCATACTGGCGCGTTCGGCATTTTGAAAGGCCAATAACTTCAGACTATCTTGAATGGATTGAACACGAGCGTTTGATTTTTTTGATTCATAATTGAATCTGTGTTTTACACTTAAGATGACATAATCTGGGTTGCCAATGATCTGAATGGAATTCACATCCATATTCGCAGTTAATCCAGAGAGAATCAATTTATTCTCACCCTTCTTCAAAGTTACACTTCCCTTGTGTCTGATTTGGGCTCCCGCTAAGAAGACTGTTACATCTGAAATGTTGGCTTCAATTTGTTTTTGAGCGAACGTTGTGGTCATTGATGTGCAAACGAAAAGCACAATCCAAGCAATTTTTTGCATGTACTAATTTTTTTGTAAAGTTATTAAAGGTGAAGAATCTGATTGCAATAAAGCTTGTTCAGTTCCAATTCATGTGAACAGATGACAACTACCTTGCCTCTTCTTGCCCAATGCGATAAATATTCATAGACTTTTTTTCGCCAAGTTGAATCGAGCATCGCAGCCGGTTCGTCCAATAATACAACATCTGGATCTTGTAAGATGAGACGCACAAGTTGCATTCGAATATATTCCCCGTCTGACAACGATTGAATAAGTTGATTTCGTTTTTCACTCAATTCGAATTCATGAAGCAGATGGTCAATCTTCGGAAGCTTTTCTGTTCGAGCCCCTACCTCGACCGCTGTTTCTACATCTATCCAACCCGAAAGCATGCGCTTACTTGGCATGTAGCCCAAATGATTCTTTCGATCACTGATGGAAATGTGTTCAATGTTTATTTCATTCAAATGAACACCGCCCTGACCGGGTTTCAGAATACCTGCCAATATTTTCAAGAGGGTGGATTTACCAGCTCCGTTGTTGCCTTCAATGGCCCAAAAATCCCCTTCCTTTCCCACCCAATTCAATTTTTCAAAGATGACCTTATCTTCAAAAAACATGGAGATATCTTTTGCTTCAATTCTCAGCTGATCCATGCTTGCGCGTATTTGGAATAAAGGAGTAGATAAATCATGATTGGCAGCCCCGCCAATGCAAGCACTGCATTAATAGGCAGCCCATAATAGCGCGAGCACACATCTGCCAGAACCAAAAAAATTGCTCCAGTCAATGGAACAATTGTGTTCAACTTCTTTAAGCTACCAGACCCAACATATATTCTTGCAAGGTGTGGAGTAACAAATCCCACAAAAACCAGAGGTCCACAAAACGCCGTTATCGTAGCAACCGAAACACCGATACATAAAAAGAAAAATAGTCTGAGTCGACCCACATGAACACCCGAGGTCATGGCAATTTCGTCTCCCAACGCATAAGCGTGCATGGCCTTCGAGTAAAAACAAAGTGGTAAAACAGGCACTAAGCCTCCTATGAATAAAAGTGGAAGTTGTTTGGTTTGAAGTGCGTCTAAAGACCCCATGCCCCAGAATACAAAAGTTGTTCTTGCCCCATCCGTGGCAGACCTGAGTAAAATGGTTTCAATTGCTCCAGTTAAATGAGCCAGTAACATTCCAACAACAAGAAGAGCTGTAACATTGGTGAATTTTCTTGACATAGATGCCATTAAAATCAATACTACAAAGGCACCAAGAAAAGAGGCTATGAGTTGAGAACCTATGAGGTTGCCTACAGTGCCTGGCAAGAGAACAATCAACGCCATTCCCAAACTTGCGCCATTGGTGACCCCTAAAACCGAAGGGCCGGCCAATGGGTTGCGAAAAAGCCACTGCATGAAATGTCCGCAAAGGGCCAATGCTGATCCCGCAATGAGCGCTCCCAAAACATGTGGCAATCGAGATTCTAAAATAATCCAGTTATTCCAAGCATCTGTACTTCCGAAAAAGATGGCCAACGCAACGCTCGCTCCCAAGAAAACAAGAATTACGAATAGTCTTAAAAAGTATGATTTCAAGGAGTTCAATTTTGGCAAAGTTGCTAATTGCAATGAGATGTGACAAAAAAAAGTAAAACTTTGTTGATTCCTTCCGACTTTTGCACCTCAATTGAAGATATGAAATTTGATAAAAACACCATCCTTGGGCTATTGTTCATGCTACTTCTAGCTTTTGGATTTAGCTGGTACAGTGCCAATGAAGCTGCCAAAGAACAGGAACAAACTCAGGAAAATGCTACCCCTAGCCCAGCTCCCGAACAACAAGCACCGCAGAGTCAACCGGCGCCTCAGCCTACTGCTGCAGTTATAACTGAGCCATCGGGATTAAATACAGATCGCTATGCATCTCTTGCCACTTCTGCTTCTCAATCGAGATTTGAATTGATCACTTTGAAGAACGATAAAGTCTCTGTTCAAATAAGCACCAAAGGCGGTCACCTGCATCGGGCCACTTTAAATGAGTTCACAAAATATGGCTCAGAACAACATATTGAGTTGTGGGATACCACCAATACCATGATGAATTTGAATTGGAAAAATGGAAAAGGTGAGACCGTGCAATCTTCAGAACTTTATTTCGAACCAAACGCCACTCAAGTCGATGCCACTTCTCAGAAAGGTGAAATTCGTTTAAGAGCCAAGGGAGTTTCTGATGCACAATATATGGAATGGGTATACACCCTAGAACCCAATTCATATCAGGTACAATGCCAATTGAATATCGTTGGCTTAGAGAACGAAGTGTTCAATTCACCGCTTGAATTGGACTGGAAATTACTTGGTCACACCAACGAAAAAGGACTGCAAACTGAGAGAAGTAAATCATCTATTTTCTTCCATACTCCGGGCGAAGATAGAGATTACCTCAGTGAAACGGGCAATGATTCTGAGACATTGGAAGTACCATTGCATTGGGTAGATTTAAAACAAAACTATTTTTCTGTTGCTCTGATTTCAGACAACGGTTTCGATAAGGGAGCCAAATTGGATGTTTATGTTTTGCAGGACTCTACGAGTAACAAATTGTACTACGCCAAACTACCGTTGACTACCCCAAAATCGAACAACGCACAACTTAACTTTAGTTATTACTTAGGTCCGAACTCATATGAGGCGCTTGCAGCTACCAATATTGAGGAGTTCACAAATATCATTGACTACGGTTGGTGGATCATTGGCTATGTAAATAAATACGCTATTCGTCCTTTGTTCGAATTTCTTGCAGAGCACATTGGGACTTTCTCTTATGGCCTAATCATTTTAATTGTTACGCTCCTCATTAAAATGCTGCTTTTCCCTATTACTTGGAAAAACTTTTTGAGCGGCGCAAAAATGCGCGTTTTAAAACCAGAAATTGACGAGATCAATAAAAAATATGAGGGCAAAGAAGCTGTTGAAAAACAACAAGCGACCATGGCTTTGTACAGACAAACAGGGGTGAATCCATTCGCAGGATGCATACCTGTGCTTTTACAGATGCCTATTCTTTATGCGATGTTCAGATTTTTCCCTGCGGAAATTACCCTACGCGGAAAATCATTTTTATGGGCAGATGACCTTGCTGCCTATGATAGTATTCTAGACTTGTCATTCAACATTCCCATGTATGGTTCGCATGTCAGCGGATTCACATTGCTCATGGCTGCATCTACCTTCTTGTACTCTAAGATGAGTATGGGGTCTCAACCAACTATGACGCAACCTGGCATGCCGAATATGGCTGTGATGATGAACATCTTCAGTTTCATGATGATCTTCTTCTTCAACAGTATGCCTGCCGGTTTAACTATGTATTATTTCACTGCGAACATGATTTCAATTGGGCAAATGTGGGCCATTAAGAAATACTTCATTGATGAGAATGCCATTCGAGCTAAAATTGAAGAGAACAAAAAGAAGCCAAAGAAAAAAGGTGGACTTGCCTCACGCATTGAAGAAATGCAAAAAGCGCAACAGGCTAAGCTTGATGCTCAGAAATCGAAATTAAAAAAGAAATAAAAACCAAAACCAATAATCAATCTTTCTATTTAACCATGAAAAAGAAACTTCTTATACTCATCACTTGGATGTTCATAGCCTCAACTTCTGTATTCGCAACGGAAGGTATGTGGGTAGTTGCCATGTTGAATAAAATCAACGAAGCCGAGATGCATAATCTTGGATTAAAACTTTCGAAAGAAGACATTTACAACATCAACAAAGCTTCCTTGAAAGATGCTATTGTTCGATTTGGTGCTGGATTCTGCACTGGCGAAATTGTGAGTAATCAAGGATTGATTTTCACAAACCACCATTGCGCTTATGATGCCATTCAATCTTCTTCAACCTTGGAAAATAATATTTTGAAAAATGGTTTCTGTGCGAAATCCTTTTCTGAAGAAATTCCAATTCCAGGATTAACACTTTCCCTCTTGGTGCGTGTTGAAGATGTAACCGCAGAGATCAATGCTAAATTGAACGACGGCATGACTGAAGCCGAACGCAGCAAGACCATAAGTGCAGCTCAAAAAGATATTGTTGCGCGTATTAATGAAGCTGAAAAAGGAAATTACAACGCTGAAGTGAAGGTTTTTTATGGCGGAAACGAATTCTATCTCTTCATTTATCAAACATACAGGGACATCCGTCTGGTGGGTAATCCGCCCGAGTCTGTAGGGAAATTTGGTGGCGACACAGACAACTGGATGTGGCCAAGACATACCGGAGACTTCAGTATGCTTCGCATTTATGCCGGCGCAAACAACTTACCTGCCGACTACAACAAAGAAAATAAACCTTATTCTCCAAAACATTTCTTCCCAGTAAATCTTGGAGGAGTGAAAGATGGTGATTTCGCAATGATCATGGGATACCCTGCACGCACATCGCGCTACCTCACTTCGTATGGTGTAGAACAGGCGATTGATGTTCAGAATCCTATTCTAGTTGAATGCCTTGGATTGAAATTAGAGACATGGAAGAAAAACATGGATGCGAATGAAGGTACACGTCTGATGTATGCTGCAAAATATGCATCTACCGCTAACTCTTGGAAATATTACATAGGACAAACGAGAGGATTGAAAAGGCTTGATGTTGCAGGAAAGAAAACAGAAGTTGAAGAAGCGTTTACAAAATGGATGTCTGGAAATGAATCGGCTAAAGCAAAATACGGAACCGCTCTTCCACAATTAAAAGAGTATTACACTGCAACCAATGAGATTCAGAGAAAAGCTTTGTATGCGCGGTTGGCTGGTAATGGTGCAGAATTTTTAAGTTTGGCTTCTAGCATCAATGGTGGACTTGAAAAATATTTTGCTGAATCAGATGAATCTAAAAAGCAGGAAATTCTCAAATCTTTAAGAGACGAAGCCGAAGTTTTCTACGTAGAGTTCAATGTGAATACAGATCATGATGTATTTGTTGCGTTAATTAATTTGTACAGATCACGCATCAATGCAGAGGACAGACCGTCTTGGCATTCAGATTTATTAGACAAGGAATACGGGTCAGATGTTTCCTTGTTAGCCAATTCATTGTTCGGGAATTCAGTACTCATGAACAAAAACCAGTTGTTGCGTTTCCTTTCGAATCCAACACAAGAAGTTGCGTCAAAAGATTTAGCATTGATCATAGCAAAAAGCAATGCATCGCATATGGCACCAATGGACGCGCTGTTCCCAAGGGAGAAAATGTCTAAGGGACAACGCCTTTTCATTGCCGGACTTCGTGAAATGAATCCGAAAAAACAATATGCACCCGATGCGAATAGCACCATGCGTATTACCTATGGAAAAGTAAGAGATTATCAAGCTGCAGACGCAGTGCGCTATAACTTCTATACCACTTCAAAGGGAATTCTTGAAAAGAAAGACAACAGTAACCCTGAGTTTGAAGTTCCGGATGCGTTGGCAAAAAAATTAGAGAATAAGGAATTTGGTCGCTATGCAAATAAAAAAGGCGAGTTAGTGACTTGCTTCATTGCAGATCTTGATATTACCGGTGGAAACAGCGGTAGTCCAACTTTAGATGCGAAAGGAAACATTATTGGTATTGCCTTTGACGGCAACTGGGAGGCCATGAGCGGTGATATTGCCTACGAGCCTGCACTTCAACGTACAATAGTGGTAGACATTCGCTACGTGTTGTTCATTGTAGAGGAATTGATGGGTGGAAAAAACATCATTGAGGAATTGAAATTTGTTAATGTAAAATAACAGATGGGAATAAAAAAAGGGGCCGAGGCCCCTTTTTTTTGACTTTTTTTTTCACAAATGCATAAAAGCTTTTTTCTGAAGTAAAAACTCTTCCGTCTCTCTGAAATCTGGATCATCTACACAACAATCAACCGGACATACGGCTGCACACTGTGGCTCATCATGAAAGCCCATGCATTCGGTACATTTATCTGAAACGATGTAGTAAACATCCATACTTTTCGGATTGTTTAGTCCATCGGCATCCAATTCCCCACCACCATGGATTGGGGTTATGATACCGCGCAAGCCTGTACCTTCACTGTATTTCCATTCAGCACCACCTTCGTAAATGGCATGATTCGGACATTCCGGTTCACACGCTCCGCAATTGATGCATTCATCTGTAATCATTATTGCCATAGCACCTGTTTTTTAATTTCTAATTGTAAATTCGCCACAAAAATAATACAGCGCGAATGAATTCAAAGAAAGAACAACGCATACTAGCATTTGTTCAAATTGGCAAAATCTTGAAATTGTGGGGAACAAGCGCCGTTTACCCTGGTTATTCATGTGGATTAACAGAAGATGAGTATGCCGCCGGAATGCATATTGTTGAGACATCTTACACCTATAACGGTTGGTTTACTTCGGAAGAGGTGCGAAAAATGTTCTACAATTGGTCAGAAGAACTAACTGAAGAAAAATTACTTGCTTGGACTTCCCCCTTCACTTATGCCCTTGAGCCGAAAACCGTAGCCATTATCTGCGCAGGAAATATTCCAATGGTTGGCTTTCATGATATTTTAAGCGTACTAGTCATGGGACATCGCGCATTGATAAAGCTCAGTAGCGATGATGCCATTTTGATTCCTCTGGTATTAAAAATTGCAATGAAATTTGACAATTCACTTGAAAATGATTGTCAATTTGTTTCGGGAAAGCTTGTTGATTTTAACGCCGTCATAGCCACAGGGAGCAATAGTTCTGCCGTTCATTTCGAAACTTATTTTGGAAAATACCCGCATATTATTCGCAAGCACAGAACAAGCATTGCCATTTTAGATGGCTCCGAATCGGAAGAGCAGCTTCATCTTTTGGGTAAAGACATTTTTGATTACTTCGGTTTAGGTTGTAGGAACGTGACAAAGGTTTTCATTCCTGAAGATTTTGATTTAGATCGAATTTTCAAGGCTCTTTATTCGTTTAAAGAAATAAAAAACCACAACAAATACGCGAACAATTATGATTACAACAAAGCCGTTTGGTTATTGAATAAGGAAGATTTACTCGAAAATGGCTTTATCATTTTCAAACAAGATTCCAATTTTACCTCGCCCGTGGCTTCGCTCTTTTATGAGAGATACGCGAATATGGCATCATTGAGACAGACTTTGGATTCGAGAGAAAATGAAATTCAATGTGAAGTTGGAAATCATGGCGTTCCATTTGGAGAGGCCCAAAAACCAAGTTTAAACGATTATGCCGATCAAGTAAACACCTTAGAATTTTTATCTCATTTGAACTGAAAATTATAAGAAAATCAAGAAACAAAGCAACGCGACATCGTGTATCTTTAACCCCATGAAATTTCTAACCTATACTTTTTTCGGAATTCTGTTCGCAAGTTTATTCAACGCTTGCGAGACTGATGTTGATTTGAATGCCCCTTATAAAAGCACTACCATTGTCTTTGGATTATTAGATCCCGGTGCTGATACGCAGTTTGTGAAGATTACGAAAACTTTTTTAGGCAATGGAAACAATCTTGAATACGCTCAAATTCGCGATAGCTCTGAATACCAGTGGGAAGAATTTAATTTCATTCATTTGGAAGAATACAACCCCAATACCGGAAATGTATTGAATACGTTTACTCTTCAAGAGATGAGCATCACCAACAAAGATGTTAATGGTATTTTCTATGGTCCTGAGCAAACGGTTTATTTCCTTCCAACACCAAATGGCCTGAACAGCAACGCCATGTATAGAATCGTAGTTGATTTTGTGAGCAGACCAGATGTTCAAGCTGAAACGAATGTGATTCCAGCCACCAGTGTATTCTTTCAGAGTCCGCAAGAAAATCTTGGACTTTCATTGGCGAGTGTTAACACCGTAACAGGTGCAATTGATTATAGAGATGAGGTAAGTATTCGTTGGACTCCAATTGATAATGCGGAAATTTATGATCTTTCTCTGCGCATGTATTACAAGGAAAAGGTTTATGCCGATGATGCCTTGACTGTGCTTGTTTCAGAAACAACGAAATTTGTTGACTGGAACATTGGAACATTCAACGCCGATGATTTGGATTTGAATTCTGGATACTACAACTTAACCTTTAATGCGGAGCCATATTTTGCTTATTTAGGAAATTCAATTCCAACTGACAATCGTGTTCGCAGAGAGGTTGGAACCTATGATGGAAACAAAACACGCGCTTTTGAATTGCGCATGGGGTTGGCCAATGAAGAATTGAAAACGTACATCAATGTGAATTCACCGGTAACTGGAATCATTCAAGAGAGACCAAGCTATACGAACATCTTAGGAGGCCTAGGATTATTTGCTTCTCGTGCTAGCTCATATGTTTACAACATTCCCCTCGAAGCCGGAAATAACACAACAAATATCAATGCTTTGGTGAATGGTATTTACACAGCAGATTTAAACTTCTGTGATCCCAATCCCAACAACAACGAATTCAGTTGTAATTAATTCTTTACAATGAATTTTTCGGCATTGCCCAACTTAATGAGGTACAAGCCGTTCTGAAAATTGCTTAGTTGAATTTCCTCTCCATCAGACACCTTTCCTGATTGGACTGCTTGACCATTCGACGCATAAATCATGTATGGCATTTGATACAGGCCACGTTGAGCGATACGAACAAAATCAGTGGTTGGATTTGGGTAAATTTCGAATTCGCTTGGCGTAATCTCGGCAACACTATTCGGTGTTGTTGCAATTAAAACTCCTGATTGAGTTCCTGCAGTATAGTTGACTTGCACAACTGGAACGCGCCATTCATGTACCAACCATTTGTATTCAACAGCAACGGGTCTGTCAAATTGAAATCCGAATCCAATAAAATCGACATAAACTGAATCAGAAGCATAAATGGTAGTCTTCACTCGCAAGGCATCATATGATGTTCCAAAGACA
The DNA here is from genome assembly GCA_016868835.1 of Bacteroidota bacterium. Lineage (GTDB taxonomy): Bacteria > Bacteroidota > Bacteroidia > Flavobacteriales_D > Sanyastnellaceae > CAIZGX01. Next base: position 38,112 of record VGFR01000004.1, on the reverse strand, counting down.
TTCACTGTTCCCCAACCATCTACCTCGTTTACTCTGGTCTGTTCAGTCTTTCTGTAACCCAAGGTTGGTATCTCTATGATCTGTTGAGAATCATGCGACATATAATCACCAAACGCAAGTGGATACTGATAAATGATATCAATTGGATTTCCTTGTGAAGGAATTGGAATACCATTTACAGTTACACCAACACCTGTGATAGCATAACGTTGATCTGTATTCTGATAATAATTGTATAGATCTTCCAGCGTAATTGGAAGCTGTCCAAAATTCCCTCCTAAAGAAGTTAATCCTTGAGCGAAATCTGAATTGTGATTCGGATCGAATGGGCTATTGAAAAATATTTGATATGCGAAGGGGGTTGTTGCAATATCAATACATTCTGTCTGTGTTACATTTCCGGTAAGTTGAATGTTCGACTCATCGAAATTCCATATGTAATTCGCACCTGTTGCGGCCTCATCGAAAGTACCAACGTACGTAGCGTTTTCTTGGGCTAAAACATCATTCGCATGTGGCAAATCGTTTTGACCAATTGTGATTTGAGCATTCGATTGCATCGCAAACAAAACGGAAACTGAGAAAATAATTTTTTTCATTTTTTATAAGGTTGAAACGAAGGTATAAAAATCGTTAATAGCTTGTGAGTAATTTTTTTTCTACTCGAGTAAAGTAAAGGTGTTCGTCAAATAAATTCGCATAGCCAATAAACCAAAACTCATTCGTGCAACAAATGGATAAATACGATTTCGTGATACTGGATATTATTCAAACATTCCGTAAAAACAACAAAAACCAGTACATTAAATTGAATCAATTGGAAGCTAATTTCTGGACGCGTATTCAACGTGACGCGGCACACCAGATGCACAGCACGCAACTTGGTGAACGTGTGACTAAGCTTTATTTAAATGGCTTTATTGTGAACAAAAGCGGCTTGGGTTACAATTTAACCAAGAAGGGCAAGGAAGAGCTCGTTCACACGATCATTGAATAACTACAGCATTTCGTTGGCTAGGTTGGCTAAAGCACTTCGCTCACCTTTTTCTAATGTAATGTGACAATATAAACCTTGTCCTTTTAATCTTTCAATAACGTAAGACAATCCATTTGAATGTTCATCTAGGTAGGGCGTATCAATTTGTCTTACATCTCCTGTTAAAATCACCTTGGTATTTTCACCCGCGCGAGTAATAATGGTCTTCACTTCATGCGGGGTTAAATTCTGTGCTTCATCAATAATGAACACACAATTTGACAAACTTCTACCGCGAATAAATGCCAATGGTGTAATCACAATTCGTCCTGAATTTTGCATTTCCTCAATCACCTTTCTTTTCTTTTCATTTTCAGAGTATTGTTTTTTGATGAAATTCAAGTTGTCGAAAAGCGGCTGCATATATGGACTAACCTTCTCTTCTGCATCTCCAGGTAAAAAACCAATTTCTTTATTTGACAACGGAATTATGGGTCGTGCAAGAATCAATTGATCGAAGGTATTTCGCATCTCGAGAGAACCAGCCAATGCCAACAGTGTTTTTCCTGTTCCTGCTACTCCGGAAATGGTTATCAGTTTAATATCAGGATTCATGATGGCATCTAACGCGAAAGCTTGCTCAGCATTTTTCGGTTTAATTCCAGAGGCATACACTTTATCAATTCTCCGCAACGCACCTTCAGCAGCGCCGAAGAAACTCAACGCACTGGAGTTTCCACATTTCAAAATGTAAAAATGATTGTTTAATTTTTGCTTACCTAGCAGAGTAGTTTTCTTCAAAAATCCATCGGTATAAAGCTTTCGAATGGAGTCTGCATCTTCTGTTTCTATGGTAGAGATTCCACTGTACATCATGAGGCTCTCTTTCACTTTACCCGTCTTATAATCTTCCGCTACAACATTAAGTGCCTTTCCTTTCAGACGAAGATTTATGTCTTTCGTAACCAAGACCACCTTTTTACGCTTTTCAACTTTCTGAAGTTGAATGGCAGCGTTTAAAATCTTATGGTCGTTTTTATGATTTGCAAAAACGAACTGGGCATCTTCATGAGCAGATAAATTAATATCTAAAATGATCTTTAGTTTACCTCCGTTTCCATTGTCGAGTGGTATCCATTCATTCAACGTATGATTTTCGGACAATCGATCAATAATTCGAATACATTCACGCGCTTCAAAATTCTTCGTTTCGTTTCCAACCTTGAATTTATCTAATTCCTCCAATACTGTAATTGGAATAGCCACGTAGTTGTCTTCAAAATTATTTATGCTATTGTGGTCATGGAGTAATACGCTTGTATCGAGTACAAAAATCTTTGGAGTTTTACGTGGTGCCATGGGGTGTTTTTTACGAATGTAACAAACGCCATGTCAGTCTTATTTTAAAAATTACAGCGAGTTATCAACGAAGCAACTTCATTTCTTCACGTAAAACTTAACGCCCAAATAACTCACTGAAATAAAAAAGAAAAACTGAAGCGCAAGACCAATTCCCCCATAATCAAACCAATGACTTATTTCCTTTCCAACTATGTCGGGACTATTGAGCACGAAAGGAATAAATACAAGAAAGATTAACCCCATACCGAATAATCGTTCGGGCAATCCATTCAATTTCCAAATGAATAACATTGCTATGGCGAACATGGGCAAAGACCACATGAAATGCTCGGTATCTGTGTGCAATAAGATCGGAATCAATGCAATTAAAACAAAAACCTCTATCGAAGAAACCCCTTGAACCTTGCGTTTCCAAATCCAAAAAAGATAAATCAACGCCACTATAACAAGGGTACTCATCACTACAACTTGGGGTGAGTAAACAACATGTAAATTACCTAACAACTTGGTAACACTAGCGTAGATGGTATTTGGACTAAATGCCAAGTGTCCGTTGTGATCTTGAACTGCTTTTAACCATTGAAGATGAAGTGGAATGATTCTACTTCCTACTAGCAAAAGAAATAGGAATCCCGATGCGAACATTGAAAGCAGCATCCCTTTCAATAAGACCCACTGACGTTTCCAAAGAAAGTAAGGCAAGAGAATTACAAAATGAATTTTCAATATCAGCACCATACCGAAAAACACACCGGCTTTGAAATATTTATTCTCTTGAGCAAAACGCAATAGCAACAGAATTAAAAACAAAATCAAAGCATTCACATTCCCCAAAAAAAATTCTCTTTCAATAAAATCAGCTCCTAGAAGCAACGTAAAAAAAACGATCCACTCTGCCGTTCTTTCATTGCACTCTTGGAAATGCAGAAGCCTCTTAAATTCATTAGCGATTCCAAAAAAAACAAAAATGGTCATGATATAATACATCACGGCCGCTAGAACATAAGGCATAAAGCTGAAAGCTAAAAAAGGCATCAACGCCTCTGGCGTATATTTATAAAAGCCGCTACTTAAGCCAAAGGCTACTCCATAGACTTGATCTGAATTTCTTAAAGCTTCTGCAGCTCCGTAATAGACGTTGAAATCACTGAGTTGAAATCTTCCATTGACAAATAAAAGAATCAAATAAAGCAAAGGAAAAAGCACAACCAAAGTTGTGCTTTTCCAATTATATCGAGTAAAAATTTGATACACTACTTAACAATTAACTTAGAAGTTTCAAAGTTAACTGAATCTGTGGTTGTTTGAATCATATACATACCTGAACTTAACGACTCAATGTTTAACTGAGCTGTAATTTGATTCGCTTGAAGAACCAGCTGACCTTGAAGTGTGTAAATGTTCACATTCTTTAGAACAGTGTTCGTGAAATAAACAACATCTTCGGCTGGCTGAGGGTAAAGACCACTTTCCTCCCACTCCATTTCATTCACATTCACCATTGGAATAACTACAGGCGAGGTGTTTTGACATCCATTGCTAACACCGGCATACACATGCGTTGGATATGTTGAATAAAGAGCCAAATTCAATTCTGGACCAACAACCCCATCCGCTTCCTGGAAGGTTATTCCACCGTCTATTGATGTGAACCACTCTACGTAACTTGTACCATCATAATTATTCACATACATCATCATTCCTGATTGTTGAATCTGAGGAGTAGCCGGAGCTACTTCAGATATTGGAAAAGTTCCAAGTGTGTAATATGACGTATACCCGTCGGCCGTTTCGTAAACCAAACGCACATTATAATTCCCGGGAGTCTGATACGTGTATACGGTTTCAGTTGCAGGAATTGTATTCCCATCACCCATATCATAGAATGCATTCGCTATTGGCATTGCAACACTCGATTGATTCTCGAGTTCAATGGTTCCACAAACGACGGTGTAATCGAAGTCTGCTTTAATATTGGAGAGCAAGCAAGTTGCCGAACCTCTTTCTTGATCTTCCAATAGACCTACAGTGCAGAATTGTTGGAAAGAATTTCCTCCTAAGAATACAAATGAATCAAGCGCAGAATCGCTAGCATCTGCGATAGCAAGCGTAATGTGATACGCCTCACCAACGGTTAATCCGCCAATTGCGGCAAACATGGGAACCGTGTAGCCATCTACCATGAAGTTTTGTAGGTTATTGATATTATCAACATACAAATTGGCGTTCTGGGTAGCGTTAATTGTATTGATGGAAACAAACTCACCAGTTCCTGGGACTACTGCAATGTTCACGGCGCCGTTGGTAAATGTACCTGCTATACCGGGGCCACTTAAGAAAAACCCGAATATATCATTGAAACTACTTCCCACCCATTCTGGATATTCCACCGAAGCAAAAACAAATTGAAATGTCATGCTGTCACCGGTTGCAATGAAATCGAAATCAATTTGAGCTAAGTCTTGTGTAATGAAACCAGTTAAGGCGCTTAAATCGGCATTGCTCGAAACTTGTCCATTATTAATGAAGTACGAATTACTTGACATCGGACTTTTGGCATGCCCCGTAGACATAACAATACCTGAAGTAATTCCAAGATTGACATTGTCTCCATTTTGAAAAGTTCCAAACTGTGCCGAATCGCCTTGAAAAACGATGTTGTTTACGAAAATTCCGTTTGACAAAAAAAGATTTTCAATTGCAGTTGCTTGATTTGCGATGGAATCGATTTGAATTTGAGACCAAATAGGACTAACCGCAATAGAAAACAGAGCTAAGAATAACTTTTTCATTGTAAAGGATTTACAACGAATCTACAACTTAAGTTTTAAACTTGAAAATTTAGTTGACGAATTCAGAAAAGCGTTTTTTGAACTTTTCCAATTTGGGTGTTATCATGATTCTGCAATAGGGTTGTTCACCATGTAATTCGAAGTATTGCTGATGATAATCCTCGGCCTTATAGAAGTTTGTGAATGCCGTAATTTCTGTAACTGCAGGAGCGCCCCATTCAGCTGTTTCATTTACAATTTGAATGGCTGCCTCAGCCACCTTTTGCTGCTCATTGTTGTGATAAAAAATAGCGGATCTGTATTGTGTCCCTACATCAGGTCCTTGTCTATTCAAGGTAGTTGGATCATGCACCACAAAAAAAATCTCTAGCAACTTGGCAAATGAAATAACCCGTGGATCGAATGTAATTTGAACCGCCTCTGCGTGTCCCGTTGTACCATTGCAAACTTCCTTATATGCAGGATTTTTTACAAAACCTCCGGCATAGCCCGATTCTACTTTGTAAACTCCTTTTGTGTTGGCGTAAATGGCCTCCACACACCAAAAGCATCCTCCGGCAAAAGTTGCAACTTCCGTTGTATCATTCATAATCACTTCTGTAAAATTTGTAATTTCTTGTTTAGCATTCATTTGACAGCTCACTCCGAAAAGGGTCGCTGCAAACAAATAAACGAATATCATGCGCATATTTCGGTAAACAAGATGATGACCAAAATGTTGTCAATTCACCTTTTTTATTTTCGTTCCGAGATGAATTTTTTGCAGGGTTCTTTTGCCACGGGTAAGCTTGCCAAATTGCGTATACCTACCGTTTAAATGCGGTGTTGCAGACAAGGTTATAAAAAACTGAGCACTCTCTGTATGCTTTCCTGCACTTGCCATACCAATGGTATTTGAGTCAAATCCTCTATTGCTTAATTCAGAATATATGACAGAATTCAATCCACTCATGCCATCGCCGCGTGTGCATCCCGCCTGCGCAACAAATTCTGGTATAACTCGATGAAATGCTATGTTTTCAAAGTAGCCCTGTTGCGCCAATTGCTTGATATTCGCAACACTCATAGGGCATCGTCTTCCATCTAGACGCAGCACCATCTTACCTTGATCGGTATGTATTCGAAGAGTAGAAACCTTATTTCTTCTCCAGGTTTGGTAAGATGGAAATCGCTGAGCAATGGCCAAAGGTTTTATATAAACATGTTCAGGGTCTATAGACCCCAATGCTTGAATGATGGCAATTCGTGTTTCAATGGTCTTATCACCATTGAGGTGGCTCAATTGATTAATAAAAAGATCAATTAATTCTTGATTACGCACAAATTGCGCTGGATTCGAATGAATAAAATCTGCTACCAAAGATTGCACACCATAGTCTTTTGCGTGCAGTAGAATATTTTCTTCAAATGAATATTGCCCTGGAGTATTCAAATATTCTCCAGTGCCCAAAGCCGTTTCTGCAATTGCATATTGAACCGCAGGTTCGAAGCTTTCCAATGATAGCACTAGGCTATCTAACAAGTGATACGAATTTGTCATGCAACGCACCCATTGCATGCGCTCAATGGTATTTTCCGTTTCAAAAAAACGGAAAAGAATTGCATTCTGAGCATCTATGTGCCCGTTTTTATTCCATGCTTTCGTCAAGGTAACTTTTTCATCAATGGTCCAATTTTCTTGATTCAGTATTGTACGAATCTGATCAAAATCAATCTGTTCAAATTGAATTTCTAACCAAGCTTTTGCAAATGAATTTTCACATTGAGAAGTCCAATTAATTGGCAACCACTGAAAGACACTGCTACTATCCAATTGGGTCAATTGAGCGCATGCTGAAAAAGACAGTCGTTCATTCTTATTCAGAAAATCTTGCGATAAAAGTTGGCCCTGGCCACACAAAGCGAGTGGGCGATGCAGCTTCATTCTAACTTGATCATTTTGCTCGGCTGCATCCCATTCGCGAAGCCAAGCAACAAAATCATTCTGTTGTCGAATTGATTTAAAATTTAATTTACCAATTGCAACTGCCAAAAGCAAACGAGACTTTACATTCATGGCGGCAACTGGTGAGACGCGGACAATTTCGACAAACCAATTTTGGGGATTACATTTTGCAAAAACAAGTGCTTGTGACATGGCATTGAGTTTTTGTGTTGTTATCTGCTCGCCTTCCTTCCAGAATTGAGGCAACTCCTCGTGGGGATTAATGCATTTCGCAAGAGCGAGGAGAGCTGATTCTCCGTATTGAAATTGTTGATCCAATTGAATGAAATTTTCAATGGGCTTGACTGAACTCATGCTTCCAATTTGACCTATGGCAAACAGCGCTGCATGTAGCGTTTCAGGGCTGCACTTTTTCTCCAAAATCATTTGATGAAGTTGACTCAAATGTGATTCTCCGCCCCAAGTAGCAGCAAGGTGACAGGCTTCCAACTGAATTTCTGAACTTTCTGAAGTCAATGCATCTTGAAGCGCTTGACCCTTAGATTCAACCACTTTCTTTTGCAAGTTGTAAATATTCTGTTGAGCCTGAGAGTGAAAGGAAAGAAAAAGAAAAAATAGGTAAATGAAAAGAGTTTGAGGAAACAAGAGAGCAAGCAACTTGCGCATTTATTTTTCTACTGTTGGAACAGAAACACACATTTGAAAATACGCCATTTCATCTGGCATGACAGAAAACGTGTACCCCCAACCCTTCTCTGCTTTTTTCGCTATTGTCAATAGACCAAGGCCTGCGCCACCCTTTTTACTGAGTTCATCATTCAATAGTTTATGCCGAATTTCAGATTTAAAATCCAATTTATCGTAATCCACTAAAAGTTCTATTCTTGACATGAGCACCTTCGCTTGGTTCACATCGAGCATATTGCCAGTGCAAATTTTAAAATAATCTTTCCCTTTGGCTATGATTACGTAGGCGTTCATTTTTTGGGAACGATCTCTCTCTCCATGAATACTCATGTTCTGCAGCATCTCAACAAGTACGGTGACAACACGCTTCATTGTTTGGCGTGTATTTCCAACCTTTCCTAAATCAGTGCATGACACTGCTTCAATAATGTGATCATTTCTGTTTGGGGTGAAATCACCAAAATGAGCAAAAACGAGTAACTCGTCCGATTCAGGACGAATGACTGAAGAAACTGACTGATGGTAGTCAGCTTGAATATCGGTTACTCTTTTTGTACTTGTAGACATAGGCTTTGCGTCAAAGATAACTTAACCTTTGACCAAATTATTACTCCTTAAGTACGATATTTTATGAACAGGGTTTCGTTGTTATCCTTTCAAGATATCAACACATGTGATTTCGGGGGGTATTCCAACACGACCTGGGAACCCTAAAAACCCGAAACCTCTGTTCACGTAAAGAAACTGCTCACCTTCTCTATACAAACCGCCCCATCTTTTGTAACCAAAAAGTGAACTCGGGCTGATTTTGATGTGTAACATGGGAGCTTCCAATCCGAACTGTGCTCCGTGTGTGTGGCCGGAAAAAGTGAGGGCAATATCTTTTTTACCCAGAACTTGTTCTTCCCAGTGGGTGGGATCATGAGAAAGTAAAATTCGAAATGCCTCCAGTCTTGACTGCTGCATGGCCAATTCCAAATCACCATGTTTACTGAATCTTCCTCTTCCCCAATTTTCAATTCCAATCAATTCAATGTTTTGATCACCCTTCTCCAATAAAACCATTTCATTGCGAAGTAATCTGAATCCCATTGCCTTGTGAATACCTTCCAATTTTTGCATATTCGCCGCTCGCAATGGAAGCGTTAATTCATCATTTGGATCATAGACATACTCTGCATAGTCATGATTTCCAAGTATTGAGAATTTACCAAACGGAGCCTGCAAACGAGCAAAGGACTCGACCCAAGGCTCTGCTTCTTCCGCGAAATTATTTACCAGATCACCGGTAAAAAAAATAACATCCGGTTTTAGACTGTTGATGAGATCAATGGCGCCATTCACCTCGTTGAAACTATTATCTAGAAAACTTCCCAAATGTGCGTCGCTGATTTGAACAATTCGTAGTCCTGAGAAACGTGGGGGCAAATTCTTGAATTGGATTGATTCATTTATGGTCCTGAAGTCATACTTCCCTTGAACAATTCCATAGAGCGTTCCGCCAAAAGTGACTGCCGCAGCGCCGAGACCCACTTGGTTAAAAAACTGAATGCGCGTCATTTTTTCAGACTCCATTGCATTTGGATCAACTGAAGCGACTTCAGATTTTTTTTGAAATTTCTTTCGGATCCAGTTTAACAATCTCAAAAAATCATTGAAAAAATGAAATATCAAAAAAATAGTTTTTGGTAAAAGAAATAAGAAGATGAAGCCAGTAGCGAAGTAGAAGAATCCGAATGACTTATTGTTTACGCTGTCACGCGATCCTGAAGCCAAAGTGATGATTAGCGTGAGTGTTAAGATGGAAGGAATCCAATAAAGCCAACGAAGAAACTTTCGTTTTCTGCCCGACATGCGGTACGTTAACTGTTTAATACCTTGATAGCCGTAGAAATCAACAATAAAAAAAATGCAGCTAAAAACCGATAAAAAAATGAAAAATCTGCTCATTGCTTGGGCAAAAGTACTACTGACTCTGCCTTTACAACAAGATTTCCTGCAAACGGTTCAAATAGGTAGTTCCAACCGGTATTTCCTGACTACCAACAAGAACAGATTTCGATTTCAGTTTAACTATTCTTCCTCGATTTAAGATATAAGAACGGTGAACGCGAACAAAAGAATGTTTGGGCAATGTGTCTTCAAGAGCTTTCATACTCATTTTTACAACAAGCATTCGCTTTCCGTCCAATACAAATTTGATATAGTCACCCAAACTTTCGGCATACACCAATTCCTTAAAATAAATTTGATGCAATTCAAAGTCGGCACGCACGAATAAAGAAACATCTTGCTTGTTTAACGCGCGACACTCTTCAACTTGAATAATCCAATTCTGTGCATTGATCTGAACATCATGTTCAATGAATTCTCTTCGCACCGCATTGATTTGAGCAATTTTCGAGATCAAGAGTATAATGAAAGTAATGTTCTGCCCTTGATTTAAAAGCAATGCTTTTTGTTCTAATTTTGATTCATTCAGAAAGACAAGATCAACTGGAAACTTCGTGAAGTAACGCAATGCGTCTGACACTTCTTGAAACTTCTTCACAACTTTTATTCTGCTCTCAGTTCCTTTTAATTGATTGCAAAGCACTTCAACATCTGCCGTGTGCTCATCAATGACAATTGCTCGAATCATGGCGTTATGACTTCATCTGCCACTGAAAAGTTTTCTCAACAAAATTGAAAATCCCAATTTATCGACGAATTTCAAGAAACACCATTGAAAACGAACAACTTAAATTTTTCTTATTTAGAATGATTTCACTTAACTTATCTTCGCCAAATGATTCACATTGTCATTGCCGATAAAAGTCAGATCACGCACAGTGGATTAAGTAGCATATTCTCTAGTTATGAAGATCTATGTATTGTTGGTCATGCTCATGCTGAGGAAGAGCTCATTGCTATGTTATACGAATTCAAAACAGACATTGTTTTCATTGATTACACAGCACCTGAATTTTCGGTCAATACCATTAAGCGAATCAAGGATCAGTTTCCAGCTAGTAAAGTAATTGCACTTACAGAAGACCAAAGCGGTAAAACACTAGTCAACGCCATACGTGCGGGAGCGTTGAGTTATTTGAGAAAAGATTGTGACATTCAGGAAATAATTGAAAGCATTTACGATACGCACCGAGGTGATGCATTTTACTGCGGAAAAATTATTGAGCGGATTCGCAAAGAATCAATTGACATTTCCGACTTGGATTCAATCGCATTCACATGCGAACCCACACCTATTTCTCAAAGAGAATTGGAAATCATTCAGCTCATTGCTGAAGGATACACCAATACTGAAATAGCTGAAAAACTTTTTCTCTCTACACATACTGTAAACACCCACAGAAAAAACATTATGCAGAAATTAGGTATAAACAATACCGCTGCCTTGGTTATGTTTGCTGTTAAGATGGAGTTGGTGCATCCCAATAAATTCTTGTTTGCTCAGGAAGTCAATTTCTGATATTGCACTTAAATTCTTATTTTTGAAAAATACCACCCCTGCAAGGGATGAAATTTAAAGCTCAATGATAGCTGAAGTAAATTCAATGCGTTTTACGCGCACAGCACATTCACGTGTGCAGGAAGTTGATTGGAGTAACCTAGGGTTTGGAAAAATTTTTTCAGATCACATGGTTGTCATCGAATATCACAAAGGTACTTGGCAAGCTCCGGAAATTAAGCCATACGGTCCAATTCCTTTTTCTCCTGCCATTAGCGCCCTGCATTATGGCCAAGCATTATTTGAAGGATTAAAGGCATACAGAAATGATAAAAACGAAGCTTTTGTTTTTCGTCCTGCGGAAAACGCCAAAAGATTGAACGCCAGCGCAGAACGTCTTTGCATGCCTTCACTTCCAACTGAACTTTTTTTATCGAGTTTACATGCACTTTTAGAAATTGACAAATCATGGATACCAACTGGTCCTGGTGAAGCATTGTATATACGACCACACATGTTCGCTATTGATGAATATGTTGGAGTTAAACCAAGCGATAGTTATTTGTTTGTCATTTTCACATGCCCCGTTGGAGCATACTATACTTCTGAGTTAAAAGTGAAAGTAGAGAAAAACTATACTCGAGCAGCGAATGGTGGAACAGGAAGTGCCAAGGCGGCTGGTAATTACGCTGCTGCATTGCTTCCAACTAAAAAAGCCCAAGAAGAAGGATTTCAACAACTGCTTTGGACCGATGCTAAAACGCATGAGTATTTGGAAGAAAGTGGTACCATGAATGTCATTTTCAGAAAAGGTAACACTCTGATCACTCCTGAGCTCACCGACAGTATTCTCAGTGGTGTAACCCGAAACTCCGTGTTGCAATTAGCGATAGATTGGGGGTATGAAGTTGAAGAAAAACGAATTGCTGTTAAAGAACTAGAAGACGGACTAAAATCTGGTGAAATACAGGAGGCCTTTGGTGCTGGAACAGCTGCAACGATTGCACCCATTCGCGAAATTCAAATTGGAGATGCGCTCTATACGCTTCAACCGTGGGACTCTTGGGAATTCGCTCCTAAAGTATCGAATCATTTAGATGCGCTTAAACGCGGCTTGATCGGAGACGAGCACAATTGGAATTTTCCTATTTAAAGTTTTTCTGAGTAGATATACCACGTTTCTCTACTTTCGAAAGGCCGGTAGAGATAATAGACTTTACTCTGGTGAACAGTTACGTGTTTCGTGTAGTTCCAATACAAAGTCTTCATCTTTTCAAGCTTGCCCGTTACTGAGTTAGATTGAAACAGATCTACATATCCGTTCTTTCCTTTCACAATAAAAATTAGATTTCCATTAGACATTTTCTGAATGGAAACGACCTCATGTTTCTTTTCCAACTCAATCAAATCAGCATTGAAATCCGTGGTGACAATCTGACCCACTGAATCAACTGTTGTTTTTCTGCTTTGAGAGAAGTTATAAATTTCCCAAGACGATTTCAGTTGAACAGCGATTGCTTTGGGATCATGATAATACAAATCATGCTGAAAACCTGTCATATAACCTCCAACAATTTCTTTCGGGATGCCGGTGTCGAGTTGAATTTGCAACGCTTCTTTTTTCTTGTAGCCTGGTAAATATTTGTATTGTGACTTAAACAACTCCAAAGTCATGGAGTCTGCCACTTGTTCTACCAATTGAGCGCTCTCCTTTCCCTTTTCATAGAAGTAGTAGGCATATTCCGGAAAATCTTCCGTAAAGGTTTGAAAGATGATCTTGTTACCCACACTACCGCTAATGGGTAAAACTTGTTCGCGAAAAAACTCAGATGAGACGAGAACAAGATTTTTTGAAGGCTCATTCACCAATTGAAAAACATGATTCTCTGTCAGCAAATAGCACTCACCTGTTGGACTCAAGTGCAATCGTTCAGCGGGTTCTGAAATGGCAAAAGAAAAAGTGATTTTACCTTTTTCATTCATTTGTGCAATCCACGCCCCCTCCCATAATTCTCTTCCCTCGGTTGACTTTTTAAAATACTTTTCATGCTCGTACAAGAGCATGGTCAATTGATTATTCCAAAATACAAAGTCCGCAACATGGTATTGCTTGTGTCCAAATACAGAGTCAGGAGCACTCGAAACAGAAATACTAGGTAGCGCATAAATGGATTGAATTAGAAAAATAGTATCGGGTAGAACAGTCAAGTTTTGCGACTCGAATCCAATGGATTGGATGATATACCCCGACTTGCTTTGTGCTATTTCTATTCTTCCTTGCTGATCACTAACAGTGGCTTTTTTCTTATTTCCCCATTCAACCAAAACACCTTGTATGGGCTGCCTTATTTCGCTTTCAACCACCACAGATTTCACCTGAGCCTTCAAGTTAACTGCAACGAAACAAAGCATTATGATTACTACTCGGATCATGCCCTAAATATCGGGGTCAGTGAAACACTGTACTATCAAAAAAATTGCAATTATTTCCTTTCTTCAATACCCCACTCGAGCAGCTCATCTACTGTATTTTGAGTAACGCTGTGATAAAATGGTCTGGTATGCAGATAGATATTTACAGCAACTGACTTGTATCCGCTTATAACCAACGCTTCAAACAAAGGAGCAACAAATTTCCTTCTTCCAACCTTTTCCAAGAATTGAGCTAAATCTGCGAATACTGCTTCGTTTTTTGCTTGAATAGACAACATGAACCACGCAAACAAAACTTCTGAATTTCCAATTTTGGAAATATGAAAATCCGCATCCAAGGACTGAATTTTACTCAACGACAAATTGAAATTCACGTTTGACAAAAATCGATACCGTTCTTGATAGCTCCAATTGTTCCAAGGCAAATCATTGTTTTGAATTTCTTCACCTTCCCACATTAAACGAAGGGCATCTACCTTATTCAATTCCCCTGATTCCACAGTTGCGGTATTTGAGGGAAGACCTGGCGAGTAAATCCATTTTTCCAAACCGATAACTTCAGCCTCTTCTGTGTTAAGAAGTTCTGATGTTAAAATATCAATAAATCCTTCAGTGGTCATTACACCGAAAGCATGTGATTGAAAATAATTTTTCAAAAACGCATCGAATTTTTCTCTTCCAACTTTTTCTTCGATGGTGCGCAAGAAGAAATATCCTTTATTGTAAGCGATGTCATTCATTCCATCGTCTGGATTTCTGTTTTCCAAGGCCAGTTTCAAGTGGGTATCTTCCGCTGGAAGCTCTGCAAGGGTAGCATTCAAGTCTTGACGCGCAAGCGTAGCCAGCATTTCAGCTTTCGACTTTCCGTACAATGATTCCATGATGCGTTGTTCGAAATAGACCGTGAATCCTTCATTCAGCCAGAAGTCGTTCCAGGTAGCGTTGGTGACCAAATTACCGCTCCAACTGTGAGCGAGTTCATGCGCAATGAGTGAAACCAGCGATTTATCTCCAGCTAAGATTGTTGGTGTGGCAAAAGTTAATCGCGGATTTTCCATTCCTCCGAACGGAAATGCACCAGGCAGCACAAGAACATCATAGCGCTCCCATGCGTAGGCTCCATACAATTCTTCGGCAACATTCACCATGTTGGGCATGTCTTGAAATTCTGCATGAGCAAAATCTAAGACTTCTGAAGTTGCATATACACCTGTTCTTTCATCGAGTGATTTAAAGGACAAATCTCCAACTGCCAAAGCAAATAAATAAGCAGGAATAGGCTGCTTCATTTCAAAATGATATTTACCCGACTCCGATTTTTGCTGTGGATTCTCTGCAGACATCAGAGCAATCAAGCCTTCGGGAACGGTAACATCTGCGCTGTATGTAAAACGAATGGAGGGGCTATCTTGACAAGGCAACCACGTTCGCGCCAGAATCGCCTGTGATTGGGAAAACATGAATGGCGCCTGTCCTTCTGTTTTCACCCACAACAAGGCTTCTGCATTGGCTTCTGTAACATATTCAATCTCTATTTCTTTCGAAGAAGATTCAATTGGAATGTGCAATGCTCTTCCCAAATAGGGAACATTTTCACCCAAGGTAAACTTCACTTTTTTCCCATCGACACGAACCTCTCCAATATTTAAATTTTTGGTATCCAAAACAATTTCTTCAGCATCCGGTTTCGTTTGAATGGTGTAGTTAGCCGTTGCAAAAATCATTTCAAGTTCGGTATCAACCTTTGCAGTCCAATTCAAGTGTTTTACAATGGCATTGGATTGAGCCGCAGAGTGCGGATCAAAAGAAAGAGCAGAAGATTTCATAGGAGGTACGGAGTGAGTTGTTTCTTTTTGATTGCTGCAAGACCACAAGAATAAGGGTATGATAAGAAGCACAAGTGCGCGTTGCATTACTTCAATTTTTGAATTCGTCCAAAAACACCTAAAGGGAGAACGACTCCGCTTTTTCCTGACAAATAAAGTTCGCCAATTGTTAAGTTTTTCCCCGCAAACGGACGTAACAAATTCTCTACAATGAGAGGTGAAAGTCCAAGGCTGTATGCATTTAGAACTAAAAAATGTTCTTGATCATCGAGCAATTGCAATACCCCATGCAGCAGTTCAGAAATTTGTTCTTCTAACTTCCATTTTTCTCCTTTTGGTCCATGACCAAAAGCGGGGGGATCTAAAATTATTCCGTTGTATTTATTCCCTCTTCTCACCTCACGTTGAACAAACTTCAATGCATCTTCTACCATCCAACGTACGTTTACATTTCCCGAAAGCTGCGCATTTTCATTTGCCCAGGTCACAACCTGCTTAATGCTATCAACATGAGTCACGTCGGCTCGTTCCAATGCACATGCTACTGAGGCACCGCCAGTGTAGGCAAACAGATTAAGCACTTTGGGCTTGGGCGTTTTCATATTACCCAGAACATTTACACTAAAATCCCAATTCGCTGCTTGTTCTGGAAAGATTCCAACATGCTTGAATGAAGTCATACCCAATCTCATGGTCATATTGGCATTGTTCGGAAGTTGATATTTGATCTTCCATTGATCGGGCATTTTCTTCAGTTTTTGCCATTCGCCGCTGTTGCTTCCTTTTTGAACGAATCGAACATGCGCTTGCGTTTTCCAATCTTGATCTGACCATTTCTTTGGCCAAACCGCTTGGGGTTCAGGGCGAATGGTTACGAATTCCCCAAAGCGCTCAAGCTTTTCAAAATCTCCACAATCTAAGAGCTCATACTCTTTCCAACGTGTTGGCGTATCTAATAAAACCGATAATTGCATAACTACAAAGGTATGCTTCTTCGGTGTATCTTCGCACACGTATGCGAATTGCACTTATTGGTAATGGAAATCTTGCGTGGCACTTAAGTCACGCCATACGCAATGCGGGATATAGAATAGACTTGCATTTGGTCACCGAACGGAACCCAAGTAGTCCGTGGCTTTCTACCACGGATATGAATGACCTGGTGAACGGTAGATTCCATATGGTTTTACTTGCTGTGCCTGATAATCAAATTGCTCTAGTAAGTGCACAACTACCTGAAGAAGTATTTGCAGTTCACTTTTCAGGTGCAACCTCGTTGACGTCTTTGAAGCAAACGAATAGAGCAGTTTGTTGGCCTTGCCAAACACTTACACAAGGAACAAGCATTGACTACAAGAAGATTCCAATTTTATTTGAGTCATCTACGCCTGAAATGCAGACCTACCTAGAAGCCATATTGAAACCCGTTTGGGGTATCTGGATGCTTGCTACTACTGAACAACGTCAAGTGGCGCACTTGGCAGCCGTTTTCAGCAACAATTTTTCAAATTACATGCAATCCATTTCACAAAATCTTTTGAGGCGTGCTGGCTTGTCTGAAAATTTACTTCTCCCCATGTTGAAGGCACACATTGAATTGTTGGAATCAAATTCTGCGAGCAGCATTCAAACGGGTCCAGCGAAACGTAAAGATGAGAATACCATGCAACTGCATCAATTCTTGCTTCAGCATCACCCAGAACTGCAAGATTTATATACGCTCATCTCGAAGCAAATACAAGACACTTACAACAATTCAAATGAACTATAAAGAACTGCTAGGCAAAATAAAAATTTACATTTTCGATGTCGATGGAGTTTTCACCGACAATACGGTTTGGCTAACTACAGACGGAGAGCAAATGCGAACTGCCAATGTTAGGGATGGATATGCCGTTCAATTGGCCGTTAAATGCGGATATCAAATTGCAGTTATTTCAGGAGGAAAATCAGAAGCTGTTCGCACACGATTTGAAAAGTTAGGTGTAACCGAAGTGAATTTGGGTTCAGCAAATAAAAAAGAAGTCTACGAAAAGCTCAAAGCAAAATGGTCATTTGAAGACCATGACGTTTGTTACATGGGAGATGACATTCCAGATCTTCCTTTACTTCAACGTGTTGCACTTTCATGTTGCCCGGCTGATGCCGCTCCAGAAGTAAAAGCCGCTAGCGTTTACATTTCAAATAAGAACGGTGGCGAAGGTTGCGTTCGAGACATTCTAGAACAATCATTAAAATTGCAAGGACATTGGTTAAAAGACGAAGCATTAATTTGGTAATTATGAAAAAATATATTTTTCTCCTGACGGCGCTTTTATTGTGGAGCCAACTCATGGCAAAAGACGGATATTGGCAACAACGTGTCAATTACAATATCAATATTCTTTTAAATACGGACAAACACAGCTTCACGGGTAAAACCGTTCTTGAATACACGAACAACAGCAATGAGGTGTTGTATGAATTGTACTTCCACTTGTATAACAACGCCTTTCAACCCAACAGTGAAATGGATGTTTTTTCGAGAACTGTTCAAGATCCTGATCGTCGCGTGGGTGACCGAATTTCAAAATTGAATGCCGCTGAGGAAGGGCACATGCATGTCACAAACATACTTGTCAATGGAATTCCATGTGAAGCAGAGGAACAGGGCACTATTTTACATGTGCGGGTAGAAAAAGGCATTACTGAAAAGGCCACCATTGAATTTGACTTTTCAGGTCAAGTACCCATTCAAATCAGACGCAGTGGAAGGAACAATGCTGAGGGTATTGAATATAGCATGAGTCAATGGTATCCGAAATTATGTGAGTTCGACACCGATGGTTGGCATCCAAATCCATACGTAGGGAGAGAGTTTTACGGAGTGTGGGGCGATTTTCAAGTTTCAATTACATTGCCCGCGAATTATGTTGTTGCAGGTGGTGGAATATTACTCAATGAAAATGAATGCGCAGTAGAAAAGGAAATGAAAAAATTCAGAACCAACACTTGGAAATTTAAAGCTGAAAACGTTCATGACTTTGTCTGGGCTGCCGATCCTGATTATGAGGTAATCAGCAGTCAAGTTAAAGACGGACCACTTTTGAAATTTTATTTCCAAGGGAATCAACCTTATGCAGAGACGTGGAAACAAGCAACTCAACTGCTGACACAAGCTTTTGAGATACTGAGCAGCAATTATGGAAAATATCCATACCCGGTTTACAATTTTATTCAAGGTGGTGATGGTGGAATGGAATATCCGATGGCAACACTGATTACCGGAAATAGAAAATTACCAAGTTTGGTTGGTGTAGGTGTTCATGAAGGAGCTCACTCTTGGTTTCAAGGTTTATTGGGTACCAATGAGAGCCTTTATGCATGGATGGACGAAGGCTTCACAAGTTATGCTTCTACTGAAGTGATGAATAGACTTTTTCCAACATCTGCCGAACCGCATCATGAAGACGGTGTGAGTGGATACGTTAATCTCGCCCAGTCAGGAATGGAGGAGCCTTTAACCACTCACGCAGACCATTTCAAAACAAATTATGCTTACAGTCTTGCTGCATATAGCAAAGGAGAAACTTATTTGCATCAGGTGAGAACCATTGTAGGAGAAGATGTATTCAAGAATGTTATGCTTTCTTATTTCAACAACTGGTCTTTCAAGCATCCTACTTCGGGTGACTTCATTCGCATTGCTGAAAAAGAAAGTGGGTTGGTAATGGATTGGTATGATGAGTATTTTGTAAAAACCACAAAGACCATTGATTACGCAGTAGACACAGTCATACAAACCAAACAAAAACTAAGCATTGTATTGGATCGAATTGGAGACATGCCCATGCCATGTGAGGTAACGATTCAGTTTCAGAACGGAAAATCATGTGTTTACTACATTCCATTTGAATTGATGCGAGGTGTAAAGAACAAAGGCGTTTTACCTGAAGACTGGCGAACTGCCAAGCCATGGCGGTGGTGCGATAAAAAATACACGTTGAATTTGACAACCAGTGAACCCATTACAAAGGTGATAATCGACGCCAATCTCGGTGTTGCAGATATTGATCTTTCCAATAATTCATTCCCGAAAAAATAGATATGTTTCAGCAATACCTTCCTTTCAAAAGCAAACCAACATTATCCTTTTTCATAGGATGTCTGATAAGCATTATTTTATTGACCACAGTTGGCCCCCTGGTGTTGGACATCAATTCCATTATTCAAAGCGATACCGGACAAGAAGCATTGAATTATGCACTGTATAATATGCCATTTGCATTGACAACTGTTTTTGCCGTAGGAAGTGCAATTTGGTTCGGGTGGGCAATTGGGTTTACAAGTGTCTTGATTTACATTGGTCTGGGACTTGCGGGCCTGCCTGTGTTTCAAGAGTATAAGGGAGGGTTATTTATGCTCGACATTAAACACATCGGTGAGCTCGGTGAACTCTTTGGCATGTTGGCATCAGCTTTATTAACCGGTTACATACACAAGAGAATTCCGAAATACAAATCTCTTTACACCTTATTCCTTTGGACTTTCGGACACGCCATCATTCTTGTATTTAGCAGCATGTATTATTACAGACTGCAACCTGAAATGGCTTGGCCTTTTGTTAAAGTTCAATTGGGCTCAACAGCAATTAAAATTGCCATGGGAACCATACTCACTTTATTTCTACTGCGCATTGCTCAAGGAAGAACTTCTTATTACAATCAAGAACAACAATGACAACCATAGAACTTAAAATTGAAGGGGCCATTGCCGTTGTCTCATTAGATAGACAAGAAAAATTCAATAGCTTCAATAGGCAAATGACTTCAGAACTTTTAGAAGTTTTGAATAACATAAAGAACCGAACAGATATTCGGTGTGTGGTCTTAACAGGAAAAGGTAAAGCTTTTTGTGCGGGCCAAGATTTGGGCGAGGCTATAGATAAAAATGGTCCTGGTTTAGAGCGCATTTTGAAAGAAGGGTACAACCCTTTGATTCAAGCCATGCGCAATTTACCCATACCAATTGTTTGCGCAGTGAACGGTGTTGCTGCTGGAGCCGGAGCGAACATTGCCTTGGCATGTGACATCTTGGTTGCAAACGAGAACGCCAGTTTCATTCAAGCTTTCACAAAAATTGGATTAATTCCAGATAGCGGCGGAACGTACTTCTTACCGAAAATCATTGGCACACATAGAGCTATGGCTCAAATGCTTCTTGCCGACAAATTAAGTGCTTCAGAGGCCAAAGAAATGGGGTTGGTATATGCAGTCTATACGGATGAACAATTTATGGAAGAAACCATGAAGTTAGCCCAGCGACTCGCTGATATGCCCACTCAAGCTTTAGCCTTCACCAAACAAGCCGTTTATGCCGGTTGGAATAATACGTTGGAAGAACAACTTAAACTTGAATTAGAACTGCAAATAAAAGCCGGAAAAACAGAAGATCATCATGAAGGAATTGCAGCATTTCTTGAAAAAAGAACTCCACAATTTAAAGGAAAGTAATGAAATGGATTGCACTTTCTGAAGAACTTCCTGAGGATGGGCAACGTGTTTTGGCATTTGTTCCGAATCATCAATTTCACGCACCTGGTAAAACCGGAGACGTGGAATTGAGAGAAGTCATGATTTTACATTTTCAAAAGAATTTTTTTCTGAATGACCCCGTTAAAATGGAAAAGTTTGGTGTTCATTTTTGGAAAGGTGAAGGACATTCGAATCAATATTTCAATGCAGTTAGTCATTGGATGCATTTACCAGATCAGCCTTGAATGTAAAGAAAACGAATGAAGCAACTCTTCCAAAACATTCAACTGTTTAAAATTGCAAAGCTGGCATTTGCAACGGGGATTGGACAGCTCATTACCTACGCAACAGCTCCACTTTTAAGTAGGCTCTTTACGTCACACGATTTTGCAGAATTCGGGCTATTCTATTCTTTAATTATTACGCTTGCTGTGGCTGCCACGTTGAGAATTGAATACTTAATTCCGAGCAGCAAAACAACAGAGGAAGCAATTGATTTCGCGCAGCACGCCAATCATACTCTATGGAAGTTCACTGGCGGACTTGCTGTTTTTGTGGTATTGTTTTATTTAGCCATTGGTCAATTGAATTTATTCGTAACACTAATTCCACTTGGTGTTGTAGCTGTTGCTCAGCCACAAATTTTCAATTTACTTTCTACAAAACTTGAACGTTACAATTTAAACGTTAGCTACCGCATACTAACGAACATTGGCGTGAATGGATTATCTATTCTATTTGGTTATTTCTATATGGGTTCAAACGGACTCATATTGGGCTTCCTGATTGGTCAGTTTGTTTCTTTATTCTTTTTACGATTCGGAATAGGTGCCAAGCGTGTTGGAAAAGAAATTTCGAATTGGAAAGAAAAATGGTTAACGCTTAAAACGCATGCCGTATTCAACACCACTCAAGGCATCATTGAAACATTGCAATTAAGTGGAACAATTTGGCTACTTAATATCTTATTCGGTGGGCAAGAAGCGGGATGGTATTTCATGACTTGGAAATTAATTCAAGCTCCAGTTACGTTGGTAAGTAATACGGTATTTCAAGTGCAGTTCAACAAGGCATCTGAACTTCATCACGAAAAACAATCCTATCAGCATCTGATACTAAAAACGGCTGGATTGCTCTTTATCATGAGTTTCGTTTTTGCTATTTGCATATTCATTTGGGGTCCTGAATTGTTTGCTTGGTTCTTCGGGGAAGATTGGACCATGTCAGGCATTTTTGCTCGATACCTCTCCATCTATTTTGTATTCAATTTCTGTGTATCACCTTTTTCTTTTGTGGCCATCTTAGAAGAAAAGCAAAAAACAGCTCTAGTGTTTACCTTATTCGACTTGGTTGTTAAACTTGGAACACTTCTTTATGGTGTATATGTACGAAGTATAGACATTGCGTTAATTGGCTATTCCATTGGTAGTGCACTTGTGCTTCTCATTCAATTTGGATGGTATCTTTATTTATCTAAACCAAGACGGTGATTCAGGTTTCAAAATATTCAAAGAATTTCATTACACTCTTCTCAGGGAACATTCTGAGCCAACTCATTCCATTTCTAGTTGCGCCAATTCTTGCACGATTATACTCTCCAGAAGATTTCGCCGTAGCAGCCAATTACATGGCTATTGTTGGTGTATTCGGAATTGTGGCCTCAGGTAGATTGGAAATGGCCATACCCATACCCGCCTCTGATGATCATGCGAAAGAAATTCTTTGGAATGCATGGGGGTTTGTTGGAATCACATTCTTTCTTTCGACTTGCGTTATTTTTTTTCAAAAGGAAATTGCATACTTGTACCATGACGAAACCCTCGCATCTTATTTATGGCTTGTACCACTGGGTGTGCTTAGTTACGGACTTCTGAATATTTTCAGTAACATACAAGTTCGCAAACACTCGTTAACAATCTTGCGGCGGCTGCATTTGGATACCTTATTTGGGGTGTAGATGGACTCATTTTGAGTTGGCTACTTTCTCAATTCATGAACGCCATCATGCTTATGTTTCAATCTAAAATTGAAAGTAAGAATTATAAAAAATTTTCGTGGGAACGTTTAAAGGAATACCGCGACTTTCCGTTGATTAATTCACTGCATGCCTTTACAGATATGTTTGCCACTCAATTTTTACTTTTCTGGATCATTACTTTTTATTTCGGAAAACTTGAATTGGGACTCTTTGCTATAATGCATCGCTATGTTCGAGCTCCAATTACATTGATTACGGGCTCTTCATCTCAGCTCTTTTTTGCAGAAGCTGCTCAGCACAAAAACAACAACACTTCCATTCATCAGCTACTAAAGAAAACTCTTTTCACTTCAGCCGTTTTCGGATTGCTATTTCTACTTGTCACACTATTTTTCGGACCAACTATTTTCAGCTGGTATTTGGGTGAAAAATGGACGTTGGCAGGGCACTACGCGCAAATAATGTCACCGGCCCTAACCCTGCTCTTTTTAACTTCCCCCCTATCTACAACCCCGCTTATTTTCGGCAAACAAAAACAAGCGTTTCTGTTTAGCTTATTGGGGTACGCAATTACACTGAGCCTGTTACTTTTCACGGCAATTTGCAATTGGAAATTCGAAGATGCATTGTGGTCTTACTCTTTGAGTTTTGTTGGTTATTATTTATTCATTCTCTTGTGGTATATTCACTTAATTCGAAAACACAATGCGCGTCATCATTAGTGGATTGCCCTTCTTCGGGAAAGACCTGTCTCAAAAGTTAAGCACTGCATACCCTGAGAGCAGTTTTGTTTTTTTGAATACGTATTATTCAAAATGGGATCAACTTCGCTTTTTACTTTTTGTACCGTTTGCAGATCTTGTCATATCAATGAACGGAGTAACAGATAAAAGCGGCAGTTTAAATTGGGTGCTTTTCTGGAAAAAGAAATTGCTCATGCAGTGGCAAGGAACAGATGCACTGCTTGCCATGGACCGATTTAAGAATGGCACTCTGGAAAAAAAATATATTGATTATGCCACGCATTTCGCAGATTCTGATTGGTTGGAAGACGAATTAAAAAGCGTTGGCCTGAGTCCTGTTCGACAAACTTTCAAATGCATAGAGTCCATTGACCGTATTGAACAATACCAGCAAATCAAAGCCATGACGTACATTGCTGAGAACCGTCAAGATTTTTACGGATTTACATACTTGGTGCACCTTGCCCAACATTTTCCGAATATTGCATTCACTGTATGTGGAATGGAAAAACCAGAACAGGCAGTACCAGAAAACATTCGCTTTTTGGGTTGGGTCAACCGCAGTATTTTCATTCAAGAACTTCGTGAGCACCCCATTTTTCTCCGTTTAACAGCGCATGACGGATATCCCGTTTCAGTTATTGAAGCTATGAGCACAGGTGCAGAAATTTTAATGACATTGCCTGATGAACATGTGCTGTTGTGTAAAACGAAAGACGATGCGGTTCGTCAATTTCAAATTGCTATACAGAGAATTGAGGATAGAAATTTAGCTCCCCGCCATGAAATAGCCGAAAAAACAAACGAAATTTACAGCTCAGAAAATATCCTAACTTCATACTACAACAAAATTAAAAACCTTGTTCAGTCGTAAGCGAATAGCCCTCATTACCACATGGTACCCACCCATTTCAAGTGTGGCCACTTTGCGCATGGAGGCGTTTGCTACTTACTTAAATGAAGATTTCGATGTAGTTGTTTATACACTCGGAGATACAATTTCACTTGCCGATCTGAACGATATCATTCAAGTGAATCGTTTTCCTTCTCACATTCTTTTATCGAAACTGAAGAGCAGTACAAATGATTCTAAACTTGCGCATCAGATAAAAACCGCGTTGAGAATTATTGTTGGAAAGGTCATTCGAAAGCCTCTAAAGCAGTGGGTGAATAAGGCCTTAAATAAACTAGTGACTGATCACGCAGAGAGACCATTTGATTGCATCATCTCTTCATTTGCACCGCAAGAAGCACATGAAGTGGCCATTCAATTTAAAAATGCATTTGCTAATATTCCTTGGATTGCAGACATGCGCGATGAGATGTCGGGAAATGCGCTTGCAACACCGAGTGCACGAGAAAAATTTGCAGCATTTGAAAAACAGTTGGAGCAACATGCCAACGCAATTACAACCGTAAGTTTACCTATTGTAAATTCGTTTGAAAGCAAGTGTTCGAAAGTTCCACGTATCATTGAAATACAAAACGGATACAACCACTCTATTCCAACTGTACACATTGAAAAGGGTGATACACTTCGACTTGGTTATTTTGGTACGTTTTACGGAAGTAGAAAACCCACCACACTTTTCCAAGCATGGGAGAATGCATTGCAAAAACATGAATACTTACCCATTGAACTTCATTTAGTAGGAGCGCATGCGAATTTCTCTATCCCTGAAAAGCTTCGCCCGTATGTGCATTTGCACTCAGGACTTCCCTATGAAAAGGCAATAGCAAAAATGCAAACCATGCATGCCAACATACTGATACACCCGAGAACAGAAATGAAAGGTTTCTACACTGTAAAATTGTATGATTATCTTTCTGTTTGTAGACCTGTACTCGGTTTGATCGACAAAGACGATGTGGCTGCACAATTAATACATTCCTTGCATGGGGGTTATGTTGCTGAATTCTCTTCAGTTGAAGAAATTGAAAATGAAATTTTACAACTGATTGAAGACTGGAAGAGCAACAACCTGCGAATTCCAAATCACGCGCAAGTTCAATTGTTGCATCGAAAAGAAGGTGTGAAGCAACTTAAACATCTCATTCTTGAACTTTGTGAAATATGAAAATTGTCATAGTTGGAGCGAAATCCATTCACAATAAGAATTTCCTGGATTCACTTCCAGAACAATGTGAAATACATTTTATTTCAGAAAGCGAAATTGATTACCCACAAGTTCGCACGCAGGGTGCATTTTCATTTCGTTCACTGAATCCCATTCAATGGATCATCAATTATCGAAAATTAAAACATTGGCTTCGAGATTTAAATCCCCACCTTGTTCATATTCACCAAATCAACAGACTCGCATATTTTGCAGCACTAGCAGCGAGTAAATTGGGTATTCCAATTGTTTCAACCTCTTGGGGAAGTGATGTTTTACTGATGCCGAAAAAAAACATTTTATTCAAATGCATAACCAAACGAACTTTAGAACGCAGCGCATGCATTACGGCTAACTCGAACCAAATGATTCAGGCTATGAAAGAAATTCACAGTCATGATTCAAAGTACCGCTGGCAACAATATGGCATTGCTGAAGTTCCTGAACTTCAACAAAAAGAAGACCTTGTTTTTTCGAATCGATTGCATGAAAAGTTGTATAACATTGAATTGATCATTCAATATTTTATTGAGTTTAAGCAAGCACATCCGACATGGAAATTAATAGTTGCAGGTAGCGGACAAGAAACAGAAAATTTGAGGCAATTGGTTAATCAGTGCAACGCACATGATTCCATTTCATTTGTGGGATGGCTGAGCCCAGAAGAGAATGCCATGTGTTATAGCAAGTCTAAAATTTACATATCCATTCCTCAAAGCGATGGCACGGCAATAAGCATGCTTGAAGCTCTAGCGCATGGGTGTTTGCCGGTGCTACCCAATTTACCTGTGACCAAAGAATGGATAGAGGATGGTAAAACAGGAATTATTCGAAAAGAAAATTCCAATCCATTATTTGAGGCCATTACCCTTCTTGATGAAGACTATGCAAGTGTTAATCGAGCGAAAATTAAAACACTGGCCATTCGAAAAGAATGCGGTGAAGCGTATTTCGAATTATATAAAAGTCTAATTCACGCATGAGCACTTTCAAAAAGGAAACCGTATGGTTTGTGAGCCAATATGCAGGTGCACCTAACATAGGCATGCAATACAGACAATATCAATTCGCAAAAGAATTGATAGCCAGGGGCCATGAGGTTGCCATTCTTAGTTCAACCTATTCCCATTTATTTCGAAAATTACCTCCGAACAACAATAAGTTCAATTTCGAAAATCGAGAAATGATTCACTACTGCTGGGTGCGCACACCTGCATATGCGAAAAGTATTTCCATTGGCAGATTTTGGAATATGCTTGTTTTTGCTTGGCGCTTGTTTTTTCTCCCCACACATGAATTGCCTCAACCCACTATCATTGTTGTTTCTTCACCATCTATGCTTCCCATTCAAGTTGCTTTGAAGTGGAGAAAGAAATTTCAAGCGAAAGTATTTTTTGAGGTTCGAGACATTTGGCCTTTAACGCTCATGGAACTCGGTGGACTATCGAAGTATCATCCGCTGGTGGCTTTTATGCGTTATTTCGAAAAGAAAGCCTATCGGAAAAGCGATAAAATTATATCTCTGCTGCCATGTGCAGAATCGCACTTTTTGAACGGTGGTATGCAACCCAATCGCTTTGTATACATTCCCAACGGAATAGATTCAAGCATTTCTGCGGGTGCAATTCAACCGAATGAACATTCGAAAAAATTGGTTATCGGTTATGGTGGATCTTTAGGAAAAGCCAATGCACTTGATTTCCTGCTTGATGCCGCCGAAGAATTGAAAGATCGGCAAAACATTGAATTTATTCTTATGGGTAAAGGCGATGATGAAATACATTTAAAAGAAAGAGCGAAAAAAATTAAAAATGTCACTGTATTACCTCCAGTTGAGAAAAAAGATTTTCTAGAAAAACTTGGAACATTTGATATCTGCTACTTGGGGCTTCGGGCAGACCCACTCTTTCGATTTGGAGTTTCTCCGAATAAACTATTCGACTACATGCAAGCAGCAAAACCAATTATTTACAATATTGATTCGGGTAACAAGCCTGTAGATGAAGCACAATGCGGAATTTCTGTTACGCCGGGAAATAAGGAAGAATTGATTACCGCAATTGAAACCTTAGCTCAGTTAACGAATGAAGATCGAATAGCCATGGGCCAACGCGGAAGAGCGTTTGTACTTGAACACCATACTTACCATTCGCTTGCTCAAAAATTAATTGAAAGTGCACAAAATTAATTTCACCTTAATTCTTTATCTGCTCATGAATTTACATTCATTCGCACAAACGGCAGTACAGTCGCTCAATTCAGACGTTGTCTATTGGGAATTTCACGAATTCAATTCAACAGAAATCATGTCTGCTCAAGTTCCGGGTAATGTGCATACTGACCTGATGAATAGCATGATTATTCCAGAGCCCTTGATTGGAACCAATGAACGCGAGGTGCAATGGGTTGAAAGCAAAACGTGGGTGTATGAATTGAATCATTTCGCCATTGACTCAGACATTCTCGAAAAAAAAGAAATCTATCTGCAACTTAACGGCATTGATACACACGCAGAAGTGATCTTGAACAATGTTGTTCTTGGAAAATGTAACAATGCATTTACACGATACCAATTCGATGTAAAAAAAATAATTCAACCTGAAAACAACCAACTCACCATTCGGTTTTTTCCTGTTGTTCCCATTGCACAAGAAATCCTTCGCAACCGCATACTGCCCCTACCTGGTGACAGCGTGCGTGCGGTAATTCGTAAACCACAGTATCATTTTGGGTGGGATTGGGGTCCAAGACTCGTTACGTGTGGAATTACCAAGGACATCAATTTGATTGGCAATAATGGCTTTGAAATTCAATCGAGCGCCATAGAGACCATGTCTGTTGAGAATGACACCATTCAAGTAAGACTGCATGTCTTTTACAACAACACGAGTGAAAAAGCGTGCAAGTTGAAATTGGCTTTTGAAGATGAGATTATTTTTTCTGATAGCATACCCTTGTTATTTGGAAAACAACATAAATTCTTCGACCTACAATTGCCTTCTGAAGTTCCACTATGGTGGCCAAATGAAAGTGGTGATCAAAATTTGATTCAGTTCCAATTGACTGTTGAAACGGATGATTCTTCCTATGAAAAAGAGATAAAAACGGGCATTCGAACGGTGAAATTGATTAACGAAAAAGACAATCAAGGCGAATCTTTTTACTTTCTAGTCAATGACAAACGTATTTTCATGAAAGGTGCCAATTACATACCCTTGGTAATGTTACCTGAAGTTCCAGATGAAACGAAGTATAGAGAATTGCTTCAAAAATGTAAAGATGCGCATTTCAATATGCTGCGAGTTTGGGGCGGCGGAATCTATGAGCATGATATCTTTTATGATTTATGCGATGAGATGGGGATACTCATATGGCAAGACTTCATGTTTGCATGCAGCATGTATCCGGGAAATTCAGACTTCCTAAACAACGTTAAACGCGAAGCAGAACAAAACATTGAACGAATTACCTATCACCCCTGCATTGCTCTTTGGTGCGGAAACAATGAGAACGCAGAGGGTTGGGAAAAATGGGGATGGAAAATTGGTTTACGTGAAAAAAGTGTTGCAGGTATACAAAGTGAGTATGATGCGCTTTTCGAGAAGCTACTTCCTGAAACGTTAAAAAAATACACCATCATGAGCTATTGGCCTTCGTCTCCCCGATTTGGAAGAGGCGATGCTGCATCGCAGCATGAAGGGGATTCGCATTATTGGGGACTTTGGCACGATGAAGAACCGTTTTCCGTTTTGGAAAAGAAAATACCGCGCTTCATGAGTGAATTTGGCATGCAAAGTTTCCCAAGTGAAGATGTATTGTATTTAATGAGCGGAGATCTCACCAAGCCGTTGAATGATGTTGGTTATTTGCAACATCAAAAACACAGCAGGGGTTTTACTTTAATGAAAACATATACCGAAAGATGGTATCCAAAGGCAAGTAAGAAATCATTGCTGGAATTTGGTCAGCTCACCCAACGCATGCAAGCAGAGGGCATGTGCAGGGGAATTGAATCGCAGCGTGCGAATGAGCGATGCGGAGGTACCTTGTACTGGCAGTTGAATGATGTTTGGCCTGCATTCTCATGGAGTAGCATTGATTATTTGGGAATTGAAAAACCTTTTTTCAATGCGCTAAAGACGAGTTATGCTCCTCAACTACTCACGTATATAAGACGAGCTGACGGAATTGAAATTGTTTGGATTGATGATCAATATGAATCAGAATACATCATTGATGTTGACATTAAAATTGAAGAATATCTTCCAACTGGAACAATCAACACCATGAATTCAAAAAACATTTCAAAATGGCAAATTGAAATCAACCAGCACCTTCAGACCATTTGTTTCATTCCTTGGAAAGAGTTACGAATGAATCACTCATTATTGGACTTGCGATTAACCTTAACCCATTATTACGGGGAGGGATTAACGCGTGAATTGGTCATTCGAAAAAATTAAAACGGCACATCGCCCCCACCACCTTGGTAGTTGTAGTCTTCGTCGTCTAATTCATTCATTTTCGACGAAACAGTAATGGTTGTTGGTCCGCTTTGCATAAAATCTTGATTTGAAAAAATGCCTCTACTTGCGGGCTGCTGGGCAAATGGATTATCGAAATTGTATCCCTCTGGATCAGCGAATTTGGCCAAATTGGAAAGGAAACGCAAGCGAATGGCATCGAGGCCTCCGTTCCTGTGCTTGGCAATGATAAGTTCTGCCATACCCTGAGCGGGGGAGCGTTCATTGTCATTGAACTCTGTGAATCCGTAGTATTCCGGACGATAAATAAAACCAACGATGTCTGCATCTTGCTCAATAGCTCCCGATTCACGGAGGTCTGAAAGCATGGGGCGTTTATCACCGCCTCTGGTCTCTACAGATCTTGAGAGCTGGGATAGAGCAATTACGGGGATATCCAATTCCTTTGCAATTTGTTTTATGCTTCGCGAAATGGTACTAATTTCTTGTTCGCGATTACCGCCCTTGGAGTCTCCGGCAGACATCAGCTGCAAGTAATCTATGATTACGAGTTCAATACCCGCGCTGGACTTCAAACGGCGGCATTTTGCTCTTAATTCGAACACGGATAAAGCGGGAGTGTCATCAATGAAAATGGGCGCCTCTGATAATTTGGTGATTTTCTGTGTTAACTGATGTACTTCGTGCGATTCCAATTGCCCTTTTCTTAATTTCTCTGAATTGATTTCAGATTCACTAGCCATGAGACGTTGTACCAACTGCACACCACTCATTTCTAGAGAGAACACAGCTACTGGCTTTTGAAAATCCACGGCAATGTTTCGAGCCATGGATAAGACGAAGGCCGTTTTCCCCATACCAGGTCTTGCTGCCAATACAATCATATCTGAGCGTTGCCATCCTCCGGTTAATTTATCTAAACCTGGGAATCCTGTAGGGACTCCGCTGACACCTGATTTATTTTGTCTTGCTTGCTCAATAGCGTCCATGGCTGCTTTAACAAGATTGTTCATCTTGTCTGAGTTTTTTCGAATGTTCCCCTCTGCTACTTGGAATATATTTCCTTCTGCGCGATCTAGTAAATCAAAAGTGTCTGTAGTTTCTTCATATGCGTCGTGAATAATATCACTCGACACTCGTATAAGTTCTCTCTGAATAAATTTCTGAGAGATGATGCGGGCGTGGGTTTCCACATTGGCCACGGAGGTGACCCTGTTTGTTAATCGGGCCAAATAGAGTGGGCCTCCGACGTATTCGAGTTGACCTGCCTTTTTTAAATTTTGGGTAATGGTTAGAATATCCGTTACCTCTCCTTTACCGAACATTTCCCGAATGGTATTGAAAATAATTCCGTTGGCTTCTTTGTAAAAAGATTCAGGCTTTAGAATATCGATTGCTGCGGTTATGGCATCGCTTTGCAACAGCATGGCACCAAGCACAGCTTCTTCGAGATCTAGGGCTTGTGGTGGCAGTTTACCGGCCTCAATGGATGCAAATTGTTGCGCGGTTGTGGCTCTATCTTTTCGTGTAATACGAGTATTTCTTTCGGCGGGCATAGGTTCAAATATCAGTTTCAAAAATGGGAGAAGCGGAATACAAAAATACGTTTGTGCATAAGTATTGTGGGTAGAAACTTCTGCACATACCGATTGAAGAAAAGTTGTGAATAACTTGAATTGCTTTTCAATCAATACGCTTTTCGGAACAAATAGAGCTCCTTAGATTACTTGCAAAGCAGACAAAGAGCACAAATTTCGATACTCACAAACAGCGAAAAAAGCATTATAATTAAATTCCCGACTCTCTGTTTGTTAACAATACGATTTTTAACTAAATTCACTTTCAATTTGAATAACTTTCGAAATGGAGAGTTCAAAATTAGTCTGGGAAGAAGATTTAGAAATTTCTTCCTCGAGATACCATAGGTACGGCGCTTGGATAGCGGTTATTTTTGACCCTGTGTTTGGAATTACGGACTATTTCAACATCCCACAGGCCTTCAATCAAATCATGTCGCTGCGCTTAAGCATTTCAATCATAAGTGCACTCTCTTTGTTGGCTCATAAGCACAAATTCATTAATTCTAAAACACTTATTTTCATACCCTTTCTGCTTATTTCTTTGCAAAATGCTTTCACATACAGTGCTATCAATGCAGACGATTTAACAGGGCATTCACTCAATTACCTCGCCTTATTCATAGGCGGAGGTATGTTTGTCATGTGGAGTTGGCATTACTCATTAGCCATCATAATTATTTCAATTACTGCAACGGGCTATTTTTTTCAAATGAACCATCAATTGAATACACAAGAGGCTCTTATAAATGGTGGACTACTGCTTATTGTTGTGGCTATTTTTATGTTCGTGCTCATTGAGACACGCTACAGACTAACCATTTCGAATATTAAATTCAAAATAGCCTTGATTGAGGCCAAAGATGCGTTGGCTGGTGAAAAGGCCCAATCAGATAAATTGCTTCGCAATATTTTGCCCGATGAGATAGCTGATGAACTTAAATTGACAGGGAAGGCCAGTGCGAAACACTATCAAAAAGTCACTGTTCTATTTACAGATTTCAAAGGATTTACTGTAAGTAGCGCAAGCAAGACGCCTGAGGAAGTGATTGAAGAATTGAATAGATTTTTCTCAGCTTTTGACGCAATTATAGAAAAATACAACCTTGAAAAAATCAAAACCATTGGAGATGCATATATGTGCGCGGGGGGATTACCGATAGCGAATGACTCCAACCCTGCAGATGCGGTGCGCGCTGCTCTTGCAATGCAAGAATACATGACAGCTTACAAAAACGAGTGCATTGCCAAAGGTGAAACTTTCTATGAGTGCAGGCTTGGCATCAACACTGGAGAAGTCGTAGCCGGAGTTGTTGGCACTAAAAAGTTCGCATATGACATCTGGGGTGATACCGTAAACACTGCTAGTAGAGCAGAAAGCACTGGCGCGGTAGGATTCGTAAATATTACCGAAACAACCTACGAGTTGGTTAAGGACATCTTCACTTGCGAATATCGCGGCAACATTGAAGTGAAAGGCAAAGGACTCATGAAAATGTATTTTGTTTTAGGCGAAAAGCAATACCATGTGTAAAATTGAAGTAATCAAATTGAACCTGGATCTTCAAGAACATTGGCCCTCGAATTCTCGAGATGAAATCATTCAAATTTTGGATAAAAAGAAATAACACAAAAAAGCCCTCTTTCGAGGGCTTTTTAATTACTTAATTCCAAATATCTTTTTGAAATTCTTCGAGGTCTCTGCCGTCTCTTCCCATGGGAACAGATTCACCTTCATGGTTTTTGGCTTCTGACCATTCGGCATCTTAAAAGTCTTCGTTACTGTCTTCGGAGTTCTTCCCATGTGACCATAACTCGCTGTTTCCTTGTACATGGGTGTGCGTAAATTGAAACGTGTCTCAATTTCATATGGAGTTAACCCAACATGCTTTGAAATTAATGCCGCAATTTCACCATCTGTTTTCTTCACTTTAGCTGAGCCATAGGTATTCACATAAAGTCCAACAGGCTTAGCAACACCAATGGCATATGCCACTTGTACTAAAACCTCGTCGCAAACTCCGGACGCCACCAAATTCTTAGCAATGTGACGCATGGCGTACGCTGCACTGCGATCTACTTTGCTTGGATCCTTTCCACTGAATGCTCCACCGCCGTGAGCTCCCTTCCCGCCGTATGTATCTACAATAATTTTTCTTCCCGTTAAGCCAGTGTCGCCGTGTGGACCACCTATTACAAATTTTCCAGTTGGGTTCACATGCAATTCAAACTTCCCGTTAAATAATTTCTGAATGCGCTTGGGTTGCTTTTTAATGACACGCGGTAATAAAATGGTGCGAACATCTTCCTTAATCTTCGCCAACATCTTCGCTTCCTTATCGAAATCATCATGCTGTGTGCTCACTACAATTGCCGAAATACCCATCGGTTTATGATCGTCTGAATACTGGATGGTTACTTGGCTTTTTGCATCTGGACGCAAATATTTCATTTGCTTTCCTTCTCTGCGAATTGCAGACAATTCGCGCAACAACGAATGCGCCAACTCCAATGGAAGCGGCATGTAATTGTCGGTCTCGTTGGTGGCATATCCGAACATCATTCCTTGGTCACCAGCACCTTGATCTTTTTTGTTCTTCTTGTCAACTCCTTGGTTAATATCAGCAGACTGTTCGTGAATAGCCGACAAAATTCCACATGACTTCGCTTCAAACATATACTCACTTTTCGTGTATCCAATTTCTGATATGGTTTCACGAATAATATCTTGCAAGTCAACATAAGCTTTTGATTTCACCTCTCCAGCAACCACCACTTGCCCTGTGGTAACCAACGTTTCACAAGCTACCTTCGACTCTGAATCTTGCGCTAAAAATGCGTCAATTAACGCGTCTGAAATTTGATCGGCAACTTTATCTGGGTGGCCTTCTGATACCGATTCTGATGTAAAAAAATATGACATACTTTACGTGTACTTTGAATTAATTACTATTTAATGATTCTGACCATTTGGTCCTGGTCGGTGGAACGAAATCTGCATCTGCCGGTTTATTGGCATCAAATCCGAATAATTTGTTATCCTTGATAATGGAGTCAACATAAGTAGGCACCATACCTTCCCAACCGGTGTGTCCATGCTGAATCATATCTATCACATCTTTCGAATAAATGGACAAAATTTCCGGGTTGAAATCTTTGATGTCTACAATGCGTTTGTTGTCTACTAAATAATCAAACAACGGTTTAAGTCTTGGATGCACCGGACAGTTCTCGGTTGTATATAAAATCTCATTTTCCTGATCAAACCACGGATACAAATAAATTTTAATATCTCGAGAGAATAAAATTCCAAATGCAGCTAGAATTCCACCGTTCAAATTGCGATAGTATTTCTCATCGAATAATTCAACCAACATGTTTGTACCCATGATGATACCCATGCGTTCTGTCGTGTATTTCGAAAAATAATCTGCTAATGCGTAATATTTGGAATAATTTGAAATCAGTACGGTTTGGCCCAACGAACAAAGTAACTCGGCGCGATCCAAAAAATCTTGCTCATCTATCTCACCTTCGCTTCTCAAATTGTTCAGGGTAATTTCAAACAAGACTTGAACTTTATCTTCTTCTACTTTAATATCGGACTCGAATATTTTAAGTCCTTTGGTAATCATGTCTATGTTCACCTTCGTAACCGGACGAAATGAACCTCTGAGTGCCAAGATGTGCTTTTTGTACAAAACATCAGCCGCTTGTAAATTTTGCCCGTCTGGTGAGAAAATTACTGCTTCCGTCATTCCATTTTTAACCAGTTGCAAAGACATTAATCTGTTATCAACTTCTGCAAAATCTGGTCCTTCAAACTGAATGGTATCAATTTCAACTTGGTCGCGATTCAAGTTGTCATAGAGTGATTGTAATAAATCTTTGGGACGTTGGTGGTAGTAAAAGCATCCATAAAGTAGATTAACACCTAAGGTTCCAACTGTAGCTTGTTGAAGCAATGCATCACTCTCATGAAGGCGTGCATGAAGAATAACAACATTTGGTTCCCTGTCAGCTGCCGTTTGAAACTTCACGCCCATCCAACCGTGTCCTTGAATGGTTTTCTGAAAATTAATGGTTGCAAATGTATTTGCGAAAGAGAAAAATTCTTTTGTAGCGTGATCTTCCCTGTTCAATCGTTCCTCCATGAGCTTATACTCATGGTTTAACATGTTATCTAAACGAGGCTTACACACATACCTTCCCTTTTCCTGCTTGCCATAAATGGCATCGCTAAAATCTTTATCGTACGCACTCATTGCTTTGGCAATGGTACCGCTGGCTCCACCCGCTCGAAAGAAATGACGAACAACCTCCTGGCCCGCCCCAATTTCGGCGAAAGTTCCATAGATGTCTTTGTTCAAATTAATTCTCAACGCTTTTTGCGCCGGAGACAATATGACTCTTTCTAATTCCACCTTGCAAATGTTTATGTAAAATTACGGATAGCCTTCTAAATTATTGTAGCACGAAGCACTATTTCTTTTTCTTAATTTCTTTTACAGCTTGCTCTAAATGCTCCATTGCCGCTAAGGTCGCCGGACAGCGATGCAAATTCGAAGCATACAATTCAGTTTGATCGTAAAAATCAGAGCGATACAAATGAGGAAATGTAGCACAGTCATGCGGTCTACGTTCATATACACCACAAAGTCCCTTTTCTAAATCGAAAAATTGACACGGCGTTGAATTGTTACAAATATCTCCAGTCTCTTCATCAACCATGAGCCATTTTTCAAAAAACTCATTGTAGGTCATGCCTAAATGCGAAGCGAGTCTATTTACTTCTGCCTTCTTCCAAGTTGGAGTCATGGTCTTGCAGCAATTTCCGCAAGAAGTACAATCAATCAGTGCCCAAGCCACTTGCTCAGACTCTTTCATTACTTTTTTGCCGTAAGAAGGTTTTTCTTTTGTGAATTTTTTTAGGAAAGCCGACAATACCTTTTTCTTTTGGTACGCCCTTCTACGAGATTTATCAGCGAAGTCTGAGGAGTTCATGACACAAACATAAAACAAAAAAAAGAAGGCAAGCCCCTCATATCGCACCGCTACAACCGCCTACCTTTGCTGCCTTCCGGCCCTGGAGGATTTGGCAGGAGCTGGTCGTATGAGACTTGCCTTTGTGCAAATGTAAGAAATACAATTGGGAACACCATAACCTTTGCTATTTTTGTGAAAAGCTTTTACATGCCACAGTGTAGCCTTGTCATTCCTTTGTTTAACGAAGCTGAATCGTTACCAGAGCTTCACGCTTGGATAAAGCGCGTCTGTGAGTCAAATGCCATCACGTACGAAATTTTGTTTATTGATGATGGTTCGAAAGATCATTCATGGAAAGTGATTGAGTCTTTGAAAACAACTGATTCGAATGTTCGGGGATTCAAATTCGCCAGGAATTACGGAAAATCTGCCGCTTTACATGTTGGCTTTCAAAATGCAAGTGGCGAGGTTGTTATTACGCTTGATGCCGATTTACAGGACTCTCCGGAAGAAATTCCAGCCCTGATAGATATGATTCAAAATCGAGGTTATGATTTGGTAAGTGGATGGAAAAAAGAGCGATTCGACCCTATTACGAAGACTGTTCCAACCAAGCTTTTCAATTGGGCTACAAGGAAAATGACCGGCATTTCATTGCATGATTTCAACTGTGGATTGAAAGCTTATTCGCTGCAAGTTGTGAAATGCATTGAGGTCTATGGTGAAATGCATAGATATATTCCAGTTCTTGCTAAACGAGAAGGGTTCACAAACATTGGCGAAAAAATAGTTCAACATCAGGCAAGAAAATTTGGAACAACAAAATTTGGTGTCAATCGATTCATCAATGGTTTTCTCGATTTATTATCCATTACCTTCATGTCGAAATTCGGGAAACGTCCCATGCATTTTTTCGGAGCTTGGGGATTGGTTATGTTTCTTGCTGGACTCTCTTTGTTCATGTATCTCGGCGGAAATAAGCTGTGGGCCATGTACTCAGGTGAACACGCCAAGAATATTGCAAATCAAAGTTCTTTCTACATTGCCCTTACCTGCATGATTATTGGAACGCAACTCTTTTTAGCTGGATTTATTGGCGAGCTCATTTCTAGGAATAGTTCCAGCCGAAATGACTACACCATTGCGCAAAAAATTTAACGTGTTCCGAAAATAGATGATCCAACACGAATATGTGTTGATCCTTCCTCTACAGCTATTTTCCAATCACCGCTCATGCCCATG
>VGFR01000003.1 GCA_016868835.1 Bacteroidota bacterium | reverse complement strand
TGACCTAACAGTCGATTATGTTGCAACCATTAGCGGGCAACCAGGGCAATTAACCACCTACAATTGGAATTTTGGTAACGGGCAAACAAGCACAGAAGCAGATCCTACAGCGGTTTATTACGCAACATCTGGTGTTTATACTACGAGCTTAACTACGGTTATTTCAAACTACGTCATTACTTCTGTTAACCTCTCTGGGGTAAATGGAAATTGGAGTGGTGATGCCGATGATTTTCTTTCTACAGCAGATCCCTATTTCACAATTAACAACGCTGCCGGATCGGTTGTGTATACTTCAGGAACCGTAGACAACCAAACAAGTGCATCATATGGCGGTGTTAATTTCACACTTTCGAACCCCCCCTATACCATCACATTTTGGGATGCCGATGACTTTACGCAAGATGATAACTTGGGTACATCAAACATCAGCATTGCCGTAGGTGGCGTAAGTTTTAATTCTGGAAATGGAACCTCAGGAACCATGAACATTAGCCTAAGCGAAGTAACCAATATAACCAGCAATACAACCATTAACGTATTTCCTCAACCTGGAGCCGACATATCAATTAGCAATGACGTTATTTCTGCTGTGAATGATTCCATGCCAACTTATTTCTGGTTCCATGATGGAATTATTGTTCCCGCTGAATCAAGCTCTAGTTTAACTATGACAGAATCTGGTTATTATAATGTAGAAATTATCAATGAGTACGGATGTTCAGCAACCAGTGAGTCTTACCTTTATTGTGCTCCTGTCGTGCCTACTTTTGATGCTGTTGCAGACGAACTATCTGTTGCTGATGCCTATGACTCTTACCAATGGTTCTACAATGGAATTTTGCTTCAGGGAGCAACTACCTATTACTTGATTAATCCACAAAACGGTGTCTATGCCATTCAAGTCACAAACAGCTATGGTTGTGAACTTATGTCGAACACCATCACCGTTAATGTAGGAATTAATGAAATTACTTCGAACGAATTAAATGTAAGTGTTTACCCAAATCCTTTTGAGCATACATTGAATGTTCAATGGAACAACACACACGAGACCACAATGCTTACCATTCGCGATGTTGCTGGACGAATAGTGAAAAGTGAACAAGTTACTGGAGGTAACGCGGTCATTTCAACATTCGAGCTAACTGCCGGAAATTACATTGTTGAACTTCAATCTGCTGACGCGGTTGTGAGAAAACATGTGATTAAGCAATAAGCTTTTAAGCAAAAGGCACAAACGCCTCTTCAAAGTGAATCACTTTTGAAGGGGCGTTTTTCTTTTCAATAACCGCTACAATATCAAACCGTGGCTCTAAGTCCAAATCTGAAGTAACTAAAAAGAGATGCGCGGCCTTAATTAAGTTCCTCCGCTTGTCATAACGAACAGCCTCTTCAGGCGAACCGTATTCCTCTGAACTTCGCGTTTTCACTTCTACAAAAACCAAGTATTCTCCGCTTCGCATAATTAGATCTACTTCGTAGCGGTCATAACGCCAATTCATTGCATAAAAAATCATTCCTTTCTTTTCCAGAAACTCCTTTGCAATACTCTCTCCCTTTTTTCCCAACTCAATGTGTTCCATTCAACTTACTTTTGCAGGCAAATAAACCTGTTTAATATGAATCTTCGCTCACTACTCATTCTGTTTCTTATGCCTTTTTATGTGTCTGCACAAAAATGGAATTTTCTTAAAGACGACAATTGGAGAGGCGTTGAGGAAAGAAAAGGACAGGCATATGTTTATTGGGGATATAACAGAGCTTCCTACTTAAAAAGCTACATTCACTTCAAAAGCACCAATTATGATTTTGTATTAAAAAATGCGAGCGCTACGGATATGCCTTCTGCTTTTGAACCCGATGTCTATTTTAATTTCAAAAACTTCAGTATTCCCCAATTCAACGCACGCGTTGGTTATTTCTTAACCGATCAACTTTCAGTCTCTATTGGTTGGGATCACATGAAATACAGACTAACACCCACCCAATCGGTGGTCATAGACGGATACATTGATTCTACGGCCTATGCGGGTCAAGCTTATACCGGTGAGTTTCATGATCAAACCATTCTTTATACCACAGACTTCATGGACTTTCATCACAGCAACGGATTCAATTTTGTTCGTGCTACAATGGAATACAGAGCACCAGTCTGGAAAAATAAAAAAGGAACTGTAGGGCTTTACTCTTGGTGTGGTGCTAGCTTGGGCATTTTTCTGCCTTGGACAGAATTTACCTTCTACGGCGAAAGGCACCTCAACTGGCTGCATGTTGCAGGTTGGGGGGCAAGTATTTCTTCCGGTGTGAAATTGGAAGCTGGGAAACATTTTTTTGCACAAATAGGCGCACAATTTGGAAGGTCTTTTTTAG
This sequence comes from Bacteroidota bacterium, assembly GCA_016868835.1. Classification (GTDB taxonomy): domain Bacteria; phylum Bacteroidota; class Bacteroidia; order Flavobacteriales_D; family Sanyastnellaceae; genus CAIZGX01. The sequence goes on along the minus strand of VGFR01000003.1, from coordinate 55,467 downwards.
GCGATATTCTGCTTGAAGATGAAGGCGCTGCACGAGCGCAACAGTCCATTACTTTTTTAGAAAGATCTTGGTCTGTTGGTATGTATATCGGGGAATGGAAAAAAAGAAATTAGTCAACCTGTTGCGGCTCTACCCAGTCTCCATGCTCTTGAATAAGTGCAATGAGTTCATCAACAGCTTCCTCCTCATTCACGTTTTTCTTAACCACATTTTTTTCTTTGTACAAGGTAATTTTTCCTACCCCTGTTCCTACATATCCGTAGTCGGCATCGGCCATCTCGCCGGGTCCATTTACAATGCACCCCATAATTCCAATCTTAATACCCTTCAAATGCGAAGTTCTAGATCGAATTTTTGCTGTTGTTTCCTGCAAATCAAATAACGTTCTACCACAACTGGGACATGAGATGTATTCTGTTTTTGAAATTCGAGAACGCGTTGCTTGTAAAATACCGAATGCCAATTCATTTGACTTGCCCGCTGCAGCAGATGCATTGCTAATAAAAACGCCGTCGCCCAAACCGTCCAAAAACAACCCGCCAATGTCTGTACTTGCGTACAACATATACAACTCTTCTTCAAGCGCATAGGCGCGTTCAACAATGACGGGACCAACATAATTCGCATGAATAAGTCTGAAAAATGTAGCTCGTAAATCTTGTAATGCCGATTCCTTCTCTGTTGACAGTAATACAACCACATGGCTTTGTTGCTTCAAATTTTCAATGGCTGCCGCATTTAAATCCGATGTTGTACAACGCACAAAATTCAACTTATCCGAACGAACATTCGGTTCTTGAAAACGCTTCCAATCAAAAAGTGGAAAATGTCTATCCTTATTTTTTTCCCAAGAATCATATTCTTGAATAACCCCTAAAGTTCCCGGTATTTCGAAATCAATAGAATTGTCTCCAATATAAATGAAGTCACATGCAGAGTCTGTAATGTTGAACTTGTCTAACTCAACACTGTATCGGTATCCTACCGCAAAAAGTGATGCTGGAGTAATTGATTCTTTGTTTGAATAATCTGCAATGACCCGAGGTACATTCTTTCCCCCAATTATGCCAACTTCAACTGAATTCCGCTTGTTGAATTCAAACAATGAAATGGGCACCTCTACGCGCTCTAATTCTTCCTTCTTTCTATTTGAATAACGATTAACCAGACTACGGGCCACCGGCATCTCTGCCTCAGGGGCTTCTGTCAGTGAAACACGCACGGTATCGCCAATTCCATCTTCCAACAACGCACCTATACCCACTGCAGATTTAATTCTACCATCTTCACCATCACCAGCCTCTGTAACACCTAGGTGCAAAGGGTATGAACGACCGTGTTTCAAAAATTCTTTAACCAAAAGCCTGTAAGCATATACCATGACTTGTGGATTTGAAGCTTTCATGCTCACCACCAAATTGAAAAAATTTTCTTTTTCGCAGATTCGAATGAACTCCATAGCTGATTCTACCATGCCCTCTGGAGTATCGCCATACCTACTTAGAATTCGATCAGATAACGAACCGTGGTTGGTTCCAATTCGCATGGCTGTTCCGTTCTCTTTACATAACCTGACCAAAGGCAGAAAACGTTCTTCAATGCGTTTCAGCTCTGCTTGGTACGTTTCGTTGGTGTAAACAATTTCTTCAAACTTTTTCTTATCTGCATAATTCCCCGGATTCACCCGAACCTTCGCAACAATACGCGAAGCAATTTCTGCTGCATTCGGTGTAAAATGAATATCTGCAACAATTGGAGTCGTATAGCCTCTTTTTCGCAACTCCTCTTGAATAACTGCTAAGTTCTCTGCCTCATTCTTACTCGGCGCTGTAATTCGAACCAATTCGCAACCGGCTTCAATCATGCGAATGCTCTCCTCTACAGTAGCTTCCGTATTCATAGTGTCTGCCGTTGTCATGCTTTGAACACGCAAAGGCGCCTTACCGCCAAAAACCACTCCTCCTATAGAAACCTCGCGTGTTTCAAGACGTTCGTACCCAAACAATAAATCTTCAAATTGAATCATGCCTTTATAACAATTGGTCAGAGAAAAAGTTGATACCCCCTATTGAATGGTATCGCCCATTGCTGCAGACATGGATCTGTCCAATTCATCTTCCGCCTCTTTCTCTCGCTGAAATACATCTTTGTATTGTCCTTTCGAGATACATTTAGAAACCGCATTGGTTAAGTCGTTCGGAGAGTAATCTGCCTTAGGTTTGTCATGTATAATATCCTTTTCAACACAAGAACAGATGGTCTCTGCGTCGCTGTCTATATAATTCAGTGTTACAGCTTTGCAAGACTTGTGCAATTCTTTTTTCTTTGCGTCTGTCCAAGCCTCACAAGAAGCCAAGGAAACGGCTGCCATTATGAAAATAAAAAAAACTGATTTTTTCATAGTCTTTGCGTTTTTAGTATTTTGTTTTTTTCTCCTAATTCATTCTTATTTGCCAACTGCCCACAAGCCGCGTCAATATCTTTCCCCCTACTTCTTCGCACATTCACAATCATGTTTTTCGATTCTAAAAATTTCGCGAAAGCATCAACGCGCTCAGGCGAGGCCTGTTGAAATTCACCATCATCTATTGGGTTATATTCAATGATGTTAATTTTAACGGGAAGTCGTTTAGAATATTCTGCCAATTCCCTTGCATCTGCAATAGAGTCATTAAAATCCTTGAAAATGATATACTCGAACGTAACACGCGTGCCTGTTTTTTCATAGAAATAGTGCAGCGCATCGCTCAAAATTTCCAAATTATTCGACTCATTGATATCCATAATTCGGTTGCGCTTTTCGTCATTTGCGGCGTGCAAAGACAACGCCAAATTGAACTTCACTTGATCATCGCCCAACTTCTGAATCATTTTAGCAATTCCTGCAGTGCTTACCGTTATGCGTTGAGGTGACATTCCCAAACCTTCCGGTGTGGTAATCCACCGAATACTTTCCAAAACGTTTTTGTAATTCAACAGCGGTTCACCCATACCCATATAAACAATATTGGTCAATGGGGTTTCATAGTTTTGTTCTGCAAAACGCTTCAAATAATTAACCTGATCAAAGATTTCACCAGCAGATAAGTTTCGCATCATTTTCAACCTACCTGTAGCACAAAACTTACATGATAAGCTGCAACCAACTTGAGATGAAATGCAGGCTGTCATGCGCTTCGATGTTGGTATAAGAACTCCTTCAACCACTTTACTACCCTCTACTTCAAATGCGCATTTCACCGTGCGGTCAGAACTCACCTGATGTTCTTTCAACAAAGCTGCATGAAAACTATACGCCTCATTCAACTGCTCGCGCAAGCCCTTCGGAAGATTCAACATGACATCAGTGTTCAAGGCGTTTTTTTGCCAAAGCCATTCTGTAATTTGCTTTGCACGAAATGCAGGTTGGCCCCACTCCTTCAATTGCAATTGAAGTTGTTCCATCCCTATCTCGCGTAAATCCGGCTTTTTCATGATGTCAACAAAGATAGATTGCCATACATTTGATTCATGCTCAATTGGCACAAAGTTTTTACACTACTCCTCATCTGTTGCATTTGTACTCTTGTGACCAAAGCACAACCTGACTCGTTAGATGTTGAAGAAAGTCTGCCCTTTGAAATGGCCGAGGATACTCTTCCACCGCCACCACCCCAGATAGACTGGCAACCTTCCGAATGGCCAAATGATTCAATAAATACAACCCCTTCTCCAGCGAATAAGATGACGAGCTTTTGTGGAATCGATTTTGGATTCATCTCCTTACGGGGGAAATACGGAAATGCATTTTCTAAATCACACCCCCTGAATTCAAAGAACTTCTCATCTTACGCCTTCAGAGTGAATCTTTTTCACAAAAAAATAAATGTCATTCAAAACTACTTTGGAATAGCTACAGGGCTGGGCTACACGCATGAGCGGCTTTCGTTTCGTAATGCAACTGCTTTTAGTAACTCAGCTCCCGGATTTTCTATTGTAGACACACTAGAATACAAAACAAATCAGTTGCGGAGAAACGGTATTTTTGCACCCATACTTTTAGAGTTTAATACCAAGAACAACAATTCCGACAATAACAACATGCGTGTCGCTGTTGGTTTGGCATTTTCATACTACTTCGCCCAACAGGGTTTAACACGATATACAATCAATTCAAATTCGCATTTAGAATCTAGAATCACTAAAATTTATGGTGCACAAAGATTTTACGGCGAATTTCATTTGAAATTCTGTTATCGCCATTTAGGGTTTTTTGTGACTGCTCCTTTGAACTCAATTTTTTCACAAGTCAACGCTTTCCCAATTACTTTTGGAATAAATGCAAACTCCAAACTTTTCTAGTGTTTTTTCTTTTCGTCTCAGAACAAGAATTTACTTTTCAATGATAGCCATGATGGCTGTTGCTTTGTTTGCAACAGGCTTGCTCGCTATCTATGACCATCAAGAGCATGAAGAGGTATACAACGAACAACGCATAAAAAGAAAAGAAAACGCAGTGCGTGCATCACTCTCATTCATGACCTCTCAACACGCCGGACAATTACCCGCCGATTCCATTGGTGAATTACTGTCCGATAAAATTTGTGAATTATCTGAAGTACATAACGTATTCATGACCGTTTATGATCTTTACGGACACTACACTGTCTCATTTAACAGCGATTCCCTAGCTACATTGAGACTGCCAGAGCAACTCGACAAAAACTTTACAAAACGTATACTAGACGAAACCAATAGCGCTGCCATTCTACTGCCTTATCCACATGATAACAAGAAAAACATGGCCTATTGGTGTTACAGAGATGATTATAATAAACCCATTGCTATTATTTCTATGCTATACGTAAAAGAAGAAGATGGTGAAAAACAATTGTACACCTTTCTTTACGACATTGGGTATGCATACATTTTACTTTTTTTAATTGGGGTAGTAACCGCATTCTTTATTTCTAGAGGTATTACAAAACCATTGAAAACCCTCAGTAAACGTCTCAGTGCGTTACGTTTTGGTTCGAACAATGAGCCACTTGTCTGGAAGTCCAATGATGAAATTGGAGCACTTATTCAAGAGTACAACCGCATGCTCATTGATCTGGAATCAAGTGCCAATAAACTGGCTCAACAAGAACGTGAAACAGCATGGAGAGAGATGGCACAACAGGTAGCTCATGAAATTAAGAATCCGCTTACCCCTATGAAATTGCGCATGCAACATTTGCAGCGCACGTGGCAAGAGAAACCAGAGGAATTCAATCAACGATTAACAGATTTCGTTCAAAGCATGTCAGATCAAATTGACACCCTTACACGCATAGCAGAAGAATTCTCTCATTTCGCCAAAATGCCCCAGCCACACATGGAAGATGTAAACATAACGGAGGTAGCAAAGAGCGCCGTTTCTACTTATGACACAGATGATGCAGAGGTTCATATTTATTTGCATCAGAATGAAGATGTTTGGGTTTCCGGTGATAAAACACAATTGATTCGCGTATTGAACAACCTCATTAACAATGCGCTTCAAGCCATTACAGATGAGCGAAAAAAGAATGTTACCCTCGCTTTAAGAGCTTCAAAAAAAGGCGTTGTAATTAAAGTTACAGACAACGGAATAGGCATCAATTCTGAAATAAGAAAACGTATTTTCATGCCCAATTTCACAACGCGCTCCACTGGAAGTGGTCTAGGTTTGGCCATGGTAAAAAGTATGGTTCAACTAGTGGGTGGCGAGGTTGCATTCCGAACAATTGTTGGAAAAGGAAGTTCATTCTTTGTTTTCCTGCCTGCTAAAAATTAATGGCCTGCTTGGTGCTGCATCATTATTGAAATTAGCTACTTGAAGATTCAAGGCATACACTCCATCTTCAATTTCATTTTTTACGAATATGAATTCCGTGATGGTTTTATCCCATTGGGGCATATGCGGTACATTCCAAAATAAATGATGCGCAGCCAAAGCACCACCATCTTCCTCTCTGTCAATGCTGGGTAAATCTATAAGAAGATGCTTTACTGATGTCTTGTTCAGTTGCTCAATAGCCGCAACATGCACATAAGGGAAATTTGTACCTGAATATATCTTACTCAATTTCGAATGATCATTCGGTTTGGTACGAACTATCAAGGCCTCAACTTCAGGTAAAATAGTTCCAAAATCAGAAACCATTAAATCACCTTCTCTTTCTTCTAATTCAACTGTAACCAGTTGAGCCAGATAAAAAACCTGATTCACACTGTTAATCACACAAGGGGCTTCGGCCATGATGTGACCCGCATTTTCCGTATGCGTGCCATGTCCATGCGGATTAAACGCAACATTACGGAAGTTCACTGCACCACCCGCCGAGACCGAACCCGTGAATCGTTCTGTCATGACAGGTTCAATTCTTGCCGCATCTACATACCAAGCACGTGGTCCTTCCTCAGAAAGCGCAATAGACAAATCATATCCATTATTTAGGTTGAACGTATAGCCAAATAAATCAATCTTCATGTGTTAAAAATAAATATGAAATTAGGTTGTTTGAAATTAACCACCCTACAGGCAGTAATGAAAACCCCTGCTCGTCTTGTTTAATCCATTGCTTCCTCTGCCACTCCTCCAACACATTAGCATGTTCTTCTCTCCAACTTGAAGGAAATTCATTCCATAAAACACCTTCTTTCGTTCGTAATCCAGTCATTAACCGTTCGTTCAATATGTCTATCTCACGAAGCTTTTCCAATTCATAATAACGACCATCTTCTGATCGAATACTACGAACATATTCGTTGTTGTTTGATACGTTCCACTTTCTATTCCCGTGAGAATATGAATGAGCTCCTGGACCAATGCCCACATACGGAATGCCCTTCCAATAATTTGAATTGTGAACTGAACGTTGACCTGCTCGCGCATAATTACTTAACTCGTAATGCTCATATCCAGCTTTTTCTGAAAGTTCGTGCAGCAAAAAGAACTCGCTCTCCATGCGCTCATCGGGCACCTCAACCAACTTGCCTTGTTTCTCCCATTTACCAAAGACCGTTTTTTCTTCAATGGTTAAAGCATAACTTGAAAAATGTGGTAACGAAAACGAAAAGAGCTTTTCAATATTCATCAAAAACTTTGATGTGCTTGAATGCGGAATACCGAAAATGAGATCTGCTGTTAAATTTTCGAATCCAACATCCTGTGCCCGTTTAATAGCAGTCTCTGCCTCTTGTCCAGAGTGCTTGCGATTCATCCCGTGCAAGTCATCATCAAAAAAAGATTGAACACCAATACTTAATCGGTTTACTCCAAAGGCACGCATCTTGTTTAAAAATGGAAGCGTCACGTCTTCAGGGTTCACCTCTACTGTTATTTCCGTGGTATTCGAAATTCCCAAAGCAAGCGGGTCAAACAACTTTTTAAATTCATTTTCATTCAACACAGAAGGTGTGCCACCTCCAAAATAAATGGAAGACAATTCTGAATGAGACCACTCCTCTTTTCGCCTTCCCAACTCAACATGCATACAGTCTATAACCTCTTCCTTGTTTTTCAAAAGTGTGGAAAAATGAAAATCACAATAGTGACAGGCGTGTCTGCAAAAAGGAATATGAAAATACACGCCAAGCATAGCGCGAAATTAATTAGCTTCGCATACAAATTCATCTTCATGAAAGCTATTTTAAACGGACAAGAGGAAGTTATTTTTGATTTAAGTGAAAAGAAGATTCAGTTTGATCTTCTTCAAGAAGGAAAATTTCTGTTTATCATCCACAACAAACAAAGCTTTACATGTGAAATTTTGAGTGTTTCACACGAAGAAAAAAAAGTAGGTTTACGTTTAAATGGCAAAGAGATTCACGTGCAACTGGAAGACGAACTTGACCTACTGTTAAAGACAATGGGAATTACTAGCGGCCAGTCTACCAAGGTGAAACAAATCAAATCACCCATGCCTGGATTGGTGCTTTCCATCAATTGCTCTGAAGGGCAACAAGTTCAAAAAGACGACGTTCTTCTCATTCTTGAGGCAATGAAAATGGAAAATGCCATTAAATCTCCACAAGACGCTGTCATTAAATCCATTCATGTAAAAGCGGGGACCGCCATTGAAAAAGGGGTGGTCATGATTACTTTTGAATAAATGAGATATTTTTTACTATTTCTCCTTTTCATATCTTCTTCAGGCATCTTCGTGTCGGCCCAAGGCATTCCTTGTGCGAATGTGGCGAATCAAATTTTATGTGCCGATACACCCTACGAGGCTGCAAGTTTAGAGGCCTACCCCTTTAATTTGGGATGCTTTGATTACGCCATGACTAACTTTTACACGTTTGAAACCGGATCGAATCAAAATGCTTATATGCAAGTCGCTATCAACTTCAGCAATTGCGACTACATTGATTTCACTCAAAATGAAGTTGTCAACGACAGTCTTTTCTTTATTGTTGCACAACTCACTCCAGGGGCTGACCCATGTTTACCCTCTTCATATTCTATAGTTTCATCTTGTGAGGGTAACAACGCCAACATGGATTCAACGGTTTCAGGACTTTCCCTAGAAAGTGAATATGTTTTAATTGTGGGTTCGAATCATGACAACAGTCAATTTGGCCCATGCGCCTATAATATTGCTATTGGAGGGCCTGCAGTAGACTTAACTGCCGGTGCTAGCCCATTCAATATTACACTTTGTGAAGGCGCAGATGCCATTGCAACAGGAGCGAGCTCAGGGGCCCCTTACTCATGGTCTCCAGAACCCGAGAATGCAACTTATTCGAGCGATTCAACCTTTACGTTTTATCCGTCAAATGCAGGTCAAACCATTTCACTATCTGCCGTCAGTACCATTGGTAGTTGCACTGTGAATGCGCCCATATATGTGCACATCAATGAACCTATTTTCATCTATAATGCGCTTACTCCAAATGGAGATGGATATGATGATTTTTGGGAAATTTCAGGATTAAATATTCCCTGTTTTGAAGCGGCTGAAGTCAGCGTATATGACCGGTGGGGACAACTTGTTTTTCGCTCTCTTGGTTATCAAACTCCTTGGGATGGAACAAATAGAGGTAGGTTTTTGCCAACAGGCCCGTATTATTATGTCATTGAACCCAACGCCATAAATGTAGATATTGAACCATACATTGGCATCGTTTCCATTATTAGATGAAGAATATTATTCAATACTGCTTGTTGTTCTTGTTGCCTTTCTCCATGGAAGCGCAACAGCTTCCGCAGTATACCTTCTTCACATACAATTATTTGAACTACAATCCCGCCGTGACGGGGAATACCCCCTGTTTAGAGGCTAAGGTTGGCTACCGCATGCAGTGGGCAGAATATGAAGGAGCCCCCCGAACAGGATACGTAACGGTGCACAATAAATTCGGGGTGCGCCGATATAACTTCCACGGAATAGGTGCCTATGTAGAAACAGACAATGCTGGCCAATTCGGATATACTTCTTTACACGCCAATTACGCATATCACTTGAAGCTTACAAAAGGTTATAGCCTATCAACAGGAATTGGAGTTGGCTTCATGCAATATCGCTTCGGTTACGTTGGAATTAACATGCCACAATTGGTTGATGATCCCGCTGTTCAAGGTTCAGTTGGGGATATCATATTTCCCGTTTTCAATTTCGGAATGTGGCTGTATAGAAAAGATAAATTTTTTGGAATAAGTGTTAGACAACTTACTAGTCCTAAAGTTGACGGTTTTGCAGACACCAGATTAAAACGCCACTACACCTTTGCTTATAGCAGGGCCTTACAAGTGGGTGATGATTTTTCATTTAAGCCCGCCATTTTGGTAAATTATGTGGGAAAAAGCAAACCCTCTTTGGAAGGCCAAGCTCTCCTTGAATACAAAAGAAAAGTTGCAATAGGTTTAGCTGCGAGAAGTGGGCACGGTGTATCTGGACTTGTAAAGCTCGATGTTCTGCCATATTTAACAGTTGCATACGCTTATGATATAACAGCCAATCGCATTCGACTGGCCTCGTACAACACCCATGAAATTACGTTGGGCTTCAGAGCCTGTGGAATGAAGCAAAAGAATCATGTTCCCTGCGCAGCATACGACTAATGAACATTGAGTCTTTTTTCGAATACTGTCATTCCCTTCACACAGACATTACCGAAGATTTTCCCTTCGATAAAACCACGCTTGTTTTTAAAATCAACGGGAAGATTTTCGCAATGACCGATGTAGATGATTTCGAAGGTGGCGTTAATTTGAAATGTGATCCCGATCGAGCCATTGAATTACGAGAATCGTACGCGGCTATTGTCCCCGGATACCACGCAAATAAGAAGCATTGGAACACCGTTTATCCCAACCAAGATGTTCCAGAGCCCCTGTTCAAAGAACTCATTGAACATAGCTTTCATTTGGTTTTTAAAAAGAAAAAATAATTATTTCCTCGTGTATTTTAACACTTTGAAAGCATAGGTATGCCTCTCGTCTTTCTCCTGTGTAAACAAAATTTCGGAGTCAAATAACTCCTCATCGAATGCAGGAAAAAAAGTATGTGCCCCCGGAAACTCAGCATCTACGTGGGTCAAGTAAATGGAATTTACCCAACCTTCACTCAATGCAAGTGCATAAATCTGTTCACCACCAATGACAAAAGTCTCGTCTTCAGACCCCTGCTGCGCAAACGAAAATGCATCGCGAAGACTTGAAAAAACATAGGCTCCATCGGCAATAAAGTCTGGCTGCCTGGTTAATATAACATTGACCCTATTCTTGAACGGACGGAACGCTGCTGGAATGCTATCCCAGTTCTTTCGGCCCATAATGACATGGTGGCCCTTCGTGGTTTCCTTGAAAAACTTCATGTCGTTCGGCAAGTGCCACATCAAATCATTGTCCTTACCTATGGCTCTATCTCTGCCCATGGCAGCAATCAGTGAGACTTCCATTATATTGCAACTTCAGCTTTAATATGCGGATGAGGATCATAATTTTCAATCGAAATATCATCCATTGTAAATTCAAACAAATCCTTCACAGAAGCATTTAATTTCAAAGTGGGAAGTGTTCTAAATTCTCTAGACAACTGCAATTTGGCTTGCTCAACGTGGTTGGTATACAAATGCACATCGCCTCCGGTCCAGACAAAATCACCAACCTCTAAGTCACAAACTTGTGCAATCATATGAGTCAATAGCGCGTAGGACGCAATATTAAAAGGAACGCCAAGGAAGGTGTCACAACTTCTTTGATACAATTGACAACTCAACTTTCCTTCAGCTACATAAAATTGAAACAAACAATGACACGGTGGCAAAGCCATTTGATCAATAAATGAAGGATTCCAAGCAGAAACAATATGTCTTCTTGAATTCGGATTGTTCTTTAGCCCGTTGACCAAATTCACAATTTGATCTGTTGACGAACCGTCTGGATTGGGCCAAGAACGCCATTGATAACCGTATACCGGGCCAAGATTTCCTTGTTCATCGGCCCATTCGTCCCAAATAGAAACGCCATTTTCTTTCAAATAAGCAATGTTTGTGTCTCCTTTTAAAAACCAAAGTAACTCATGAAAAATACTGCGTGTATGTAATTTTTTTGTTGTTATCAGTGGGAACCCTTCTTGCAGATTAAACCTCATTTGATATCCGAAAACACTGTAGGTTCCCGTTCCTGTTCGGTCTTCTTTTTTCACACCAAAATCTAAAAGGTGTTGTAACAAATCATGATACTGCTTCATTCTTCAAATGTAATCTGTTCAATTGGGATTCAAAGTAGCTGTTGAAAATCATCTCAAACATTTTCATAAATCGTATATCTTAACACGCAGTTAACGCCCATGAAAAAATCCTTAGCCCTGCCCTCGCCGCCTTCAGTTTAAATTGTGTGGCACAAATCAACTTTTACGATCCCTATACCATTGAGGATATCCGTATTTATTTTGCCTCTGCCAACTGGGATGCAACCATAGATGCAGCGGTAATCAATGAAATGTATATCATAGCAGACAGCGTTGTGATTAACGGGCAGGTTTGACTCAAGTTGGCGTGAAGTATCCAGGGGACAGCTCATACAATGTAAACAGACCGAAAAATCCATTCCGCATAAAACTAGATTACCTACTGGACCAAAGTTGCCAAGGGTATGAAGATTTAAAACTAAATAACGGTTTCTCAGACCCGTCTATGATGCTGTTAGAAGAAACAACGAAAAAATAGTTTTAATCGAAAAGCTATAATGTAAAACTCAACCAAGATGCATCGTCTGTGTGCACTTGATTTCCTTTCCAAGAATTGAAAAGGCTTTCAATCTCACAGGAGCTTCCAGGTCTAAATACGTGGCCCTCTTCAATCCATTGAATTAGCCCGGAAAGACGAAGTCGCTTATTCGTTTCTTCTCCAATCTGATCATAAAGACCGTCAGAGAACATGGCAATCCGTTTTTCGTTCCCATTAAAAGAGCCTGAGGCCACAATTAATGTATCACCAGGCAAGTGTAAGAACCCCTTCGATTTCGCAATAGATTCAACTTTGTTTTCAGCATCAATTAACAAGATGTTTCCATTTAAACTAGCCCAATCTACTTGCTTAGAGTTCTTATCTATTTTCAATATTGCCAGGTCGAAACCAGCCGCCATTTCTGAATAGCGCACAGACGTATTGAGCCTTCGTTTTAAATCTTGAACAACCTCACCCACAGCCTCCTGTAGATTCAAGTTTGGATCACCAATTTTATCGTCTAATAAATCACTTACCAATACTGTAAGTAAAGCCCCTGCTAACCCGTGCCCGGTACAGTCACCCAGTGCGATATAATTACAATCAGATTTTTCCTTATGCCAATAAAAATCTCCTGATACCGCCTCACTTGAGGTGCTGAAGACACACAGGTCGTTCATGTGTTTTGAGAGAATTCTATGGTTCGGTAGAAAGCACTCTTGCACAAACCTAGCGTATTGTAAACCCTGCCTTAATTCTTCATTCTTCTGATTCAATTCAGCGGTTCTATCTTCAACTTTTCTCTCCAATTCTTTGTTCAGCATGGCCAACTCTTGAGTTGTTTTTCGCAATTCAACTTCGCTATTATACATATTGATGGCCTCAAGCACGGTCAACTCTAGGTCCTTTGGCTCCCAGGGCTTTTCTATGTATCTAAATAATCTTGCCCTACTCAATACGTCTGTTACGGCGGCAAGATCGGCCTGACCCGTTAACATAATTTTCTTTGATTCTGGGGAGATGTCTTCGAGGTGTCCCAATAGAATGCTACCATTCATAGGATACATCATGTAATCACAAATAACGCAGATGAGTTCATCTTGGCTTTCCTTCAAAGATCGGGCAATCATGAGCGCATCTTCACCGTTGCTTGCAGTTAACAATTCCAGCCCAGTAGGCAAAAAACTTTTAACATGCACAGACAATACACTTAAGATGACAGCTTCATCGTCTACCAACAATATTACTTTCCGCTGTATTCTCATTTTAGCAAAACAAGTATACCAAAATAAAGACTCAAATTTTCAAAACAGTGCGTAAAACCATTATTTTCTGTCACGAAGAGCCTGAATTGCGGCCCGGCCTTGTTTCAATAAATTGAGTACAGACTCTTTTACATTTGAAGTAACTCCGTCACCTTTCAAATGAACGCTTAGATCTTGAAAGCTCAAGGGGTTTGGACGAACACCAATAATTTCCATAGTAGCCTTAAGTTGATGAAGTTCATGTCTAAGCGCCAGAACATCTTCTTCCAAAATGGCTTTTTCCAAACGTTCCATTTGAGGAGGTAAATGCAACAAATAGCCGCCAATCACTTGATTCAACATTTCTTCATTATCACCAACATATTGCCTTAATACGGTCAAATCCAACTTAGCCTCTTCTTGGGCTACAGGCAGAGTTACGTGTATTCCCTTGATATATGAAAGCATCACTTCCATCAATTGCTTCTCGGTATATGGTTTTACCAAATAATCATTCATTCCTGCACTTTTACAAATAGTTACCTCTTCACGCAAGGCGTTTGCACTTAGTCCGATGATAGGAGTGGTAATATTTCTTTTTTCACGAATAATTCGTGTGGCTTCAATTCCATCCATGACGGGCATTTGAACATCCATAAGTATGATGTCAAAATCTTGAGCTGTTAGAATTTCCAATGCTTCCTCTCCATTTGACGCTATTTCAATATGACAACCATATTTTTTCAAAACAACTTGAAGGACCATTTTATTCAACTCATTGTCCTCAACTGCCAGTACTTTAACTTTACTTAGATCAACCTGGTTGGAATCTAATGTCTGACTGTTTGCTCGCTTCACCGAGGTTTCTATTAAAGAGAAGTCAATTGTTACCGTAGTTCCTCTTCCTTTATAACTCTCTATTTGCAAGTCCCCACCCATGGTTTGAATAATACTTCTGGCAATACTCAACCCCAAACCACTCCCTCCAAACTTTCTAGTAATGCTGTTGTCTTCTTGCGAAAATGCCTCGTATACACGCTGTAAGTATCCTGGGTCCATTCCGACTCCTGTGTCTTCAACCCGAATTCGTATTTCTACCTTTTGACTCTGTCTGCTCAGCATTTCAATTTGAACTGAAACCCTGCCTTTATGGGTAAACTTAATGGCGTTTCCAACAATGTTAAACAACACCTGATTCAATCTATAAGGATCACCCAACAATAAGCCCATGGCATCAAAGCCAATGAATGAATAAGAATAGTTAATGTTTTTTTCCTGTGCTTTCGCTTTAAATATGGAAAGGGCATCTTCTGAACTTTTGGTGAAGTCGAAAGGAATTGTTTCTACACTGAATTTTCCCGCTTCTATTTTAGATATATCCAATACATCATTGATAATGGCTAAAAGTGTGCTTGACGCACTTGTCATGATGTCTACAAATCGGGATTGGTCTGAATTGAGACCACTCTTTGATAGCTGCTCAGCCATGCTTACAATACCATTCAATGGTGTGCGAATCTCATGACTCATGTTTGCTAAAAACATAGCTTTAGCTTGTGATGAATCTTCTGCTTTTTTTCTCGATTCCGTGAGCTGAATTTCTAGCTCTTTCATGTGAGTAATGTCCCAATGAATTCCAATGGACCCTACGATTTCACCATCGTCTGATAACCTTGGCGCGGCGCTAACTAACCAATACCGAGGTTCATTTTTCTTATTGAAAACGCGGAGCTCATAAACATCGTTCACTCCAACGCGTCTTGACTCATTTCTTTCCCGCATCCGCTCGCGCTCTGAAGCATCTAAAAATAATTCACCTCCATCATGACCAATCATCTCCGATAGTGAGTAGCCGGTCATTTCACAGAAGGCCTCGTTGGCTGTTATAATTTTCCCATCTGGGGCAACTTCAAGAAGTCCTAAATGAAAATTATCAATGATTCCCTTGAACTTAGCCTCACGGTTTCTTAATCTTTTCTCAGCAAGAACGCGGTCTGTAACATCTGTGTATTTCCAAAGATGACCACTCTGCTCGCCGTCAACAAATACGGGTATGTAATCACGTTCAAAAAAACGACCATCTTTCAACTCCAACAATTCATTGAGTGATAGGTTTCTTTTCTCAAAAATTTCATTTACACGTTCAACGAAAAGTTCTTCACCTACGAAAAGTTTCTTCACCACTTGTGCAATGCTTGAGCAATCAACACCTACAAGATCATCTTCAGAAACCGGTGAATTGAAAAGCTCTACAAATTTCTTATTCACATAAACGATTTTTCGCTGATGGTTCTCAAGTAAGATTCCAGATATCTCTTGATTAAGAGAACTAAAAATTTGATCTATTTGTATTCGCTGGTCTTCCAGACTATGCGTGTACGCCGAGATTTTTTTATTTTCTTGATCAATTACGCATAATGAACCATATCTGACGCCACTTGACTGAAATTCAACATAGGCCCTCTTTTTATTTTGAATATCTAACGTTGGCGCTACGTGCTTCCAAAATTCTTGGGGAGTATAGGATTTCCTTTCGTATTGAATGGATTGAATTAATTCTGCTGCCGGATTTTGAAAAAGGACTTCTCCAAATTCATTCATGAAGAAAAGCGGATTGGGGTTATTCGCAGGAAAAGCAGCAAGACTCTCCAACTGCTTCACCTTTTGCTCAAGCTCTGCGATTCGTGATAAATGGTCCATGAGATGCCAAATTTAGTTCACAAAATACATTTTTGAGTCTATCAAGCAAAAAAATACGCCCGAAGGCGTATCTCTTATTCTGCTTTTTTCCAATTCATTTGAAGGTAGTATGTTACATCTTGTGCATTCGCAATGAATTCATCTTGTGTAAACGCTTCAGCGAAATCTACTTCAGATGTGCTAATTAAGTTACCACTAGCGGTTTTTACAGTGAACGTGTAAGTCTCAGCCTGAAAATCTAGATTTAAATCCCACTGAAACATTGCATCTTCTTGGGAGATTACGTCTATGCCGTTGAAAACAATCTCACCCGCGGCGTTTTTAATTTCTACACGAACACCTTGAACATTTTCATAAGTACCCGTTGGCTTTACCCACAATGACTTCAATTCAGCCACATCTTCACCAACCACTGGAGTGGGCATGTCTTGTTGGTTAGTCAACTCTGTCTCTTCAGCCGTTGGCGCTGCAGAAGGCATGTAAAATTCTTTTTCACAAGAAACTAAAGTGAAAGCGATTGCGAGAGTTGCGAGAGTGTTTGTGAGAGTTTTCATTTTTCTAAGAGGTTATGTAGACGTATACCCCACCTCTCGAAAAAAGGTTACAATTTTTTAAAATTATTTTTCAATCACCAATTGCGCGGGCTGCCAATTCTCTTCTCCACGAAACTTTAAAATATATCTACCATTAGCTAAATGGCCCAAGTTAATTGATGTTTGACCGCTTCCAAACTGATCAGACTCTACCATTCTTCCTGTTAAGTCAAATACCTCATACTGGGTTGGCACCTCTAATCCAAACGAAAAAGTAACGGTTCCGTTAGACGGATTTGGATACATCTGGAATGTAGCCGCCTCTTCTTCGTTGATACCAACACAACACACATAGATGTATTGAGTATCTCTATTGGTACATCCATTATCATCTACATAATTGTATGTAATTGCATTCCACCCCAACGGAGCCAGGTTTGGATAGAACTGGTTGCCACTGACTCCGAGACCAGTATAGTATCCGCCTGCAGGTAATCCCGTTAGCGTTACCGCAGCGTCTCCCGGATAAACGGTGTCGGTATCTATGAATAACGCCGTTGGTTCGAACAGCACAAAAAAGTCGAAAATTGCCGAGTTATTGGAACACCCATTCGCGTCTGTATAGGTGTAATAAACAGTATGCGCCCCACCCCCAGCTAGAAGTGGGTCTATGGTTGATCCTACTACACCATCGCCAATAAATGTTCCACCCAGAGGCAAGCCAACAATACCCATGGGGTCAGATGAAATGCAAAGGCTGTCTGAAGGTATTGCCATTACTACATCTGGAACTTCGTTTACAACAATGCTTATTGCATTACTTGTTCCTTCACATCCGTTTTCACCTACTCCCACAACAGAATATGTACCCTCCTCATTCACCACTATTGATTCACTTAATTCATCATTACTCCAGGTATAAGCTAGCCCGCCCGTTGCAGTTAAGGTTACAACCTCATTTCCGCAAAACTCAACTGGGCCATCTGCAGATATTGAGATGCTTGGTGCTGGTAATACTAGGAAGTTAAAGTCATCTGAGCGGGTAGCGCACCCTTCTGATGTACTTCCTAATAAATAAACCAAGCCTGCTGTTTCCACACTTATTGTTGAAGTAGTATCTCCGGTAGACCAAAGGAAATGGTCTGCGCCACCAGCACAAAGTATAGCGTTCTGACCTTCGCATAAAATAGTGTCACCCTCTACCACATGAACGGTAAGGTATGGATAATCACAATTTTCAATTTTTCCAAAAAAGGCTTCGCCACCGCCATTATTAGTTGGTGTATACCCTCCGTTGGCAATTCCGGTAGATTCAGAAGAGCCCGCAAAATAAAAATACTGCTGTTGGTCCTTGTGTAGGTCGAATGCGTTCTCGTTCGCACTTCCTCCCAAATAACTGCTCCAAATGCGGTTTCCCGACTCCGTAAATCCCGCTATGACCAAGTCAGTAAGGCCGGCGTTTGTATTTTGAAATCCGTTATCTCCTAAGTTTGAAGACGAAGAGGATCCAAGAACGAAAGCGGTTCCGGCATCATCTATTTGAACTGCGTTCAAACCGTCATTTCCTGTACCACCGTAGTACGATTTCCAGTTAATTGTTCCATTCTGATCATATGAAGCTACATAACCGTCAAAACTTCCACCTCCATTAAATAACTGAAACGCGCCTGCCGAAGATATACCGTTTACCGAAGCCGTTTTTCCCACTAAAACAACTTGGCTGGTTGACGCCTGTACGCCATACGCGTGGTCTTCAGATGTTCCACCCAAATACGTAGACCACTGTAAAAAACCACTACCATCAAGCTTCACTAAAAATCCATCATACGTTCCACCACCATAGGTTGTCTGTGGGCCTGCCTGCGCAATTCCTGAGGCTGAATTGGTTGATCCACAGAAATAATAGTTATAATCTGTTGTTGCTGCTATTTTTCCTGCAATCTCTGCCCCAGTTGAACCCCAATATGTATTGCGAAGCAGGAAGCCTGTCATGTCAATCATACCAACAAATACATCACTAGCACCGCCCCCAAATGTGGGTTGAATTGGATCTAGAGTAAGCAAATTCGTTGAGCTTGTTTCACCTAGAAATACAATCTCACCTTGAAAACCAAGAGACATGGAGGTTATTTTATCATCACCATTGCCTCCGTAATATGAAGACCATTCAATTTGTCCACCCTCATTAAATTTCACAATCAATCCATCTTTCGGGCCTCCGCCGTATACAACTTGTTGGCTATTTAATGCCACACCCGTTAAACTTGTTGTACTTCCTGAAACGAAAACGCCACCAAAAGCATCAACAACAATGTCTGTTGCAACTTCATCACCTGATCCACCAAAATAACTCGACCACACACGCTGATTGGAAGAATTGAATTTAACTACATAGAAGTCTGTGCCTCCGTTTATCAGTCCCTGAGCGCCATTGAAAGAAATTAATGAAGTGCTTGCGGTTGTTCCTGTCACATAATAATTTCCAAAAGCATCAGTATAAATTCCTTTAGAATCATCCAGTCCACTACCGCCATAATAGGAGGTCCAAATGATTGTTGGATCAATAACTACTGGCCCCTCTGTATTGACTTGATTTAGGTCAAACTTGACTTTATTGCCCTCGAGAATGAAAGAGCCATTCATGCTCTTCCCGTTAAAAAAATAAATGGGGCGATCATCAATAACATCACCCATTTCACCACGAATAAGTAACTTCTGATCCAACAAAGAAACCCCTTTCGCACCTAAAACATTCATTTGAATTTGAGAGGCCGCCGCTTTATCGATCGCTAAAAACTCATATTTCACTCCCGATTCGTGGATAAATATTCTCCAGTCTACACCAGGGTAAACATCACGGATAAGTAAAGATTTCGAGGTGTTTCTTTTCAAACCCATTCTCCAAACTGGTGCACATGGTTTTTCACTTTCAACACTTGAACAGACATTCGCGCCTTCGAGTTGTACACTCACTTTTTCAACAACAAACCCTTTGTCATCGGCTCTTTTAAATTGATAACTTATTTGATTTGCATACACAAATAAATCAAAGTCGGCAGAGCTCAAATAAAAAGAAGGTGATTCTAATCCGCCTTTTTCATTGCGTATATCGCCCTTGTTCTCAATAAAAAACAGATCAGAAGTGGCAAAAACCGAACTCGTAATTAAAACAAAAACAAAAGCTAGTAAGTTCTTCATAAGGAAGGATTGTTTTTCTACGCTTGAAAAGTAAAAAGGTTACTTGTTGAAATTGAGTCCCTTTCGCGGTCTTTCAAACACTCTTGTGTTAGCCAAAAGAAAAATCAAAAAAATGTTTCCTCTCTATCTGAAAATAGAAAGTCTTTCGGCATCTAAACGAATCATAATGAAAAGTAAGATCGTAAAGGCCATCAATGAGGAACCGCCATAACTAAAGAAAGGCAGGGGAATTCCAATAATTGGAGCCAGCCCGAGCACCATACCTACATTAATCAATAAGTGCATGAATAAAATGGCGGCAACACAATATCCGTAAATGCGAGAGAATTGTGACCGCTGCCGCTCCGCAACGGTTACCAACCGAAAAATAAGTGCAAAAAACAACAAGATAACCACGGTGCTTCCTATGAATCCCCATTCTTCCGCAACGGCGCTAAAGATAAAGTCTGTCCACTGTTCGGGTACATAGTTGTTCTGTGTCATGGGGCCTTCGTGAAAACCCTTGCCAACGAACCCACCTGAACCTACGGTAATTTTTGCCATTTCGGAATTATATGTTGCGTCTTCACGCTCAACGGGTAAGGAGAGCATCACGTAGATACGCTCTTTGTGGTGTGGTTCTAATACATGGTCTACCACATAATTGATAGAATAAGCCATGGCACAAGCAAGAATAGTTGAAGCCACCACAACGGTGTTGATCATTCTTCGAGAACGCGGGACAACAAATTGTTTTACTGCGAAAAGCGCCAAAACGCCTATCACAAATAACACAAGGATGAAAGTCCAAACTGAGCTTTGGTAACCAAAATATGGGTAGTTCGTTGTTCCAGATCCTACAACTATACTGTACGTACCAACGAAGACACTCGCGAATCCAAATATGAGAACATTTCCTGATAGGCCTTCACGATACATAACAAGAATAAACGCTAGAAATGTGAGAACTGAACCAACGTCGGGTTGAAGTAAAATGAGTCCTGCAGGAAAACCAACAACAGCGAGCGCATAGGCACGAATGCGCAAACTTTTAAATTGCGAAGAGTTAATTGAGATGTACCGAGCAAGGAAAAGCCCCACACCAATTTTAGAAAACTCAGAAGGTTGAATTCCGAAATCGCCAATTCCAAACCAAGCCTTCGCTCCATTCACCTCCTTTCCAACCACCAAAACAAGCGCCAGCAGCAAGACGAAAAACGCATAAATAAAAATTGCAAACTTGTTGAATACTTCGGCATCGAGGTAGAGAATAACAATGATGAGCATTAAACAGACGCCAATCCATACGGCCTGTTTTCCATATTCCTCGGAAAATGTAAGTGGTGAAGGAAATTCCGGATTATACGCTGCGCTATAAATCGAAAACCAACCCAATATGACAAGCAGCGCATATAGGGTTACAAGAACCCAATCTATATTCAACTTGGCGGTAGTATTAATTGACATAATTCAAAATGCGTGCTTCGCGAATTTGCTTTTCTTTTTCAAGGTTTGTAATTGTGCCCTTCAAATACTTTTCAACCATTAAACTGGCAATTGGGGCTGCCCACGTTCCTCCAAAGCCTGCATATTCAACGTAAACCGCCAGAGCAATTTTTGGATTATCCTTGGGTGCAAAGCAAACAAATACACTGTGGTCTTCTTTCGGTTCATTTTGAACCGTTCCTGTTTTACCACAAATAACAATATCTGAAAGCTTCGCGCTGTTGGCGGTTCCACCCGGACCAACAACCTTTTCCATGGCGTTTACCACTGTTTCAAAATAAGATCTGTTTACTCCTACATCAATTTTTTCATGGTACTCTTGACGTGCTGTGCCCTCTCTTCCAATTTTCTTCACGGTGTGAGGCGGGTAATAATAACCCCGGTTTGCAACAATACAGGCCAAATTACACATCTGAACAGGGTTAATTAGAAGCTCTCCCTCACCAATACTAATGGAATAAATGGTTGCATAATTCCATCCCCCCGTACCGTATCGTTTATCGTAATAATCTGCCCCTGGCACTTTCCCAATTTTGAGGTTCGGTAAATCGCTTCCCATATTTCCTCCAAATCCAAATTTCATGATTTGTTCTTGCCAGATTCCGAGTCCGATAGCCGCATCATTATTTCTACTGTTTGGGTCTCGATTCGCCTCTACAACACGTTGCATGACTCCCCGGAAATAGGGGTTGCATGAATGTACAATTGCCATTTCCAAATCATCAGCACTGTGACCACCATGACAGCCAATGAGCGCCCTATTGCATGGAATAACTGTTTGTGGCGTAATTGCGCCAATCTGGAGTGCAGCTAAACTCTGAGCAATTTTAAAAATAGAGCCCGGCCTATACTGCGCTTGTGTGGCTCTGTTGAACAACGGTTTGAGCGGATCAGACGCCAGTTGCGCAAAATTGTTTCCTCTAGCCCTACCCACCAATAAGTTCGGGTCAAACGTGGGAGCAGAAACCAACGCTAGAATTTCTCCAGTAGCCGGCTCTATGGCAACAATACACCCGCGTTTATTTTGCATCAGCATCTCGCCGTATTTCTGCAATTCGGCATCTAAACTAGCAATTAGGTCTTGGCCTTCATGAGCCGCACTATCTAATCTTCCCTCAGCAACCGGATGCTCCACACCTAGGTTGTCACGATAAACATAACGAATACCCCTCTTTCCTCTCAACTCCGCTTCATAGGCCTTCTCAATACCATTTAAACCAATATAGTCGCCCTTTCGATAATCAGGATTTTTCTCCAAAATTTCTTTTGTTACTTCTCCAACATCGCCCAATACAAGAGCACCAAGGCTTTCAGGATAAATACGAAGGGTTCTAGCCTGAACAAAAAACCCTGGAAACTTGTGCAGTTCTTCTGCAAATACCGCATATTCTGCTGGCAATATTTGCTTTACCACCGGAGAGGGTTTGTATTTCACATTCGGATACGTTACCGCTTTTTTCAACGCATCACGCAACTCTTCAATGGGAAGGTTAATTATTTGACAAAAGTGATTGGTATCGAAAGGCTGCATTTCCTTTGGTAAAACCATGAGGTCATAAACCGTTTGATTCTCAACCAAAACTTTTCCGTTTCGATCTAAAATATTTCCTCTCGATGGATAAATGACAACCTCCCGCTCTGTGAGTCGAGATCCCTTGTTCTTCCATTCATCGGTTGCAACCTGCAACATAAATAAGCGAACAATATAAATTAAACAAACACTTGCTACAATGAGTAAAAAGGTGTATTGCCTGTTGTTATTCACTAAAAAGTTACTTGGATTTGTTTGGCGAAATTAAGAGTTGCGCCAAAATCATCAACAATAAAGTTGCAAGAGTACTTAACAAAATGTGAAGCAGTTGATAAAGAAAGTTATCCCAACGTAAGAATTCTAAGAAGATGAGCCATGCGTGATGCAAAAAGGTTAAAAATCCAGCATACGTCAAGTACCACGATATGCCCATTTTGTGAATGGTTGGGCTTTGCAATGAGTCATAACCCTCACGAGGCGACAATAACTTTTGGACAATCGGTTGAAAGAAGGCCAGTGTTAAACATGCCGAAGTATGGAGTCCGGGAGGGCCTGTGAACAGGTCCATTAACACACCCGTGCTCAAGCCCACCAACAAAAGCAACCACCTTGGCGTTTCAAAAGGAAACATCAGAAGTGGAAAAATGTATAATAGGGGAATAATTAAGCCATCGAACAACTGAATTCGGCTGATGATTAATGCCTGAATAAGCACAAAAATGAATATATTCACGTAGCGCATCATTCCTCCCCTCCATCCATTTGAATTTGTTGCTGCATGATTGAATCTTGTTCAACTTTGTAAATATTCTTCACCAGTTGCACCCAACCTAACTTTCTGTAGTCTGTTTCAAGTTTTACCTTAACTCGGTGGAAGTTTTCTTCGGGTTTATCTTCCAGCGTCTCCACCTTTCCAACCATAATTCCTTCCGGAAAGTGACTTGAATACCCTGTAGTTACCACGCTATCTCCAACTTGAATGTAAACATGCTTAGGCATTTCCTTTACATATGCATATTCCGGGTCTCCCCCCAACCATTCCAAAATTCCGAATTCACCACTGTTTTTCATTTTTACCGACCCTTGAAACTTCGTGTTCAAAACAGGCATTATGACCGAGTAGTGCTTGCTCACACTGCTAACTATTCCTACAATCGCGCCGTTGGCAATAACCCCCATTTCAGGCTCAATCCCAGCCGCCATTCCCCTGTTCACAGTGATGTAATTTCGTTTTCGGCTTACCGTAACGTTAACCACCTTTGCGGGGGTATACTTAAATAAAACCTGACCCTTCACATTTAATTCTTGTAGTGAGGTTGAATCGAGCTGTAAGTAATTTTCGGGAAGTAAGCTGCGAAGCATGGCGTTTTCTAAAGCCAGTTGATCATTGATTTCAGAGAGTCTTAGGTAACTGGTAAAATTATCACGCTTCTCATAGATCCAGCCCGCAAAATCAGAACTGTGTCGAATGAATTCTTTACGATGAAAGTTGTTCTCAGAGAAAAGCGTGACCAAAGCAAATACTTGCAGAATTAAAAACATCAACAACACATAATACCGCTGAAGAAGTGCAAGTAAATTACTCATGAGACCCTATTACTCGCGCATCAAGAATTGGAAACGGTTGATGTTCTTCAAGGCAATTCCAGTACCTCTAGCGACTGCACGAAGGGGATCGTCTGCAACGTGAACTGGCAGTTTTGTTTTCCGATTAATACGCACATCCAAGCCGCGTAACAACGCTCCACCACCAGCGAGATAAATACCTGTTTTGAAGATGTCAGCTGACAACTCAGGCGGAGTATTCTCCAAACAGCTCATGATGGCCTCTTCAATTTTAGAAATTGATTTATTCAATGCATGTGCAATTTCCTTGTAGGAAACCAAAATTTCTTTTGGCACACCGGTAACAAGATCTCGACCACGAACACTGTATTCTGCGGGTGGATTCTCAAGATCATCAATGGCAGCACCAACCTCAATTTTAATTTGCTCCGCCGTGCGCTCACCAATCAAAATATTGTGATGCCTACGCATATAGTCCTCGATGTCTTGAGTCAATTCATCAC
Organism: Bacteroidota bacterium; assembly: GCA_016868835.1. Classification (GTDB taxonomy): domain Bacteria; phylum Bacteroidota; class Bacteroidia; order Flavobacteriales_D; family Sanyastnellaceae; genus CAIZGX01. The sequence goes on along the minus strand of VGFR01000003.1, from coordinate 30,527 downwards.
CGGCAACACGAATGTTTTTGTCTGTTACAATTCCACCTAAGGCAATGACCGCAATTTCAGAAGTACCCCCTCCAATATCAATAATCATATTTCCCATGGGCTCTTCCACATCAACACCAATACCAATCGCCGCAGCCATTGGTTCATGAATCAAATAAACCTCTTTCGCCCCAGCATGCTCAGCTGAATCTTTAACCGCACGTTTCTCAACTTCTGTAATACCTGAAGGAATACAGATTACCATTCTAAGAGAAGGCTGAAACAGCTTACTGCCTTTGTTAATCATCTTAATCATTCCCTTTATCATGTCCTCAGCGGCGTGGAAATCAGCAATAACCCCGTCTTTCAGCGGGCGAATGGTCTTGATGTTTTCATGCGTTTTCCCGTGCATTTGTTGCGCTAATCGCCCAACCGCCACGGTTTTACTGGTAACTCGGTCACGAGCAATAATTGACGGCTCATCAACTACAACTTTGTCGTTCTGAATAATAATGGTGTTTGCCGTACCCAAATCAATGGCAATCTCTTGCGTGAGAAATCCAAATAAACCCATGTATGAAAGTCTTTGAAATTACGTGATAAGCTACAAAGATAAGTTGGTTCAAGCACATTAAAGAGATTGTAACAAAAGTTTTTTTGTAAACCTTCGATGGCGTTAAATTCGCAAAAAAAAGTTATGTCGTTCGAACTACCACAACTACCATATGCTTACTCAGCATTAGAGCCTCATATTGACGCTCGCACCATGGAAATTCATCACAGCAAACACCACGTAGCATACACCAATAACCTAAATGCCGCTATTGCTAGTACTGATTTAGAAGGAAAATCTATTATTGAAATTTTACATGCTTGCATAGACATGCCTGCCGTTCGTAATAACGGTGGTGGTTACTATAACCACAATCTTTTTTGGACGATTATGTCTCCGGCTGGTGGGCAATTGACTTCGACCATGGAGAATGCAATCAATGAATCATTCGGATCGTTCGACGGTTTCAAAGAAGCGTTTACAAAGGCCGCAACCACTCGTTTTGGCTCTGGATGGGCGTGGTTATGCGTGAAGGATGGCAAACTTGAAGTGTGCTCTACTGCAAACCAAGACAACCCAATAATGCCGGGTATTGGATGTGGTGGAACCCCTATTTTATGCCTAGATGTTTGGGAACACGCCTATTACTTGAATTATCAGAACCGCCGACCTGACTACATAACGGCATTCTTTAACGTAATTAATTGGGAAGAGGTAGAGCGCTTATATCGTGCTGCTTGATTTTTTTCTCAACTCGAAATTTTGACCGAGATATACCTTCCGAACCTGCTCATCTGAAGCAAGCTCATCGGCAGTACCCGACTTCAAAATTTTTCCATCGTACAACAAATAAGCCCTGTCCGTAATAGTCAGGGTTTCCTGTACGTTGTGGTCGGTAATCAATATTCCAATGTTTTTTTCTTTCAGCTTCCAAACAATTCTTTGAATATCCTCAACAGCAATTGGATCAACACCTGCAAATGGCTCATCAAGTAGAATAAATTTCGGGTCAGTAGCCAAAGCGCGAGCTATCTCGGTTCTTCGTCTCTCACCTCCTGAGAGGTGATGCCCAACAAATTTTCTTTTTTCAGTTAATCCGAATTCAGCCAATAATTGCTCAAGCTTATCCTTTTGTTCGGCTTTTGAAAGTTTGGTCAATTCCAATACCGATTTAATATTATCCTCTACTGATAAGGAGCGAAAAACCGATGCTTCTTGAGGCAAATAACCAACCCCCCGCTTCGCCCTTTGATACATGGCCAAATTGGTAATCTCCACTTCATCTAAAAGTACCTTACCTGCGTTGGGCTGCACCAAACCGGTAACCATATAAAAGCTTGTTGTCTTGCCTGCCCCGTTGGGTCCTAAAAGTCCCACAATTTCACCTTGATTCACCTCAAATGAAGCATCTTGAACAACAGTCCTTTTTCCGTATTGTTTTTTTATGTTCTCGGCTCTGAGTTGCATTTGCATGCGAAGTTAATCGAATCCGTCCATTTTCAATTGTTTCGGCAACAAGGCGAAGGTCATGCGGTGATGTTCACACGACCCATGCAGGCGAATGGCTTCTCTGTGTGCTTTGGTTGGATAGCCCATGTTTTTATTCCAACCATACACCGGAAATTGTTCATGCAATAAGCACATGTGTTCGTCTCTGTGCGTTTTCGCCAGGACTGAGGCTGCAGCTATGTTCATGAAACGAGCATCCCCTTTAATCATGCACGTGTGATTGAAATTTTCGAGTTTATAGAATCGATTGCCATCTACCAATAAGTGCAGTGGTCTCGGATTCAGTTGCATTGCTGCACGCTGCATTCCTGTTATTGAGGCGCGAAGTATATTCAATTCATCTATTTCCAAAGGAGATAAAAACTGAACGCTCCATGATAAGGCCTCGTTTTCTATTATCTCTCGCAAGATGTTTCTGTTTTTCTCAGACATCTGTTTCGAGTCATTCAAAAGTGGATTTGAAAACCCCTCGGGTAATATTACCGCTGCTGCAACCACTGGCCCTGCCAGGCAACCGCGTCCGGCTTCATCTAAACCAGCTTCGAGGTGAGTTGTGTAAAACGGAAGCATCAATTCCGATAGAATTTTTTTCTTGTTCCGTCGGAATACTCAACAATGAAAAACCCTTTTTGCGATTCACCATTCTCTACTTTCCTTCCTTGAAAATCAAAATATTTTACCGGCCTTGCTTCGAAAGAATGCAAATTTTCTAGATAAGCAGGCAATGTTATACTCGAAAAAAAATTCCATATTTCTTGACTTCCATCGAAATCTTGACACGTATTACCCGTAACTGTCAGCGGGGTTGTGCCTGGCCAAGTATGTCCGCCGCCTGTAATTTCAATATACCAATTGTCTTGTTCGTTGCAATTGTTATAAATCGTTTTAGACGCTGTACACAAGTCAAAAATATTTGTGTTGGTTATTGACTGCGTATTTCCCATGGCAGAACATGTGTTATTTGTATTCCAAAAATTCAAGGTTTCCGTAACACTCGTTAACACGCCGAACGTTGGATATTGCCCAGGAGACCCGTCAAATAGCACTACGGGGTCCAAATTCCCATGTATATGAAAGGTTGGTACTGCTCGAGATGGATTGAAATTTTGCAACATTGCCTCGGTCATTGTGCCTGAAACAGACGCAACCGCAGCAAATCTATTAGACAATTGACCTGCTAAAGCGTAACTGAAAATACCACCATTCGAAAAGCCACAGGAATAGACTCGTGCGGGGTCTACGGCTTCTGTTGCAATCAAATATGATAATAGGGCGTCAATAAATCCAATATCATCCACGTCTGTAGGGTCTTGCCAAGCGTTCCAATGATTAATTCCGATTTGATCTGGCAAACCTTGAGGGTAAACAACATAAAATTTTCCAACATCAGCTACATTATTCATCTCTGAATAAGTCATTTGAAAATTCATGTTGTTGGTGTACCCATGGAAATTAAAAACAAGCGGTCGCACACCACTGGGCATATTTGGAGGTGTATATAAAATGTATGATCTCGATTGACCGTTGAAATCAAAAGCAACTTGTTGCTGACAAATTCCATTTATAGTGAAAAAGAATGCGAAAACGTACGTGAAGCTTTTCATTGTGTAAAAATAAGAAAGGGCTATAAAAATAGCCCTTTCAAAATATGAATTTCTTTTACTGTTGTAGTGTAAAACGAATTGGCAATCTTGTCCAAACACGTACGGCTCTACCGTTTTGTTTTCCAGGATTCCATTTGATTTTTGGTAAGACCTGTTTGCACACGCGTAACGCTTCTGCATCTAACATCTCTCCACCATCAACTCCGCGCTCAACATCAAAGTTCGAGGGCGTACCATTTGCTTCAACAACGAAACGAATGTATACTGTTCCTTCAATGTTTTGCTGCTTTGCACGCTCTGGGTAACTTACATTCGAGTTAATCAGATTAAACAATTCGCCGTCTCCTCCGGGGAAAGAGGGCATCTCAGAAACGAAAGTAAATACTTCTTCTACCTTGTCGGTTTTCGTGTCTACCACGGTTTCTGTCTGAATAAAATCTGATGGACCCATTGGACCATCTTCACCCTCGGTAGTTTCAGTTGAAATTTTTTCATCTTTCAATTTATCTGCTGATGGTGGTGGAGTATCCACATTTTCTTCAATCACAATTGATGTAAATTGGATCTGTCTCACAGAGGGTGGTGGTGGTGGTGGTGGCGGTGGCGGTGGCGGTGGTGGCGGCGGTGGTTCATTTGGATCTGTTGGCGGTGGGGCCATCATTTCCTTCGACATTTCCACCTTCTTCTCATTCTTTTCGTCTTCGTTGTTAGCCAGGATAACTGGAGTTACCAATGCGGCTGTTGCAATGAATACGCCTGAAAAAAGTGCAATCGCTATGATTGCTCCGTATGCTTTACGTATTCTATATGCACCATATGCTTTTTGCTTTTGGTCAAAAACCATTTCATTGCGATCTTCTGAAGAAATATTTCCCCAGCCGCGATCAGAACCGATGATTCCAATTACCAGCGCCGCAACAAAGGTGTAAATTGCGTCTGTGTGGTTGTACAAGAAATCTAACATAATTTTTATTTTTTTGCTGTACAGGTGTACAATTCAATGGTTCATTTCAATTTCATTCCCGCTAATTTGTCTGCTGGAACAAACAATTCAGCCTCTCTCTTCTCCATGTCCATAATTGCACGCTTCTTCACGTTGGTAATGTTTAACTCATCAATAGCGTTTACAACATTCTTCCACTTGGTAGTAGGAAGTGTTTTCACTACCACGAACGGTGCTAAACTATCGTTGGTGATATCAATGTAGGCCTTTTTGTATTGTTCCTCATTCATTTCACCTTTGTTTAATTTGTCTTTAATGACATTCACACGCTCATTGATTTTTCTATTGCGGTCAAGTAAAACTACACGAAAACCGTCTTTCGAGAAATTGGTTTGGATGAGTTCCGTGGTATCCTTTCTGAATTTCCCGTGGTAGTAAAAAATTTTGTCATCTGAATCACCTACCAAAAGGGTTGTGGCTAGGTCGTCATCAAGTTGGGTTTGATCCTCCTTGTTTTCGACTTCTTTCGGATATACAATTTCTACTGTTTTTGGTTTGCTCAGCGATGTTGCCAAAATGAAGAAGGTCAATAGTAAGAAAGCCAAATCCACCATGGGTGTCATGTCCATTCTTACAGGACTCTTCTTTGGTCTTTTCTTACCACCTTTTTCGTGGCCACCGCTTTCAATTATTTCTGCCATATCAATTCGAAGTATTAAACACGTTTAGTTCGCTGATTTCAGACTCGTAACCATGTTGAATTGAAAAATTTGCTTTTCGCGAAAGACATCAATCACGTCTTCCACTTTTTCGTAATCTGTTGCACCGTCTGCTTTGATTGCGTATCGAAGACCATCGTCTCCTCTTAGCTGTTCTCGGGAAATCCCCTTCCTCTCGGCATTAGCCATAAACGCCTCATAGCCACTCATTACCCAGTCTGCTAATTCATTGTTCAATGAATCAAGTGGAATACCGAGTGTTTGATCATCATATGATTTTCGTTCTTTCTCATCACCATCAAGGTATTGAGCTAGGTTCCCCAATGGCATTCCCATCATTCCCATCACTTCAAACTTTTTTGCTTGTTCCTCTGTGAATTTATACTGAGGATGTCGTTGCATCATGAGTTGAAGCATTTCTCTTCGAATTTCCTTACCGGTTAAGTCGAAGTAAACTCTCCCTTTCTCATCAACTGTAATTTGCATAACCTTTTCTGGCAACAGTATTTCACTTGTTGCTGCGGGCACTTGCACTACAACCGGCTCGTTCGGGCGAAATTTCGCTGTAAGAATGAAGAAAGTAACCAACAAGAAACCCAAGTCCACCATTGGAGTCATATCCAGACTGGGGGCACTTTTCGGTATCTTTAATTTCGGCATAATTTCTTAGTTATATGAATTAGTGCTTTGAAGCGAACGTTTGAGCCACTGTGAAGTTTGCTTCATCCATAGCATAAGTCATTGCATCAATACGCGTATTGAAGAAGCTGTAAAGAATAATAGCAATTGCAGATGCCATGATACCTAGGAATGTGTTGATCAAGGCTTCAGAGATACCTAATGAAAGTGCAGTCGCGTCAGGAGCGCCGGCAGTTGCCATTGCTTCGAAAGACGAAATCATACCTTTTACAGTACCCAATAGACCAACCAATACTCCCAAAGATCCGCAAGTAGAAAGAATTACTAAATTCTTCGACAACATTGGTAATTCCAACGCAGTTGCTTCCTCTAATTCTTGTTTGATTGCAGTAATTTTTGTTTCCTTGTCTAGGTCTGTGTTTTCTTCCATTTCGCGGTACTTCAACAATCCTGCTTTCAACACAGCTGCAACAGAGCCTCTTTGTTTATCACAAGCAGCCAATGCTCCGTTTACATCACCACCAGCAAGCATTCCTTTTACACTACGTACGAATCCCGCAACACTACCTTTTCCTTTTGCCATCATGATGCTAATAAAGCGCTCAATGAAGAAGATCCATACAATTAAGTTAACAGCGATAAGCAACGGTACAATGAAACCTCCTTTGTGTACAGTTCCCAAAACGTTATGTGGGTGACCTTTGATTGGATCTCCACCTTCGAAGTTTGCTGGATCACCTAAAACAAACGTGTATAAGGCCCAACCTACAACTAGGGCTAATGGAACGGCAATGTAAGGAAACACTGAACTGAAGTTGAATCCTCCTTTTGTTGGTTGCTTTGAACCGGCTTTCTTTGTCATAACTGTAATGATTGATTAAAATTTCAATTTTATTTATGGGCAACGAAAATAATGAAATTTAACTGAAAATCTGCATTCCATTCTAAATCTTCATCATTTGCTAACATTACGAAGCAAACAAATTTCTTTGAAGAAAGAGAATGAATTTCATTATCGAGTGGTTTTTCAGCATTTTCGGAGTGAAGACAACCATCAACGGCTAGACCAATTGGTCTTGTTTCGCTCTGATATATCGAGATACGGTCCAGTTGCTACTGAAAAGATTCATGCACACCCCCAATAGAATCAACACCCCACCCAATATCCAAAATCCGTTACCTTCAATGAGCAGGGTTACGATATCTGTGAGTTCTTCCCGATAGAAAAATAAAATTCCAGAAATACTTGTCCATGCAATTAATGCAGAGAGCAATCCATTTTTTATTCCATCGAACAAAAACGGTTTTTTGATAAATCTGGGGGTTGCTCCCACCAATTGCATACTGCGAATGATATACCGTTGACTAGAAACGGCCAACTCTACCGTATTCATAATTAAAAACACAGCAATTACTAGGAAAATGAGTGCAATAACGCCAAGAATGAGACTCCACTTTCGTATATTCTCATTGACTTCTTGCAATAAATTTTTCTGGTAAACAACCTCTTTTACCTGCGCATCTGTTTGAATTTCATTGACAAATGCTTCAAGTTTCTGTGGCTCAGCAAACTCGGGCTTTACTTGGGCGTCTAGAGTTGGTGGAATTGGGTTTGATCCTATAATTTGAACAAAGTCTTCACCAATTTCTTCTGCATATGCTTTTGCCCCTTCTTCAGCTGAGGTGAATCGAACTGCGCTAATTACCTCATTGCTCTCAAGTTTTTTTTGAATGGCCAAAATCGCCGCATTGTCCAAATCTGGTTTGAGCATAATTTGAACTGTGAACTGACTCTGAACGTGCTGCGTAAACTGTTTTACAACCAAAAAAAATAGGCAGATTATACCTACCATGAGAAGAACCAACGCCGAACCCATGACAACTGAGATACGCGACCCTCTACTTGCTGATGTTCGAATGAGCTGCATTATTCAGATACAGAAACGACCTCTCCTTTGAAAAACAGGTTTTCACCTGCCAATGGGTGATTAAAATCAATAACAATTGTGTTCAATTTAACCTCTTCCACAACACCCTGAACCTGATATCCTTCAGGGGTCTGCATTGGAATTACTTCCCCCACAGCAAATAACTCATCATCCCACTCACCGTCATCTCCAATGAATTCACTCTTCGGAAATTCCATGAAATATTCATCTTGCTCTTCACCATAAGCTTCAGCGCATGGAATAGCAATTTCAAACGTATCGCCAGCTTTTAATCCTTCTAATCCTTTTTCAAACCCCTCAATCATTTGATCCTCTTTGAAGGTAAAGCTCATTGGGCCGTGTTCTCTTGTAGACTCAACCAATTCTCCGGCAGCATTATCGATATGCAATTCATAATGAACTGCTACTTTTTTTCCTTTTGTAATCATTTTTTCTTTTTGACTTTAATTTTTTGACCAACCATTAGTTTATTCGGGTTCAAACCTTTGTTCAATTTCACTATTGAATCTACAGATACCTTATGTGTATTCGCAATTTTTGATAACGTTTCACCAGACTTCACTGTGTGGTAAACATATTCAACCTTTGCATCGGCCTGTTGTTGCTTCTTTTTTGCTTCTTCGTCAGCCTTTCTTTTCGCTTCGTCAGCTGCTTTCTTCTTGGCTTCTTCCACTGCCTTCTTTTTTGCTTCTTCTTCTGTAATTTTATTCTCCTCTTGACCGTCCTCAACCTTTTCGTCTTTCGGTGCTGGCACTGTGATTGTTTTTTTAACTCTCACTTTGATTTTGAGCGACTGGCCAATTTTGACTGTAGAGGAGCTCATCTTATTCCATTTCTTCACATCGCTAGAAGAAACACCATATTTCGTGGCGATACTTTTCAACGTTTCTCCTTTTTTTACTTTGTGTGATTTCCACTCATCTTCCCACACAATTTTAGTGGTGACCTCAGATCCGTTTTCATTTGTTGTTGTATCGGCAAGTTCGGGTTCTGGTCTTTTTATCACGCTAGCGGCATAAATTTCTTTTTCGTGAGCAAGAAAATCTCCCACTTTTTCTACCGGTAAATACAAATAATGTTTTTTACCATTGTCTGGGATCTCTTTTAGTTTGTAGGTTCCATTCAAGTAGATAATTTCTTCAATGGGAATATTGATAATCTTAGAAACTTGAGCAAAATCTACCCGCGATTTAATGTGAATGGTATCTGTTTCAAAATAGGTAACAGCTGGTTTCTTTGGATATATGTTGTATTCTGTTGAATAGTTCATGATGAAGTTCACCGCGATAAATGCTGGCACATAGCCTTGGGTTTCTTTGGGTAAATACTGCTTTATTTTCCAAAAATCTTTAACCCCTCCTGCTCTGCGAATGGCCTTATTCACATTACCCGGCCCACTGTTGTAAGCGGCCAAAGCTAGATTCCAATCTCCGAATGTGTTGTATAAAAACCTTAAATATTTACAGGCTGCTTCAGTTTCTTTGATAGGGTCGAAACGCTCGTCTTGGTAAGAGCTTACTTCCAATCCGTACATTTTTCCAGTGCCAACCATAAACTGCCAGAGACCCGCTGCACCCGCCTTTGATATTGCTGTAGGATTCAATGCCGACTCTACAATTGAGAGGTATTTCAGTTCTTGGGGAATGTTATATTTCGCTAAACACTCCTCCATCATTGGGAAGTAAAGTTGAGACAAACCAAGAACTTTGCCCGTTACATCTCTCCTTCTCACGGCGTAAAGTGAGATAAAATCTTTAACAGACTGATTGTAAACAAAGTCGAAAGGTGTTTCTCTATCGAGAATTTTCATGCGTTCCGCAGTGAGCTCATCAGGGAAATTGGGAACGTGGTCTTTGGGATAGCTATGTGCATTAAGTAAATCTGCATCGGCTGAAAAGCAGAAGTGATTCATATAGCTTGCAACTAAAATGCGATCTATCTCGTCAAGTTCAGCAGTATTCAGACTGGTCTTACCGTTGTTGGGAAGGGTGTCTTTTAAAAAAGCAGCGTCCAAGGCAAATGAAGCCAATGCGCTGAAAAGAAAGGTGAAAGTAAGTATCGTATTTCTCATGATTTCCAACAAAAAATTCAAACGGCTCCTGCAAATCAATTATTGTGCCCTAAACGGCCGTGTATGCATCAGCAAGGTCTGAATTTTTTCTTGACTTTTGGCTCACTGTGTATTCGAGTTGTTCACATTGACTTCGTGAAAAACACTACAACTCTTGGTTATCTAGACCTTGAACGAAATGAAGTAATTCTGAATCAGCCAACTCTGCGGCTGTGAATTGAATACCGTAGGGCATATCATTCTCTTGCAAATTATCTAAAGGAATTGAAATAGAAGGACAACCAACCAACGGAGCGTGAACCGTAAAGATGTCTTGCATGTACATTGAAATTGGGTCGTCTGATTTTTCACCAAAGCGAAATGCGCCGTCTGTGCATGTTGGAGAAAGAAGCAACTGATATTCAGAAAATATTTCTCTTGTTTTTTGTCGAAGCAATTGCCTTACTCGTTGAGCTGTTCCATAATAGGCGTCGAAATAGCCTGCACTCAAAACAAATGTTCCCAACAAAATTCTGCGTTTCACTTCTTTACCAAACCCTTCTGTTCTGCTCTTGGTGTAAACCTCGTCTATTCCTACAGCATCAGCACTTCTGTAGCCGTAGTTTATTCCATCAAATCTGGCTAAATTCGAAGATGCCTCTGCAGTAGTAAGAACATAATACGTGGGCACCATATAATCTAGATAAGGAAAAGAGACGGGGTCTACTTGAAATCCTTTTGCTCTTAAATTTTCAATGTATGCATTTACACGATTGCGAATTTCTGGGTGAACCGCTTCGTTCTCAACAGCTTCTTTGAGGTAAGCTATTTTAGGCTTTCCATTAAATTCATTGCCGAAGTTCAGTTTCGCTTGCAATGCGGTGCTATCGAACTCATCTGGCCCAGAAATAATTTCTGTGATTAACTGGGCATCTTCAATGCATTTTGTCATTGGCCCAATCTGATCAAAACTTGACGCGTATGCTACAAGTCCATGTCTTGAAATAACACCATAAGAAGGTTTGAACCCCACTATTCCGGTTAATGAGGCCGGTTGACGAATACTTCCCCCCGTGTCACTTCCCAAAGCTGCCAAACATAAATCAGCAGCAACCGCTGATGCCCCGCCTCCAGAGGACCCCCCCGGTACACGATTTTCATCTATTGGATTCAGAACAGGACCGTAATAAGATGTTTCATTGGACGAACCCATTGCAAACTCATCGCAATTCAATCGACCAATAATAATAGCGTCTTCCGCCAATAATCTTTCCACAACTGTGGAGCTATAGAGCGATTTAAAATTGGAAAGGATTTTGGAGGAGGCCGACACTCCATGATCTTTGAAGCAAATGTTGTCTTTAATTCCAATGACCATTCCGGCCAATTTACCCGCTTTTCCTTCATTCCATTTTTGCTGAAGTGCTTTTGCCTGAGCCAATGCTTCTTCCGGCCAAATTTCTACGAAGGCATTTAGATTTTTCCTCTGCTCAATCTTAGTCAGATAGGACTGAACGAGATCTTCAAATGTAATGGACGAGTTGGAGAGTGCTTTTTGAGCCTCTCTTAAGGATTTAAAAGACATGTTAAAGAAAATTACTTATTCTCTTCTGACTTTTCTGCTGGTGCATCGCCTTTGCTCGCATCTTTGAATTCCTTCATTCCACGACCTAGACCACGCATTAATTCTGGAATTTTCTTACCTCCGAACAACAAAAGCACAATTACTAGAATAATTAATATTTCTTTGAACCCAATTCCCATAATGAATTTTTTTTCAAATATACTGCATTCTACTTTTTACTCGGGCAAACAAATTGTGTTCGTGTGAGATTGGTTTTTGAAATGGCGTTGAATCCGCCGGCCACATCAATTACATCTGCTATGCCTCTGGCTTTTAAAATACTACAAGCAATCATGCTTCTGTATCCGCCCGCGCAATGCACATACTTCGTTTTTTCAACTTGAAACTTTGACATATGCAAATTCAGCTCGTGCAGCGGTGTGGTGTAGGCCAATTCCAAATGCTCCGCTTCATACTCACCCGGTTTTCTCACATCAAAAACTTTAAATTCTCCTTCTGCCACTCTTTTCTCAAATTCTTCTGCATGAATACTTTCAATTGTATCTAATTCGAAACCGCTCAGTTTCCATGCTTCCATGCCACCGCTTAAAAACCCAACAACTCCATCGTATCCAACTCGAGCTAGTCTTGTGATTGCCTCTTCTTCTTGCCGTTCATCCGTTACCAACAAAATAGATTGTTTCAAATTTGTGATTAGCGTTCCTACCCATGGAGCAAAATCTCCCTTAAGACCAATGTTAATTGCTCCTGGAATAAATGCTTGACAAAAAGATTGTGGTGCTCTTACGTCTAGAATTAATACCGACTCATCTTCGCTTCTCAATTGAAACTGCTCTGGGCTCAATCCTTGAGCAGACTTTGATAAAACTGAGTTTAAACTGTCTGCTCCGGACTTATTCAATGCAACGTTCTCTGCAAAGTAGTAGGGGGGTGCTAATAACCCTGTTGTAAGTTCTTGAACAAACTGCTCTTTCGATATGTCTTGTAATGCGTAGTTCACTTCTTTCTGATTACCCAATGTGTCAAACGTTTCTTTACTCATGTTCTTACCGCACGCGCTTCCCGCACCATGCGCGGGGTAAACCAACACATGATTTTCTAGAGGCATGAGTTTATTTCTTAGGCTATCATATAGCATCCCGGCCAAATCTTCTTGTGTAATTGAACCGGCTTTTTGGGCCAAGTCCGGTCTTCCAACATCGCCGATAAACAGGGTGTCTCCTGTAAACACCGCATGTTGAACACCGTCTTCATCGCGCAATAAAAAGCAACTGCTTTCCAAGGTGTGCCCAGGTGTATGAAGAACTTCAATGGTAATATTTCCCACTTTTAGTATTTCACCATCATGAGCAACGTGTGTGTCAAAATTTGTTTTAGCACTTGGTCCAAAAACAATTTTCGCTCCCGTGGCCTCGCTTAACTCCAAATGTCCACTCACGAAGTCAGCGTGAAAATGTGTTTCTAAAATATATTTTATAACGGCTCCATTCGATTTGGCCTTTTCAACATACGATTGAACATCGCGCAATGGGTCAATTATTACAGCCTCTCCGTTGCTTTCAATGTAATAGGCTCCTTGAGCTAAACATCCTGTGTAAATCTGTTCTATTTTCATACGCTTACTATTACTTCTTTGATTGTCATTCCTGTTCCAACGAGTAGCAAAATTAGAGAAAAGACTTGTTTCAGCTTTTGATCTTCCCACTTCTTTGATGTAATACCACCAATCAATGCATGCTCGCTGAACGCAAAAGCTCTTGCGTGTATTGATTTTTCGGTGCGTTGAAAATGTCTGAGATAGAGCCCGTTTCTATGATTTCACCCTTTTGCATAATCATGGCAGAATCACACATGTGATAAACAACCGACATGTCATGAGAGATAAACAAGTAGCTCAGGTTTTTTTGTTCTCTTAGCTCATTGAGCAAGTTCAGAATTTGACTTTGAACGGAAACATCCAATGCAGCTACGGCCTCATCGCAAATGAGTAACTCCGGTTGAGATGCTAAAGCCCTTGCAATAACAATACGTTGTCTTTGCCCTCCCGAGAAATTGTGTGGGTATTTTGACCGAGCGTCTCCTTCCATTCCAACTTCGTTTAATAAAATTTCTACTCGCTCATTCAATTGACTTTTTGATAGTTGCGGTTCGTAGGCTCGTAAAGTTTCAATGAGCGTTGTAGCTATGGTGTGTTTCGGATTCAAGGAGGCAAACGGGTCTTGAAAAACCATTTGAATCTTTCCTCTAACAGGTTTTGAAAATGGTTGGGAACTGCTTAGAAGCTCTGTTCCTTTCCAATGCACCGCACCCGCGGTGGGAGGCAATAGACCAAGTAAAATTTTACTCAACGTGGTTTTGCCACATCCGCTTTCTCCAATGAGCGCTAAACTTTGCCCTTGCTTTATATCAAATGAAATATCATTCAGCGCTTTATGGTCTGTACTGTTGTATTGCTTAGAAACATTTTTGACTTCCAAAATTGATAATTCCGATGCTGAAAAAGCATAGGTTTTTTTAATGATGAACTCGTCTTTAAGCGTCATTAACCGTTCTCCTTTTCTCTCCCTATTCGGCTTACAGGCGAGTAAGCCTTGTGTGTAAGGGTGTTGAGGGTTGTGTAATATTTCTTGAGCGCGACCCTGTTCAACAATTTGGCCCTTTTGCATTACGATTACCTCGTCAGATACATTTGCAACTGCTTCAAGGTCATGAGAAATAAATAATATAGATATCTCGCGTTTGGATTGTAGGTTTTTCAATAAGTCCAAAACCGCCTTTTGTACTGTCGGATCAAGTGCCGTTGTTGGTTCATCAGCAATGAGAAGCTGAGGGTTTCCAGCCAAAGCCATGGCAATCATCACCCGTTGCCTCTGTCCTCCGGAAAGTTGATGCGGGTATTTTTTATAAACCTCTTCGGGAACAGGTAATTGTACTTCATTGAAAAGTTGTAAAACATACTCCTTTCCCGCAGTTTTTCCAATACCACTTGGAATTGCCTCTGATACTTGAAATCCGCAAGTCAATGCTGGATTCAAGGCGGTCATGGGCTCTTGAAAAATGAAGCCTATACCTTTCCCTCTGTATGTTTTTAAATCATGGGGATTTCGAAATTCTTGAGTTTCGCTACTTAAGGGTGGAAAAACAACAATTGACCCAGTGGTGTATTTGATGTTTGTGTTATCCAATAGACCCAACATGGTTAACGCAGTTAGTGATTTCCCACTACCTGATTCACCAACAACAGACAGCCAAACATTTTTTTTTAGGCACAACGAGACATTTTTTAAAACACAAGAGTCACCAAATGTCGCAGATAGGTTTTCTATTCGAACCATTTCCATGCATGCAAGATCGTATGAAAAAAAAGGTGGAAAAAATTAATCCCTTGGAATAATAAACACATCTCAACTGAAAACCAATGAACTGTGATTACTTCAACCAATTGAATTTGACTATATTTGATTCAACCTGTAGATTATGAAAAAAATATTACTTTTTTGTGGTGGACTCTTTTTAATGGGTTCGAATCTTCAAGCTCAAACTTGGAGTGAAGATGTAGCTCCTATACTTTTCGAACATTGCGCGAAATGCCACCATGCCGGGGGAATTGGACCTTCGTCATTTATGACATACGAAGACGCCTATAATGGACAATCAAGCATCTATACTGCAATTATGAGTGGTGAAATGCCCCCCTGGCCAGCAGACCCGAATTACAGACATTTCGTTGGGGAGAATGTGTTAACTGCTGTTGAAAAACAAACCATTGAAAACTGGATTTCTGCCGGTGCACCATCAGGAGATTTAGCCCTAGCTCCAACAGCACCGGTTTTTAATGATAATACTCAACTTCCTAGTATTGACTATAACTTCATGACGCCCAATTATACAAGTCCCGCAACGAATTCAGATTACTACAGAACGTTTGTAGTTCCTAGTGGGCTTGTTCAAGATGGATGGTTAGATGCAATTGAGATTATTCCTGGAAACGACGACATTGTTCATCACGTGGTCATCTCTTACGACCCAACAGGAGCGGGCGCACAACAAGATGCGAATGATCCTGGTGAAGGATTTCAATCTACTGGTGGGGGTTTGGTGAGTGGAGCGAAGTTCGTGGCTGCTTGGGCGCCAGGAAGTGGGCCACTGTGGGTTCCCAATGGCTTCGCACAACGACTAGAGGCAGGGGGAGATTTTTTAATTGAATTTCATTATCCAGCTGGAACCCTCGGTCAATCAGACCAGACAACAGTAAATTTGCATTACTCAGATGATCCAACACCGCGTGAGGTTTGGTACAATCCTATTTTAGTTCATGCACCGGGTGTGTTGGATCAGAACTTTTTATTCATTCCGGCCAACCAAACGGCTACGTTCACTGAAACGTACAATGTTCCATATGATGTTACGCTTATTGGTTGCTTTCCACATATGCATTTGATTGGAAGAAGCATAAGCAGTTGGGCAGAGCTTGCCGATGGCAGCACAGAGCCGCTAATTAGCATTCCAAATTGGCGTTTTGAATGGCAATTGAGCTACAATTACCCACAGCTCATTCCAATTCCACAGGGAACACAGTTGAGAGCTGAGGCTTTCTATGACAACACTTCAGCCAATCCGTATAACCCAAACAACCCACCACAGCTAGTCATTGCCGGTGAAGAAACAGGTGATGAAATGATGATTGTTTTCTATTGTTACACTTATTATGTGAATGGCGATGAAAATATTGTTGTTGAGCCGATTGTAAATGTGAATGAGTCACTTCACTCGATGGCCGAAAGTTTAATTTACCCCAATCCAAATGCAGGTTCCTTTACATTGAATACGTTCTTACCTCGATTTGATAAAACAAATGTTCACATTTTCGATTTAACCGGAAAGCAAGTGTACACGGAGCGCGTTGGTATACCAGGAGGAATGTTTTCAAAGACCTTTGATTTGAATTTACCTTCTGGATTATACACCCTTCAAGTTAAGGGCGAGCAGACCAATCAATCTGTTCGATTCGTGGTAGATTAGATTTTGATTTTCAGAGAAAACACATTGCTGTAAGGAACATCTGATTGATTTCCTACATCAGACAATGCGTAATCTAAAAACCATTTACGCAATCGAATTCCCACACCAATGTTGGGTTGGAAAGACATGTATTGCGTATTGTCAAAATCAACAGAGCGTTGAATGTTACCTATTCCACCCCGAAGAAACAGGATATTGGCATAGCCCAGTTCAAATCCAAGATTAGGATCTAGATTCAAACCTTTCATTGAAACCAACGTGTTTCTTTGTCCATCTGTAGTAAGTTGAACGTTCGATTCTATAAGGTACGAAAGCTCCTCTCCTTTTATTTTTTTATTCCATTTCCCGTGGTAAGCGCCACCTGTTATAAACCTCGGAAGAGCTATCTCTAGGCCGTTTTCAGGGAGTGTGTTTCCGGTATTCTGAAAAACAGTAATTGCTGATTCATTCAAATTGAACATCCATGCATTGAAGGTGCTTGTTGCATCACGAATAACAAGTCCTGCACTCCAGCGCTCTTTCTTCAATTGAGTTCCAAAATCGAAGCCAATACCAAAAGCATTTGCAAATGAGCCAATATTGCGGTAAATCAGCTTAATATTTCCTCCAAATTTCAACTGGTTAACGAAGTTCGATTTGGTAGTGAGTCCGTCTTGGGCTATAGAAAAAATAAAAGCATAGTCAGCGGCATTAAACGTTGTGATTCTAGAGTAATCAACGTTCCCGTTTGGATCGTATAAATCAAGGGTGTTTGGTATATCATCTACACCAAAACGCACAATAGTCCCCGCTACGGCCGTTTTATCATCTACCTTCTTACCTGCAGAAATAAAATCATACTTCGCAATTCCGGCAAAGTATTCATTGTGCATAGTTGCAAACTCCCATTGGTCTGTCAATTGTAACAAGCCTGCCGGATTCCAATAACCGGCGGTTACGTCTGAAACTGATGCTACTTGAGCTCCTGACATTCCGAATGATCGAGCCCCTACTCCAATCTGTAAAAATTCATTCACATATTTCGGAGCAGTTATTTGCGCGTTCAACGCAACACAACTCAGTGTGACGATTGCTAGTAAAATGAAGTTTTTTTTCATCAAATAGAGCTTACACATTCAATGGATTCAGGAAATTTCGCTTTTAATAAATTCTCAATACCCCCCTTGAGCGTTGCTGTTGAAGATGGACAACCCGCACAAGAACCCTTCATTTGGACATATACCGTTTTATCTTTAAATCCAATAAAATCTATTGCACCCCCATCGCGCTCAACCGCTGGTTTTACATATTCTTCAAGAATGGCTTGAATGGCTTCGTCTAATTCTGTGGATTCGAACTTTGGAAGAGGGTTTGAAACTATCTTTTCATCATTGTCACTCGCAATAGACTGTGGGGCCCTGTTCATCAAGTGGGCTGGCACCGTTGTTACGGCAATTTCATTATCCATTAACCATTCTCTCATGTACTCCCTCAATTGCATAACTATCATGTCCCAGGTTAAAGATTCATCTTTAGTGACGGTAACGAAATTATTAGCTATGAAAACATTTGTTACAAAAGGAAAGTTAAATAGTTCTTCTGCAAGAGGGGAAGAGCCTTTTGCTTCATTTTTATTTTGATATTCTACTTGCAGGCCACCGGTTAATAAAAGTCTATCCGCCACAAACTTCATGGTTGCAGGATTCGGAGTCATTTCGGCATATAATGCGGTAGGTATTTTTTTTCTTTCGCCCATAATACAAATGTAATTGCATTCAAGGATAACATTTACACGCCATGTTCATTTGAATCCCACTATTTTTGTTAGAATCGAAATCGATTTTCTTTTTAAACGACAACATGAAAAAACTTTTGTTTTTAATCCTTCTTGCTTCGCACTCATGCTTTTTGTTTGCTCAAGACACCTTTCCATTCAATGGTATTCGACCAAAAGATGTTAGTGCCTATGCCCTGACGAATGCAACTATTTATTCAACACCTGAGATTAAACTTGAAGGTGCAACTGTTATTGTTGAAAAGGGAAAAATAATTTCTGTGGGTAAAAACATTCCCATACCCAAGCACTGCGCTATTATTGATGCCAGCGGAAAATTCATTTATGCCGGATTCATTGATGCTTTCTCCACTTACGGTATTCCTAAAAAGCAAAATGACAATCACGGCGAAGAAACCGAGGAAACAGGAAAAAGTATTTTAGGCTGGAACGCTGCTATTCATCCGGAGTATAATGCCTCCTTGCAAGTTCAACACAATGATGACGACGCAACAAGTTATCGAAATGCCGGAATAACGGCGGTATGTGCGCATAAAGCAGACGGCATTTCTCGCGGTACTGGCGCATTGATAGCCCTTGGCAATGAGATACACGCCGACGTAATTCGTGCTGAAGCTGCCGCTTATTTTTCGTTTAACAAAGGAAATAGTCCACAACAATACCCATCTTCAATTATGGGAAGCATTGCTTTACTTCGACAAACCTACTGCGATGCAAGCTGGTACGCGAATTTGAAGGAGTCGGTTGAAACAAACCTGTCTCTTCGCGCAATGAACGTGAATAGCAATCTTGCTCAAATTTTCGAAGCCAATGACAAATGGAACATTCTTCGTGCTGACGCTATTGGTGATGAGTTTGGTGTGCAGTATTTGTTCAAAACAGGAGGGAACGAATACCAGCGCATCGAAGAAATGAAAGCCACAAAAGGTAAGTTTATTGTTCCTGTAAATTACCCCCAAGCGTTTGATGTGAGCGATCCTGCGAGCAACCGATATATTTCTACAGCAGAATTAAAACATTGGGAATTGGCGCCTTTTAACTTAGCCTATTTGAATAAAGCTGGAATTGAATTCTGTATTACGTCTAGCGGACTTGAAGACAAAAGCCAATTGCTTGAAAACATTCGTATTGCAGTTGAAAACGGACTACCCGCGAATATTGCATTAGCCGCATTGACTACTCGTCCAGCTCAATATTTGAACGTTCAACATCGTGTGGGATCTATTCTTGCTGGGTATGACGCCAATATTATTATTACCAATAAAGAGCTTTTTACATCTGAATCAAAGGTGCTAGAAACGTGGGTAAACGGGAAACCATACTTTGTTTCAAGTGCTGATGCCATTTCTCTTGAAGGGACTTACGCCATATCTGTCTTAGGAACCGGTATAAAAGCAGAAAGTAAAAAGGGTAAGGGGGAAGAAATTATAGTTAGTTCCAAATTGAAGACAACTGAGGAATTAAAAAAACTTCATGAGGCGCTTGGTTCTAATTCGAAAGACAGCACACTTGTTCAATTAAAATTACAGTTAAAAGATGGTTTTCCAGTCGGAGAAATAATGCTCGACAGCTCAGCTTTTACACGTGTTTCAGGAAATATTCATCCAACTGAAAAAGAGCTTGTTTTAGATCTTGTCACCTTTGGGAAACTTTCGTTTTCAATGCGTGCAACCGTTACTTCTTTTCCGAAAAAAGAGGAGGTGAAAAAAGGTGAAAAAACAAAATCACTTCCCGGCGAAATCATTTATCCGTTCACCGCCTACGGAAGAACCTCGCTGCCCCAACAAGAAAACGTGGTGTTTCGCAATGCCACATTGTGGACCTGTGAAAACGGAAAAATTCAAGAAGGAGACCTTTGGGTAAAAAGCGGGAAAATTGCTGGAATAGGCGTAGATCTTGTAATTCCGAAAGGTGAGGTTGTGAAGGAAATAGATGCCACAGGAAAACACATTTCACCTGGTATTATTGATGAGCACAGCCACATTGCGCTTTCGAGTGTAAATGAAGGCACACAAGCTAGCAGTGCAGAGGTTGAAGAAGGAAGTGTCATCTATCCGGAAGACATTGACATCTACCGTCAACTCTCTGGTGGTACAACGGCTTCGCAGTTGCTTCACGGAAGTGCGAATCCAATTGGTGGACAAAGTGCTTTGGTAAAACTGCGTTGGGGAGCAAATGCAGAAGGAATGAAGATTGAGAACGCACCTGGATTTATCAAATTCGCGTTAGGTGAAAACGTGAAGCAAAGCAATTGGGGAGATCGCGCAGTAACACGTTTCCCGCAAACCCGCATGGGAGTTGAGCAGGTGTATTACGATCATTTCTACCGCGCGTTGGAATACGGAAAAACCTGGGAAAATTACTACGCCGCTTGTAAGAAAGTCAAGAAAGGTCTTCCCATGCCTAGCGCTCCAAGAAGGGATTTAGAATTGGAAACCATTTTAGAAATTCTTCGCAAAGAACGTTTCATTACCTGTCACAGCTATGTGCAAAGTGAAATAAACATGCTCATGCATGTGGCAGACAGTTTCAACTTCAAAATAAATACATTCACACATATTTTAGAGGGTTATAAAGTCGCAGATAAAATGAAGGCTCACGGGGCGGGAGCGTCTACATTCAGTGATTGGTGGGCATACAAAGCAGAAGTTAAAGATGCTATTCCATACAATGCCGCTGTTATGTATGAGCAAGGAATTACTGTTGCCATCAATTCAGATGATGCGGAAATGGGTGCTCGCTTAAATCAAGAAGCAGGAAAAATTGTAAAGTATGGAAGTGTTCCGGAGGAGGAAGCCTTGAAAATGGTAACCTTGAATCCGGCTAAACTTTTACACTTAGATGATCGCATGGGGTCGTTAAAAGTTGGAAAAGATGCAGACTTTGTAGTTTGGAACAACCAACCTTTGAGTATTTATGCTCGAGCAGAAAAGACGTACATAGACGGAGCTTGTTATTTCAACTTGGAAGATGATGAAAAAGCAAGAGTGGCCTTTGCATCTGAGCGTGAACGTATTGTCCAGAAAATGGAAGAGGCAAAAAATGGCGGAGCTTCCACACGAAAGCCTCAACCAAAAAATCCCTTTCATTTTCATTGTAATAGTATGGACGAAACTTCTAAAGGCATTTTCATTAAAGAATAAGAAACAATGATTAGAAAAATAGTTATCTCACTTGCATTGCTTTCAGCGGTTGCTGTTCAAGCACAACACCGCCCAACACCTGCACCACCGCAAAGCAACTCCACTCTATTGACCAACTGCTATGCGCATTTGGGGAATGGAACAGTGATTGAAAATGCCTACATTGCCTTTGAGAAGGGGGTCATTACATTGGTTGCAGACGCTACTGTTTCTCGCATAGACGTGAGCAAATTCGACAAAGTAATTCCGATTGAAGGTCAGCACGTATACCCTGGATTCATTGCGCCAAATACTTCACTAGGTTTGGTTGAAATAGATGCAATTCGTGCTCAGAACGATTTGTATGAAGTGGGCACATTTAAACCGAGTGTTCGTTCGGTTATTGCATATAATGCCGATTCCGAAATTATTCCCACCGTTCGTTCAAACGGTGTGTTACTTGGACAAGTAACGCCGCGTGGCGGAATAATTTCTGGTTCCTCCTCTATCATGCAATTCGACGCCTGGAATTGGGAAGACGCTGTGGTGCGTGCAGACGACGGCCTTCATCTCAACTGGCCTCAAGTCATTCACAGACACTATGACAAAGGCAGAATGCTTGTGTCAAAAGTGAAAACCTACGAACAACAAAAAAGAGAAATTGAATTGTTTTTCACAGACGCAAAAGCATACGCAAAAGCGCCTAAAGGTGAGCTTACTGAAATGCGCTTCGAAGCCATGAAAGGACTCTTCGATGGATCCAAAACACTTTATGTTCACGCAGATGAATTAAAATCAATTCACGAGGCTGTTCAATTCAAGCGCAATATGGGTATTGTAAAAATGGTGCTGGTTGGAGGGTATGACGCTCCACTTGCTGCATCAATTTTAAAAGAAGAAAATATTTCTGTTCTGCTTCGTCGCGTGCACGACCTTGCCACCCTTGATGAAGATGATCCACATGCTTCATTCACTCTTGCAAAAAAATTATATGATGCGGGAATTGTATTTGCTTTTCAAAATGAAGGAGACATGGAACGTATGGGAACACGGAACCTTCCATTCATGGCTGGAACCGCCGTGGCCCATGGCCTTCCTTACGAAGAAGCTGTAAAAGCACTTACGCTTAACGCAGCAAAAATACTTGGTGTTGATAGCCAATTCGGTAGTCTCGAAGTTGGAAAAAGTGCAACACTTTTCGTTTCTTATGGTGACGCATTAAATGTTACCACCAACCAACTTCGACTGGCCTACATTAACGGAAGAGGCATTGAATTAAGTAACATGCAAACTGAGATGTATCTGTTGTACAAGAAAAAATACGATAAAGAAAAAAGCAAATAATGACCTTTCTTTACATCGAAAAATAGAATTATGGCACGTGTATTAACAGGCATTCAGAGTACAGGAACTCCACACTTGGGGAATATCTTAGGTGCAATTTTACCCGCAATAGAAATGAGTAATTTGCCAAATAATGAGGCATACCTTTTTATAGCAAATTTTCACACCTTGACTCAAATTAAAAACGCTGACCTCTTAAAAGAAAACACATATAGCGTTGCCGCAGCTTGGCTAGCATGTGGTTTCGATGCGAATAAAAACGTGTTTTATAGACAAAGTGATGTGCCGGAAGTTGCTGAGCTGACTTGGTATTTGAATTGTTTTACGCCCTTCCCCATGTTAGCTAATGCGCATAGCTTCAAAGACAAGTCAGACCGATTAAAAGATGTGAATGCCGGGCTTTTTACTTATCCTGTTCTTATGGCTGCTGATATTATCTTATATGATGCTGAAGAAGTACCTGTGGGAAAAGATCAACTGCAACATTTAGAAATAACACGAGATATTGCCGCAGCTTTCAATCATCAGATGGGCGAAACCTTTGTTCTTCCTCAATCAAAAGTGAATGAAGCAACCATGTACGTGCCAGGCACAGACGGTCAAAAGATGAGCAAAAGTTATGGAAACTACATAGATATTTTCCTTCCTGAAAAAGCATTGAAAGACGTTATAAACAAGCAGATTGTAACCGATGCAACAGCACTTGAAGACCCAAAAGACCCCAACGCTAACGCTATTTGTGCCTTGGTTGATTTAATTGGCGGTCCTACGATTTCATCAACAATGAAAAAGCAACTCGTGGCCGGCGGATACGGTTGGGGACATGCTAAAAAGGAATTGCTGAGTTTAATTTTAGATCGCTTCTCAAAAGAGCGTGCAGCTTATACTGAGCTCATCCAAGATAAGGCAACGCTGAATCAAATTTTACTTCAAGGCGCTGAAAAGGCTCGCTCTACCGCTCAAGCTACTTTAAGCAGGGTAAGAAAAAATTTGGGTTATAGTGAAGTTTAGCTTGTGCTTTCATAACTTCACTACAAGAACCTATCAACCTTGAACCTTCTATTTCGTCCTTTGTATCTCCTCTACAAGTTGTGGATGGGGCTTGTATTTTGGTTCAGTCTCATTCTACTTTATATCCCATTTGTTTGGATTTACAAGAACCGTGAAAGACATTGGCGAGCTTTTCCTTTAAAGCGCTGGTGGGGTACTTGTATTCGAAAATTTATCTTCTGTCCCATTCAAATCAATCAAAAAGCAAAACTTCCTGAAGGTGCTTTTCTTATTGTTGCAAATCACAGCAGTTACCTAGACACCGTTTTCATGTATGAAGTTATTCAAAGGCCTTTTCTTTTTGTAGGAAAGGGTGAGTTATTGCAGTGGCCCCTGTTCAATTTATTCTTCCGAAAGCAAGACATCCCCATTCGACGCGGACAAACGAAAGCGGCCTTGGTAGCCATGGACCGCGTAGCCAAAAGTTTGCGAAACGGAATGCCTGTAGCTATGTATCCAGAAGGAACCATTCCCGATCATGCGCCCAGTCTGCTTCCTTTTAAGAATGGTGCTTTCAAGGTGGCTGTTGAAAATCAGGTTCCAATTGTTCCTGTCACCTTCAAATCAAATTATAAGATTCTTTTAGACCCCGCTAAACTGTTTCAAGTTTCATCTCCTCAGGTGGTTGAAGTGGTTATACACGAGCCAATCTATCCCAACACTGAAAAAGCAAGAGATGTATTAACTTTGCGCAATCATGTTCGAGAAATAATTGAACTCGAGCTCAACGCAAATGGAAGTAGATAAGGCCACGGTTCAAAAATTAGCGAAGTTGAGTAAGCTTTCTTTTACCAATGAGGAAGAAAACGAAATGGTGAAGGGGCTAAATGAAATGATTGCTTTCGTGGATAAGCTAAAAGAGCTTGATACCACGAGTGCTGAGCCTCTCATGTTTATGACGTCATCAAACACTGTGCTTCGCGAAGATGAAGTAAAATCAACCATTTCCCAGGCGGAAGCACTAAGCAATGCTCCTGCAAAAGACATGTATTATTTTCGTGTTCCCAAAATGATTAAGCAAAAATGAATTATCCGTTCAATAAACTTTCTGTATTAATTCCAGCATACAACGAGGGGGCTACCATTCATCATATTCTAGATAGAATTGGCGAAGTAGTTCTTCCGAACAACATTCAAATGGAGATTGTCATTGTTAACGATGCTTCTCGGGACAATACAGTTGAGGTTGTAGAGACGTATATCGCCAATCACCCAGAGCGTGATTTTAAATTTTATTCTCAACCTGTAAATCAGGGAAAGGGTGCTGCTATTCACAAGGCCATTGACATTGCCTCTGGCGATTTTGTCATTGTACAAGATGCAGATTTGGAATATGACCCAGAAGAATTTAACGTGCTTATTAAACCGGTATTTAAAGCAGGGGCCGATGTTGTGTACGGTTCTCGCTTCATGGGTGGAAACCCCCACCGCATTCTATTCTTCTGGCATAGCATTGGAAATGGATGGCTAACTTTTGCAAGTAACATGTTCACCAATTTGAATTTAACAGACATGGAAACCTGTTACAAACTGATACGTGCAGACATTGCAAAAAGTTTATTGTTAAAAGAAAAACGCTTTGGCTTCGAGCCAGAAGTAACCGCCAAGCTTTCACGTATTCCAAACATTCGCATATACGAGGTTGGAATTTCTTACTATGGAAGAACATACGAAGAAGGTAAAAAAATTGGATGGAAAGACGGATTTAGAGCCATTTGGTGTATTATGAAATACAACATTTGGAGCAAAAAAAATCTGAAATAGGTTTTACTTCGACTTCGCTAAACGAAAGCCAATGTCGTAAATTCCTGGCAACGGATTTACGCGCATTCCCTGATGAATACTTACTTTATAATGTCCTGCGATTGGAAATTGTTTTTTCGATTTGTAAATAATTCGGTTGTCATACAAATCACCTAGACCGCCTTTTCCGTACCAATTTCCCAACTCATCTGCCATGGGACACTCTAAAGTGTCTACCGCTAGCTTTCCATTTGGAAATTCCATTTCAATGAATACATTCAAATTACTGAATTCATATTCTTCTCCGTTGCGAATATCTAAAAAGAAATCGTGAAGATTAACGGTGTCCATAATATCAAATTCAAATACAGCGACGTTCTGACTGTCCCAAATTCCGTTTTCAACAACCTTATTTCCCTCATAAACCGCCTCGTCTGCGCACGATGAGAAGAGTATAGATAACAAAAAGATGCTTAAATAGAAAGGCTTCATTTCGGTTTGTTTCCAGCGTTATTGGATTGATTCGGGTTTTGATTATTTCCTTTATTTCTAAAGGGGCGCTTTCCACCTTTTCCTCCTGATTTATTTGGCTTCTTTTTCTTGTCGAAGCGGTGCAAATCATCTTGACCAACCACCTCAGCAAAATCTGTTTTTGCAACAGGCTCTGTGTCCTGCTGAATGGAAACAACTTCTCCAACTACAATTCCTTTTTTATTTTTTTCAATGATATCGCGAACGGTATCTGCACCTAAAGCCAATGGCGGCTCTCCGTATACTCCTTCAATGTTGTAATACAACACGCCGTTGAAAATATCTGTTTTAAAATGAATTGCAGCTCCCTTCGCCAATTTTAATTTCACATTTGAGGGAGGCAATTTCTTAACCGCCTCAACGTATTGATCCAATTCATAATTCAAACAACACTTTAATTTTCCGCACTGCCCTGCAAGTTTTCCCGGATTCAATGACAACTGCTGGTATCGCGCAGCGCTGGTTGAAACTGCTCTGAAATCAGTTAACCAACTTGAGCAGCACAACTCTCTTCCACAAGAACCAATTCCGCCCAATCTTCCCGCTTCCACACGTAGACCAATTTGCCTCATTTCAATTCGAACTTTAAACGCATCGGCATAGCGTTTAATAAGCTCTCTGAAATCTACGCGATCTTCCGCTGAGTAGTAAAATGTTGCGCGCGTTCTGTCTCCTTGAAATTCAACATCGCTTAATTTCATATTCAAACCCAATTCACGCACAATTTCTCTAGCACGAATCATGGTGGTTTGCTCTTCTTTCCGGGCATTTTGCCACGTTTCAAAGTCTGCTTGCTCTGCCTTGCGAAGAATTTTCTTCAGCTCATAGTTGTCTTTAACATCGCGCTTATTCATTTGAATTCGAACAAGCTCACCTGTTAATGAAACCACTCCAACATCATATCCAGATTGTGCTTCAACAACTACTACATCGCCCTGATATAAGTGCATGGCTCCTTTACGGTAATAGCCTTTACGTCCGTTTTTAAAACGCAATTCTGCAACATCAAAAGGTTTTTGACCTTCTGGAAGTGGCACTCCTGCTAACCAATCGAACACTTCCATTCGCGAACAACCGCAAGTTCCACATGAACCGTTACTCTGACAACCGGCTGGCACTCCTCCTTTCGAACTACAACTTGAACATCCCATACGATTTTTTTTTCTGTCTTTATTCAAAGATAATGGTTATTGACCCACTAATTTTTTAATCTCATTTAATTTCAACAATGCCTCTACTGGGGTCAAATTATTTACGTCTACGCGTTTCAATTCTTCTCTAACGCTTTCCAAGGTTGGATCATCTAACTGAAAAAAGCTCAGTTGCATTTTTTCATCTGTACTTTTTTCGAGTCTTGTTGGTGTTTCAGACTCTCCCCTGCGTGATTCCAGATCCTTTAAAATTAGATCTGCTCTCTGTACAACCTGCTTAGGCATACCAGCCAATTGGGCCACATGAATTCCAAAACTATGATTGCTACCACCTTCTTGAAGCGTTCGCTTAAATGTTATTTTTCCACCTTTTTCTGAAACGCTTACATGAAAATTCTTTATTCGTTTAAAGCGTTCAGACATTTCATTGAGCTCATGATAGTGCGTTGCAAACAATGTTTTAGGTCGAATTTCCTTTTGCTCATGAATGTATTCGGCTATTGCCCATGCAATGGAGACACCATCATAGGTGGAAGTTCCTCTTCCTATTTCATCAAGTAGAATTAAACTTCGATCACTTAAATTATTCAAAATACTTGCTGTCTCATTCATTTCCACCATGAAGGTAGACTCACCTGCTGCCATATTATCTGATGCACCAACGCGAGTAAAGACTTTATCAAAAACCCCAAGACGAGCTGCTTTTGCGGGTACAAAAGAGCCGAGCTGAGCCATAATAACAATGAGTGCCGTTTGTCTCAATACGGCAGACTTACCGCTCATATTCGGGCCGGTAATCATCATAATTTGTTGTTCCTTTCCGTCTAAAACAATGTTGTTTGGAACATACGGCTCATTGGGTGGTAATCTCAATTCTATGACGGGGTGTCTTCCCTGTTCAATTTCTATTCTGCTTTCTGAAGACCACTGCGGTTGCACATAGGTGTTCGAAATGGCTACCTGGGCTAATGAATTCAGTACGTCTAGTTCCGCAAGACCTCGAGCGTTTTGTTGAATTTCTTTGAGTTTTTGTAAGGTTTGAGCTATGAGCTCAACATACAATTGACCTTCTACAATTGCAATGCGTTCTTCGGCTCCGGTAATTTTGGCTTCGTATTCTTTCAACTCTGGCGTTATGTATCGCTCTGCTTGCGTTACGGTTTGCTTGCGAATCCATTCGGGTGGCACTTTATCTTTGTGCGTGTTGCGCACTTCCAAATAATAGCCAAAGACATTATTAAAAGCTATTTTCAGTGAAGGAATTCCGGTTCTTTCACTTTCTCTTTCTTGTATTTTTTGTAAAAAATCTTTCCCATTTTGCTGTAGTTGTCTTAACTCATCGAGCTCTGCATTCACCCCTTTTGCTATGACCTCACCTTTATTCAGAGCAATGGGAGCATCTGGATTTAAGGTGTTCATTATTTCATTCACCCAAGGTTCAAGTTCTACCAAATCTTTTACCCAATGAAATAATGCAGGAAAGTTTTTGTCTTTTGTCAATTGCTGAATGGCGTTACTGGTGTTCATTGCCTTCGCCAATTGCATTAGTTCTCTTGGGTTAATTCGCGAGGTTGCCACTTTGGAAGCCAGCCTTTCTGTATCTCCAAGGCCGTTCAAATGCAGTCGCAGTTCTGCCAAAAACTCCTGATTCTCTGTTAAGATTTTTACAGCATTGCTTCTTTTCTCAATGGCTGAAATTTCTTTAAGTGGAAGTAAAATCCACCTCCTCAACAACCTCGCCCCCATGGGGGTGCACGTCTGATTTAACACATGGTAAAGTGTGGCGCTTTCATCGTGCGGGCTATTCACCAATTCTAAATTTCGAATGGTGAATCGGTCTAACCACATATACGCGTCTTGCTCTAACCGAGCAATTTTTTGTATGTGTGCGGTTTTATCATGCTGGGTATCTTTCAAATAGTGCATTGCCGCTCCGGCTGCGATAACACCCAATTTTAAATCATCTACACCGAAGCCTTTTAACGACTTGGTTCCAAATTGTTTTTGCAGCACCTCTTCGGCATAGTCTAATGAAAAAATCCATTCATCAAGACGAAAAGTAAAGTATTTGGTATCTCCGAATGCCTCACGAAAAGCTTGATCTGTGTGCTTTTGAAACAACACCTCATTCGGTCTAAAACTTTGTAACAATTTCGCTACATGTTGATATGATCCTTCTGCCAAATAAAACTCCCCTGTGGAAATATCTAAAAAACTCACACCGGCTAAATTGTTTCGCATGACCACCGCGGCTAAAAACTGATTGTTTGAGCTGTCATACGTTTTTTCATTGTAACTCACCCCGGGAGTTACTAGTTCAGTGATGCCGCGTTTAACTATTTTCTTCGTGAGTTTTGGGTCTTCCAACTGATCACAGATAGCCACTCTATTTCCAGCCCGTACCAATTTCGGCAAATACGTATCTAACGCATGGTGAGGGAAACCCGCTAACTCAACAAATGTAGCTGCGCCGTTTTTCCTTTTTGTCAAAGTAATACCAAGAATGCGTGCGGCTTCAACGGCGTCGGAACCAAACGTTTCGTAAAAATCACCAACACGAAACAAAAGCAAGGCATCGGGATACTGCACCTTAATTCCGTTATATTGTTTCATGAGTGGGGTTTCTACCACATCTTGCTTCTCTTCAGACATACTAAGCCACTTTCAATTTACTGATTTTTGATTTCCCAAATTGCTCCTTTGCATAGGTCAATGTCACCTTGAATTCTTTTTGATCTTTGTTATTTGGAATTTCAAACATGGCATCTAACAAAATGGCTTCACAAATGGAGCGCAGTCCACGTGCGCCCAGTTGGTATTCCATGGCTTGTTCAACAATGAAATCAAGTACTTGCTTATCAAAAGAAAGCTTTACACCATCCATTTCAAATAAACGCATGTACTGACGTACCAATGCGTTTTTAGGCTCCGTTAAAATTCGTCTTAAGGCTGTAGCATTGAGTGGATTCAAAAATGTTAATACCGGAAAGCGTCCAATTAACTCTGGTATCAAACCAAACTGTTTTAAATCGGCTGGAGAAATAAACTGAAGCCAACTTTGCACTTCTTCTTGAGACAAGGCGCTTCTAAAACCAATGGAAGCTGTATTCATTCTTCTCTCAATGTGTTTATCAATACCGTCAAAAGCCCCTCCACAAATAAACAGAATATTTTTGGTATCAATTTGAATCATTTTTTGTTCGGGGTGCTTGCGTCCGCCTTGCGGTGGTACGCTCACCACTGCGCCTTCTAAAAGTTTC
>VGFR01000002.1 GCA_016868835.1 Bacteroidota bacterium | reverse complement strand
TTACTCAAGCTAGTGAACATATTCAATGGGAACAGAATGTTCTCCTCTACCGTCATAGAGTCAAATAGTGCAGCCCCTTGAAATAACATTCCCATTTGTTGTCTCAAGGTTCTGCGTTCATCTTCAGACATGGATAAAAAGTTTACGCCAGCATAGTTGAGTTCTCCAGCATCAGGCTCGAACAGTCCAACCATACACTTGGTAAGCACAGATTTTCCCTGACCACTTCTCCCAATAATGAAATTTACATTTCTCGGATAAAAATCAATGGTGATATTCTTCAATACAGACTGCTCACGAAATGATTTACTTAGATTTTTGACTTGAATCATAGCAGTAAGAGTTGAGTCAAAATATAGTTAGCAACCATAACAGCAACCATGCTGTATACCACGCCTTTTGTGCTACTTTTTCCAACCTCGAGTGCACCTCCATTAGCATAATAGCCATGGAATGCCGGGATAGTGGTTAAAATAAAAGCGAAAAATAAAGTTTTAATTAGGCTGTATATGACCCCATAAATCTGAAAATCATATTGAATACCATATATGAAGTCTGTGAGCGAAACAATGTTGGTTAATACAGCAATGAGCGCTCCTGCACCAATTCCAATAAACATCGCCATTAGCACAAGAAAAGGTAGAATAAATAGTGCGGCGATTAACTTGGGTAGAATGAGATAGCTTGCAGAGTTCACACCCATAATATCTAAGGCGTCTATTTGCTCGCTAATGCGCATGGTGCCAATTTCAGAAGCAATGTTACTACCTACTTTTCCTGCTAAAACCAAAGCAACAATAGTGGAGGAAAATTCATAAATCATGGTTTGCTTCGTGGTGTAACCCACGGTCCACTTTGGGATCCATCCACTTTCAATGTTTGAAGCCGTTTGGAGCGCTACTACGGCCCCCATGAAGAAAGCCAATAAGGCGACTATACCCACAGATTGAACGCCAATCTTCATCATTTCTTCCGTAATGAGTGGATAATAAACACGTTTCTTTTCAGGACGCGAAAATACCCTTCGCATCAATAAAGCATATTTACCAAAACTCTCGAGTACCCCTGCCATGCAACAAACTTAATCATCATTTACATTCAATGACAGATACAATCTTTTTTTCTTTACCTTAGACGTAATTCGTACATTCGTTTTTATGAAGAAAAGTCTCGTTTTCCTTTTGGTAGGGTTCCTTCTTTTTTCTGTTGGTTGTGCAACTGAAAAACCCAACTATTCGGGTAAGCAAAAGCACAAAAAACAACATACTCACAAGAAAAAATTGAGTAAAAAAGATTGTGATTGTCCTTCTTTTGATTAGTAATCATGGCTCAGAAAACTACTGCCTTGGAGCAGGCGTTGACTCCTTTTTTGCCGGGTGGTAGTGTAGAGCAAGTATGCAATTTATTGCGCGAATATCCGCACGACTTGGTTATTACAAAGGGAAGAGTAACCAAATATGGAGATTTTAGATATGTTCCAGGCGAGCGATACAAAATAACCATCAATCACAATCTCAACAGGTATGCTTTTTTAATTACCCTCATTCATGAATTGGCTCATTTACTTTGTCATGCGAGGCATGGTTCCAAAGTAAAGCCTCATGGTGTGGAGTGGAAAATATGCTTCCAGGAATTGATGAGACCGTTTTTGAAAACGTCAATACTGCCTCTAGATATTGAGCAAAGTTTATCGCAATATTTATATGATCCGGCGGCCTCTACGTGCTCTGATGTTGAATTGTACAAGGCATTATCACTGTATGACCGAAAATCTCATGAACAAATTGTTTTGGTAGAGGATGTTCTTGAAGAACAGGAGTTTCTCTATGGTAAGGAGCGAAGGCATTTCATTCGAAAAGAAAAAAGAAGAACCCGTATACGATGCATAGAGAAAAGTACCGGAACTGAATACCTCTTTCCAGCCATTGCCAAAGTTTTTCGACTAACCTAGTTTTCTTCGTTGCTTTTCCTTCAATATGAGTGAAAGTTCTCTACCCGTTTGTCCTTTTACACTTGTATTTTCTTGAGCTCTGCGCAGTAAATAGGGCATTACCTCTTTAATTGGCCCGTAAGGTAAATATTTCGCAACATTGTATCCAGCGTGGCTCAAGTTGTAGCTGATGTGGTCACTCATTCCAAATAACTGAGCAAAAAAGACGCGCTTATCACTTCGTTCAATACCTCTCTTCTCCATTTCAAGCGCCAACATCAAAGAACTTTCTTCGTTGTGTGAACCACAACAAATTGCAAAATCTGAAATATGGTCTAACGCATAGGCAATAGCTGCGTTGAAATCACGATCTGTAGCCTCTTTGGTGGGTTGTATGGGATCTGTGTAGTTCAATTCTGCTGCACGCTTGCGTTCTTTTTCCATATACGCTCCACGAACAAGCTTTACAGCTGTAAAGCATGCATGAGATTTCAGCTTGTTGTGAAGTTGTTTCAAATAATTCAACCGATCATGTCTGTAGAGTTGAATCGTTTGGTAGACAATGGGTGACTTTGTATTGAACTCAAGCATCATGGATTCCACAAGCGTATCAATGGCGTCTTGTATCCATGAATCTTCAGCGTCGATGAACAGGGCAACACCACGTTGATGTGCCTCAAAACATATTCTGTGAACTCGCTCTTGAGCAGCAACCCATGAGGCATTTTCAATCTCGGAAAGTGATTGTCCAGCATTAACTTTTTCCAAAAGTGAAAACTGACAAACTCCAGTTATTTTGAATACGCTGAAGGGTATGAAGCTTTTATCCTTCGCAGCTTCAATTGTAGCAATTATTTCTAATGTGGTTTTTTCAAAATCAGATTCATCTTCTTTGCCCTCAACACTGTAGTCTAAAATTGAACCCACTTGACTTTGAGCCAGTATTTCAGCAGATTTTAAACTTTCTTGAATGTTGGTTCCTCCGCAAAATTGAGCGAAAATATTTTTTCGAATCATCCAACCAAATGGTACCCTCAGGGTCAAAGCCGTATTCACCATAAAGGCGCCTAATTTTACCATAACTGGTGAACCAATGATGCGAAACAACCAATAGGATTGATTCAGTTTTCTGTTGTCTTTGTGAGAAAAGGCAACTTCTGTATTTTCGAAATTCACAGTTTGCATGCGACGCAAAGATAATTGTATCTTGCAGCCAAATTTATAACCCATGAAAGCCGCACAAGATTTTATTCAAGGAAATAAAGATCGTTTTTTAGAAGAACTTTTTCATTTGTTGCGCATTCCAAGCGTAAGTGCCGATGCGAATTATACACAAGATGTTGCACATTGTGCGAATGAAGTGGCTAGATTCATGATTGAAGCCGGGGCAGATGCGGTTGAGGTTTGTCCCACTGCCGGACATCCAATTGTATACGGCGAAAAAATGATAGACCCGTCGTTGCCAACGGTGTTGGTATACGGACATTATGATGTGCAACCTGCAGATCCCATTGATTTGTGGCATACCCCACCTTTCGAACCAACCATTAAAAAAACTGAAATCCATCCAGATGGTGCCATTTTCGCAAGAGGTGCTTGTGATGATAAAGGTCAATTTTTCATGCATTTGAAAGCATTCGAAGCCATGAATAAAACCAATTCACTACCATGCAATGTGAAATTTATGATTGAGGGGGAAGAAGAAATTGGCTCGGATCACCTTGGAGTTTTTTGTAAAGAAAACAAGCAAAAATTAAAGGCAGATGTTGTTCTTATCTCAGATACAAGTGTAATAGCAAATGACACCCCAAGTATTGATTGTGGGCTGAGAGGTTTAAGTTATTTAGAGGTGGAAGTTACGGGTGCAAATAGAGATTTGCACAGTGGAGTATATGGAGGTGCA
Organism: Bacteroidota bacterium; assembly: GCA_016868835.1. Lineage (GTDB taxonomy): Bacteria > Bacteroidota > Bacteroidia > Flavobacteriales_D > Sanyastnellaceae > CAIZGX01. The sequence goes on along the minus strand of VGFR01000002.1, from coordinate 56,656 downwards.
GTTGCAAATCCAATCAATGTTTTGGCGAAAATGATCGCTTCAATGCATGATGAAAACAACCACATAGCAATTCCAGGATTTTATGATAAAGTAATGGAGCTAACTGAAGCTGAGCGTGCTGATTTGAATAAGGCCCCATTCAGTGAAGAAGCGTATAAAAAAGAATTGGATATTGATGCGGTATATGGTGAAAAGGGATATACAACTTTTGAGAGAACAGGTGTTCGTCCAACGTTAGATTGCAATGGAATTTGGGGAGGATATATTGGTGAAGGGTCAAAAACGGTATTGCCATCTAAGGCGTTTGCAAAAATTTCCATGCGCCTGGTACCGAATCAAACCACGGAAGAGATCACGGAAACATTTTCAAAACACTTCAAATCCATTGCACCAGCAGGTGTGCGTGTTGAAGTAAGACCTCATCATGGTGGAAATCCAGTTGTTACTCCAACCGATAGTAAAGCCTATTTGGCAGCTAGTTTTGCAATGGAACAGACCTATGGTAAAAAACCAATTCCAACACGTGGCGGCGGTTCTATTCCAATTGTGGCTATGTTCGAAAGTGAGTTGGGATTGAAATCGGTACTTATGGGATTTGGTTTGGATTCAGATGCGCTTCACTCTCCCAACGAACACTATGGTTTATTTAATTATTACAAGGGAATAGAGACCATACCATACTTTTTCGAGCAGTTTGCAAAATAAAAGTGTAGCAGTGGGTGTTGAAATGATATGAGTCGATTTATTTTCAGAGGTGTGATGTGTTGGTGCATTCTGTGTTTTTCAGGATGTTCTTTGTATGAAGATGTGAAAGTGGGGAAGTTAGATTCTGTTGATATTAATTCCATTCAAGGAAATCACGTCAATGCCACATTGAATTTTCAAATTGAAAATCCAAATCCATATTCCATTACGTTGTTTGAGTCTGATGTGCTTTTAAAAATAGATGGTATTCCTGCTGGAACTATTGTCTTGCTTGAGCCGGTGAAGCTTGCTAAAAATTCCAAATCAACTGTTCCTATACAAGTAACAACAGAAACGAATGAGTTGGAATCTATCTTAGGAAATGCAATGGCACTCATGTTCAAGCCTGAGATCCTCATTGAGGCAGGGGGCTATGTTCAAGCGAAGGGTTTGGGTTTGGTAAAGAATGTACCCGTTCAATTTGAAAAGCGCATCACTAAGAATCAAGTAGGTCAATGAAATAGGTTGCTAGGGTTTCAGATGGCATTTTACTCGGATCATGTAAAACGCCAATAAGTCCAGTTTCCCTTGCTCCAAGAACATGCTGCGGAGAATCATCTATGAAAATGGTATTTTTTGGATTCAGTTCATGCAGTTGACACAAGTGAAGAAATGACTCAGCATGTGGTTTACGCATTCCTAAGTTCTGGCTGTAATGAACGTGTTCAAAGGCCTCATAGAATAGAGATAATCCATAACAATTCTCTATGTCTTGTTCGAATATAGTGCTGTGAATTGCATTGGTATTGCTGAAAAGGAAGGTTCTTACACCACTTTTTTTGAGAGCATGAATGAATGGCATGCGCTCGGGTAGAAACTGCAGAAGTATGCTGTTCCATGCCTCTTGAATTTCAGCAAGCGAAGCATTTGGAAGAAAGCTAGATAATTTTGAGTAAAAATCGGTCTCGCTTATGCGGCCAGTTTCGAGGTCATCAAATAACAACGATTGATTTGCTTTGGAATACAATTCTTCAAACTCAGTTAAACCAAGTTTAGCAAACGCATGTACCGGAGCTTTGTAATCGATTTCATACAATACTCCCCCAAAATCAAAAATAACGGCCTCAATTTTCATGGACCGAAGTTAGAAAGATTAAGCTCCCAATTTTTCGCCAGTTTTGGCTTCGTATAGCGCTTTTAATAGGGAGTACTTTTCCTTGAGATCTCCGAGTTCTCTTCGAACTGAAACTAAATCACTACCAATGGTTTCGTAATTCACTTCTACTTCAGCTCCTTCAACATCACTTGCGACTAATTTTTTCGAATAGATAGCGAAAAAATCGGTGTCTAGGGCTTTCGACAAATCAAACAAAAGGTCTGAATCAACGGAGTTTCTTTTATAAATACCGTATATGTTTTGTTTTGAAGTGTTGATGATTTTCGCCAATTCAGTAGGGCCAAGACGTAAGTCTTTCGCTCTATTTTTTATTTTATCTCCAATATGCATAGTTCGTGATTGATCTAAATACGATACAAAGCACGTCTGAAAGCAGGGAGGGGCTTCTAAAAAAAATGTTAATTTTCGTTAATCCAAGCTTGAGCATTCAATTTTGATTGAACACTGTCTAGATTTTTAATAGCTTGTTCTCGGTTATTGGCTCCTGCGGCGGCAACCATCAGTAAACCATTTTTACCGTACCCGGCAATGTAGGCATCGAAGCCGTTTGACTTCAGCTTCTTTACATAATTCAAGGCATTGCCTTTCACAGAAAAGGCGCCAACTATGATATCATAATGGAAGTTTGGCTGTGTTGTGACTTCCAGTTTTGATTTTTCTGCTGAAGGAGTCTTTTGGGGATTATCAAGCTCCGATTTCACCTGAGTTTCTGTCTGAATAATTTCTTCAGAAACAGCGTCATTCCAGGCTATGGTTGCTTTCGTTTGACCGGGATCAAACGAAGCTATGCGGCTTTTTGTTCCAAATAATTTAAATGAAGCGTATTTCCAATCGGTTTGTTGAATTTTTTGACTCATTGCAAATATTCCAACACCCAAAATAGGCAGAGCCATAGCAGCGGCCGCTTTCCATACCCAAGAAGCAGTAGAAGTTGAAATCGCAGTTTTATCTTCTAACGGAATAATTTCCTTGACCTCTATAGGTGTAAGGGCTATTTTCTGGAAATATAAGGTGTCAACAAGAAAATTGGCTTGTTGATTTGGGATGAATTGCAATGAACCAGCATGGTCAAGAAAAAAAATGCCTATGCCTTCCCAATTTAATTTTACGCCCTGCGATAATTGTTTTTTGATTTCAATTATCCAGCAATCAACTTCAGATTTTGCCTCTTCGAAACGAATGTTTTTTAAAGAAGCAATTACACTATAAAGCAGTCCATCACTTTCTTTTATATGTGGATTAAACCCAAAGCTTTTAGAGGGGGGGTATACCAAATGAAGTTGTGAATTCAATGCAGCTGATTTTTGCTTGGCCACTAATCCACCAAATTGGGGAATGACTAAGCAATCTGTATTGAACAGAAGATCGTGAATGATGACTTCAAACTGCATACCTACAAAAGTAAGTTTTTATTCTGGAAAATACAATTTTTTCGCGTGTTCTAGGTCTTCGGGGGTATCAATTCCGATCGATTCGAACTCGGTTTCAGTGACTTGAATGGGAATTCCGTTTGCCAACCAACGCAGTTGCTCTAAAGATTCAGCCAATTCTAGCTCATGAGGTTGAAGTGGGGCTATTTTTTTCAATGCGTTTAATGCAAACGCATAAATGCCTAAATGCTTTTTGTACGAATGAAATGGGTTTCTGGAATATGGAATCGGAGATCTTGAAAAATAGATCGCCCGCCCATTTGAATTCATGACAATTTTTACTCGATTGGGGTCTTGAATGTCACTAACATTTTGAATGGCAATACATGCTGTAGCAATACCATCGCTTTGGAGACCATTAAGAACTGAGTCTATGGTCTCAGGATGAATAAACGGTTCGTCACCTTGAATATTAATTACAGTATCAAAACCAGCTTGTTCAATGATCGGGAGTAGTTCCAAAATACGTTCAGTACCACTTTGACAAGAAGTGGATGTTCTGAAAACAGGTATGTTCAATGATTCCACATGTGAATGAATGGCATCATCATCTGTTGTGACCCAAACTTCTTGAATACATTTCGATTTTTGTGCCTGTTCAATGACGCGTTGTATCATTGATTTTCCTGCAATTTGAGCCAATGGTTTCCCTGGAAAACGGGTGCTGGCAAAACGAGCAGGAATAATGGCAACACAATTCATCTTACAAACTTAAGGTGTATTGAATCATGGTCATACGCGGTTCTTCAATAGACAATGGACGAATGGCATATTCCCTATTCAATACATTATTGACCATAATGGCTATGCGCTGCTTATCAGAAAACTTATATCCCAGGCGCAAATCGAAAACATAATCACCGGTTGTATGCTCGGCTCTCCACTGGTTAATACCAGGGTTAAAAATTGCAGGAAATTGATCTTCCAATTTTCCAAATGCATTGTCAATGTTTTGCATGTGGCTGTTGTATCTGAAACTGATTCCCGCAGTTAAATTTTTACGAGTTAGTCCGCAATCCAATCGGACCAGATGTTCCAGTCTGTATTTTAGAATGTTGTTAGAACTGTTTTCACTTGTGCTCAAATAAGAAGCTTGCGCAAATTCACTAATAACCAAGGTTCCGGGTTGTTGTTGAGTTACCGCATAAACATAATCTGGAGTTGTACTTACCGGCTTTGTGTATGTGTATCCGCCCAAAATATCAATTTGAGTTTCACCAATTTTACCGGTACCTAATAGTGAAAACTCAGCACCTCTTACCATTGCCTCTCCCGTATTCAAACTTTTAAATCCAATGGCATTATTTAATTCTTCCAAATTAGTGAATGGCACTGGTGTCCATTGTCCAAAAGTAAATTCTATGAAGTTTTCGAATTTTTGTTGAAACACAGCGAAATCAGCAAATCCTTTGAACTCGCCAATTTTAAATCCTTGCTTCACCCCAATTTCAACGTTGTTTGAAGTTTCAGGTTTGAGGTCTGGATTAGCGAAAATATTGATGGCTCCTAATCCAGTAACAATGAATTTTTCAGCAATACTTGGGAATCGGTAACCTTGCCCGAGAGATGCACGCACGTAGGTGGCTTTGGAAACTTTATAGTTGGCCCCGGCTCTGAAAACAGGCTTCCCTTGTTTCTCTTCATTGATTTGAAATTGTTCGTATCTCAATCCACCACTTAGGTTTAATTTGTCCCATAGTTTTTTGTCTAATTGTACATATGCAGCATAATTCTTGGCTGTATTGTGTCCATCTGCATTACCACCTACAAACAATTCACCTCTTGCATCGGTTTGTATCCCTACCAATCCAGCGGTAGTTGTAAAATTTTTAATTCGGTCTAGATCCCAATTTTTTTGAACTTGATATTCTCCGTAAAGTACATCTGAGAAGTTTCCTTGGTTGTTGTCATTGTTGTTATCCAATGACTGCCATCTGGTTCTTAATGTGTGCGTAGCTCCTCGTTTTCCCTGGTATTCGATGAAAGGGTCTACGGTGTATAATTGTTGTATGGTTCGAGTAGCACTTCCTTCATATGCACTGTATAAACCAGTGGTGCTGTTGTTCCATAAAAGCGTTGCTAATGAATTTCCAGCTGAGTAGATACTAGAAACTCCCAAATAGAGACGTTCTGTAGCGCGATATCTTAATTGAAGGTTGAATCGTGCGCGGTTTCCGGCGCTATATCTATTCACATTCTTAGGGTTGTAAGAACTATTTTCGAATTGCCCCAATGAGTCAATGATTGGACCCAAGTGTCCATCATCATATTGCATGCTCGATGCAAATACAAAATCTAGTTTTCCGAATTTTTGCGAGTGTGAAAAATTAATTCCACTCTTCATGCCTTGACGTTCCCAATAAAATCCTTCTTCAGATTGAGGCTTGGAATACATGCCGTGATAAACGGTAAGTTTGGTCTTCGGGATAGCGGTTGGATACGCTGTTCTGAAGTTAATAACACCACTCAACGCTGAGCTACCGTATAGTACACTGCTTGCCCCTTTTATAATTTCTATTTGAGAAACGTTTTCTGTGGGAAGAAAACCCCAAGATGGTTTTCCTGCGTCGCCACTTAAAATTGGAATGTTATCTACAAGCACTTGAACACGACTACCTGCGCCAAAGCTGTAACCACTTCCACTTCTAATTTGAGGTTCATCATCTACAATTGCAACGCCTGGAGTTTGTTGTAAAATCTCATCGATATTGACAACGTTTTTATCTTCTAATAATTTGGGTTGAATGACCTCCATACTCACGGTAACCTCTCCAATGTTTTGCTCATATCTTCCTGCAGAAACAACTACAAGATTTAAATCTTCTGTGTTTTCTTCGAGCTCAATTTTCAAACTTATGGGTCCGTTTAAATTAATTTCCTTTCGAATTTCATTATAGCTTAAGAGATTAACTACAAGCGTGTATTTTCCGCTAGGAGCTGAAAAATTAAAACCACCATCTGCATTTGTATTCGATCCGTAGGAAGTTTGATCGAAACGAACCAACGCACCGTAAAGGGGTTGATTATTTTTTTTATTCAGAACTACACCTGAAACAGAAATGACATCTTGTGCAAAAAATGATGCGCACAAAAACATTAACCCAAGGGTTAGTAGGTTTGATTTAAGGTTCATAAAGCAAGTATAAGAAAAACGAATCAATTAATTCGATTCAATGGGTTGAATTTATCTTTTGGAGACTCGCTAAGAAAATCTTGAAGCAATTTTAAACTCTTCAGATTTTCGTGCAGCAAGACAATGTCTCCTGCTTTGATTTTTTTCATTCGACTCATCAATTCAGTATGATCTATTGTTGAATCGAAATCACCCAATACGAATGTGTACATGACTACCGAATAACGATTCGATAGTAGCTTAATCTGTCGGTGTGAAATTTTACCATAAGGTGGTCTGTACAATTGAACATCTTTCAGAATTTCCGGTAGAACCAATAAAGAATTAATTTCTTCCTGTGTCATGTCACTCAAAGCCTGATGAGTATGTCCATGAAATCCAATGGTATGACCCTCATCTTTGATTTGTTGAACCAACTCAGGATAAAGGAGACACTTTTCGGTGATGAGAAAAAAGGTACATTGAACTTGGTAGGATCGAAGTACTTCTAAAATGGCGGGTGTATAAACCGGATCAGGACCATCATCGAAAGTGAGGAAGACATAAGAACTGTTTAACCTCCAAGTCAATCTTGGAAATAAAATGTCTGCTAATTTCGGAATTCGAATGAAGTACGATCGCATTATTTTTTGGCTAACACGCAGGTTGTCTTTTTTTCAATTTTCTCTCCATTCGATTGGAATACTTCGAAGATGATATGGTAAATACCAATACTCAATGCTGTTGAATCATCTGATAACCCATCCCAAAAAAGAGTGCCTTGTGTTCCAATATATTCGTTCCTCATGAGCCTGCGAACACGAATACCTCTCTCATTGTAAATGGTTATATTTCCAACTGAACTCGCAGGGAAATCAGAATAAATTATTCCAAGAACGTCATCGTATCCGTCATTGTCAGGCGAAAATATTTCTGTGTTTAGACTGAATTGTGAATCAGAATTTTCAACAGATATATATTGGGAATTTAATGTTCCCGGGGTAGCGAAGCCAATTAGATAGGACGCACTTTGCCACGAAGTTTCGTTGTCACTCTCGGCGTTGAAGTTGATTCTTTCCAGAGATACACCGTCAAATGAGTTCAACAAATCAAAATGCATTTCTTCATTGTAATTCAAACCATCAATGCGCACTCCGCTCGCATTCAAAAATTGAATCGTTCCAGCATCATTGTTCATGCTTGGTAAGGCTTCCAATTTGAAAATGTTTTCCTCTTGTGTTGACGGGTAATATGCGATTAGGTCATTCCCATCTTCAGTAAAGACGATGTATTGATGAGGTAAGAGTATGCGATGAGCGTGGGAAATGATGTCATTGTTTGATGCATCATCATTGGCTAATGAACAATTAAAAAGATCAATGCAGTGATTTGTTGTGTTCACAATTTCAACAAAATCAGAACCTAATTCAAATGGGTTAAACAATACTTCATTGATGACGAGATGACCTGGAAGTGGCGTAAATCCATTTCCAAAATCTACAGTGAAGACCAAAGAATTCCCAGAGCAATCATATACAGTATCACTGAGCTGGTATAAAGTTGAGTCATCAATGGTCAGATTTGTTGTGTATGCAATTGAGCTTTGTAAGGAATTGGATGAATTCGAAACGAATTCATTAAAGAAACAAGTTAGAACATTGTTGTGAAATGTGAAGTATTGAAGTTGAGGTGAAGTGGAATCGGGTGAATTGGAGTAGATGGAATTGTTGCTGTTTGGAGTACCACCGCTGAATGCAAGAGATGCTCCCCAATTGCTAGGGTTAAAGCAAGGGAGATAGGGGTTTATCAATTCCAAGGACCAACCACCATCTTGTTTTGAGGATTCTGCGTACCAATTGATTGAATAAGTTAGACTATCCAAAATGAGCGTGTCAATGGCTAATTCAATGAACATTCCCGAGTTGGTTAGGGTAGGAAAATTATCCAGTAAGATTTTATCTGATAAACTTAGAAAGGCTAAAGCATTATCTGCATCTCCAAGCGTAATATAGGCGTTCGGTGCAAGCAAGAATTGAAAGTCTATTGTGGCATTATTGAAACGAAGACCTTGCAATTCAAGTGTGTGCTCACTGATATTCCAGATCTCGACATATTCAGCAGGAATTCCTCCAGGCAATGTTGGATCTGGATCAGCCAAGATTTCCGAAAAAACAATGTCGCCCAATTCTGGTGTCTTGCCAATAAATAATTCAGTTTGAAAAGAATTTGTGTTTCCTTCACAATCGACTATTGCTGGATGTGAGAGAATATAAAGTGTTTCTTGTTGAATTGGTGTGTTGAAGGTTATCCATATTTCATTCGAATTGGATGGATTTGAATAAGCTGAGACAATGTCCAATGAAACGCAACTCCAAAGTATGGGGTCTACACCAGAAACACTTTCGTTGAAAAGTAGGGAAACCGTTGTGGAATTAATCAATGACTTCGATATGAGCATAGGAGAAGTGGTGTCAGGTGTTAAGTTAAGCACGCTATTCACTTGACCGGGAGTTCCTCCTTGCGCATTTGAACTTGCGGTCCAGTTGTAACTCGATGAACAGGAAAGTGTAGGATTAATTAATTCCAATGACCAACCACCATCTTCTTTGTTCGTATCGTTGTACCATGAGGTGGTATATGTGACTTGGTCAATGACTGAGTTATCAGCGTATTTCAAAGTTAAACTGTCGCCTGTATTTGTGAGAGCGGTGAAAGCAGATATTCCAATTGACTGTGTAAAGTAAACTGCATTGGCAGCATCGCAGAGTATGACATATGCTTGAGGATTCAATTGGTAGGAAGGAAGTACTTTTTCGGTATTTGAGTTTACCAGTTTCCAACCAGCTAAATCATAGACAACGGTATCAGCATTGAACAGTTCAATGTATTCCGCATCAGGTAATCCATTTGAAGGTGAGGGGTCGGGGTAAATTTCATTGATAACAACCGAGCGTTCATTCGGTACATTAATAATTGGTGGGGGTATTGGAGCTCCACAATAGATATCATCGAAATAAAATTTTGTTGCATTTGATGCGGTATAAAGACATGAAACTCCGAGATGGGAAGTTGTGTTGTACGTGTTGTCACTCACATTTATTTCCGGAGTAAAATTTACACCTCCGCTCGGATCTACATACACTTCCCAGATGCCCATTGCATCTCTCAAGACTTGAATTCGAATTTCAAACGCGCCGGCAATAAGTCCGCTACTTCCTGCTGCAATTTCAACAACCCCTGCCGCCCCATCATCTCTATAGAGTTTAATGGCATCTGTACTTCCGGCTTCACCTAATTTTAAAAAATAACCAAATCCTTGTGTTCCTGAGGTTGCGTTTATAAAACTTAAATCGCCATTGGAATGCATTAAATAAATTCTACTGTGGTTATTGTCACTTCCTGCAAAAGATTGCCTCACTTTAATTCGCCACTCACAATTTGATAGTGGAGCAGTAGAATTTGGTGTAGAAAGAAAGGCTTGACCAGCAAGCACGTCGTTGAGTTGCAATTCTTGCATGCCGTTCACCAAGTATTGGCTTGATGAACCAGACCAGGTGGGATTCGAAGTGAAATTACCATCTGAAAATGAATCTTGAACTTGTGAATTTCCAAGAAGACTCGAAAACAGCAGAGTGAAAAGGAAGATGATTTGTTCTTTCATGTCAAAAACTTACTCCCAAATGTAAGGCCTGAACGTATTAGTTTTGCGAAAACAAAAATTATGCGTGTTGCTGTAGTTGGTGCCACCGGATTGGTTGGCCAGAAAATGTTGCAGGTATTGGCAGAGCGCCAATTTCCCATTACGGAGTTGATTCCAATTGCCTCAGAGAATAGTGCAGGAAATCAATTGGAATGGCAAGGAAAGATGTGGACCATTTGTACACTTCAGCAAGGCTTAGAAAAGTTACCACAACTTGCGCTTTTTTCTGCGGGGGGTGAAACAAGTATAGAGTGGGCCCCGAAATTTGCAGAGCGTGATTGTGTTGTTATTGATAATAGCTCGGCATGGCGCATGAATGCGAATGTTCCATTGGTTGTTCCGGAAATTAATATGCATGCCGTTGGATCTCAAAACAAAATTATAGCGAATCCAAATTGTAGTACCATTCAAATGGTTTTGGTTTTGAAACCGCTGCATGATTTGTACACCATAAAAAGAGTAGTGGTTTCAACCTATCAAAGTGTAACCGGTACCGGAAAACAAGCTGTAGACCAACTCATGACAGAGAGAAGAGGTGATCGAGTAGAAAATCCAGCATATGCTTATACCATTGATTTGAATTTAATTCCTCAGATAGATATATTCCAAGATAACGGATATACCAAGGAAGAGATGAAGATGATTTTAGAGACGAAGAAGATCATGGAATCAGATTCAATTGCAGTCACAGCAACAGCGGTTCGGGTGCCAGTAATGGGTGGACACTCAGAATCTGTAAATATTGAATTTGAACATGATCCAGAATTAAATAAGGTCATGCAAGCCTTGCAGGCATTTCCTGGGGTGAAGGTGTTAGATAATCCTAATTTAAACCAGTACCCAATGCCACTTATTCATGCTGCTGAGAGTGATGATGTATTTGTGGGTAGAATCCGCAAAGATGAAAGCGCTCGAAACACAATCAATTGTTGGATTGTAAGTGATAACTTAAGAAAAGGTGCGGCCACGAATGCGGTTCAAATTGCCGAGGAAATGGTGAAGAAAGGATTGCTTTAACCTTCCATCTCAACACTCACATTTTCAACTTGGCCTCCCATAGGAGCATTGATCTTTGTAACACGAATGCCAATCAATGTGGCGAGTGGAAACTGATTTTTCATTTTGCCATGCATACGAACAAGAACCGTTTCTATGAGTTTAGCGCGTTTCTTCATCTCTGAATAAACAATTTCTTTCACCTCAACATAATCAACCGTTTGAAGTAGGTCATCATTCGCTGCTGCATGTTCAAAAGGCCCGTCTATCCATACATCTACTCGAAACTCTCCCCCAATAATTTCCTCTTCCTTCCAACAGCCATGATTGGTATAAACGTGTATGTTATTTAATTGAATGCGCATTTAACCCAGAGTTTCAATGCATTTTTGGATGCGAGGAGTAACGAATTCTTTACCTAGCAACGCGGCTACTTGTGCTGCACCTGGACCTGTTAATACTCCTGTCAGCGCAATGCGGAAGAGCGGCATCACTTGACCCATTCCAAGATTTTTTTCGGCTAGAAAAGATTTCATTGCAGTATCAATTGATTCCACATTGAACGTTTCCAAAGATTGTAATTTTATGGACCAATCCAATAGAATTTGACCCGATTCCTCTTTTTTCCATTTTTTGGAGACAGCCTCTTCATCATATGATTTTGGATCTTCGAAGAGGTATGTGCCCTCAAGCAAATCAAGCGGGAAAACGGCTCTTTCAAGCATGAGTTCAACAACACCCTCCAAGTACTCAACACATACATCGTAACCTCTTTCCTTCGCTGTTGGAAGTATCATCTCCGCCAAGGCTCTTCGTGGCATGTTTCGCAGGTACTGTTGATTGAACCACTTTGTTTTTTCTGGGTCGAATTTAGAACCTGATTTTCCAATGCGTTCCAATGAGAACGTTTCAATCATTTCTTCTAAAGTGAAAATTTCTTGGTTGTTACTTGGAGCCCAACCCAGCAATAAAAGCATATTCAGAAATGCTTTTGGGAGATATCCTTTTTCGCGATAGCCACTTGAAATATTGCCGGTTTCAGGATCTTTCCATTCCAATGGGAATACCGGGAATCCAAGTCGATCGCCATCTCGTTTGCTTAATTTCCCATTTCCATCTGGCTTCAATATTAACGGCAAATGGGCAAATAACGGTGCTTCCCATTCAAATGCTCTATACATCATTACGTGCAAGGGAGCAGAAGGTAACCATTCCTCTCCACGAATAACGTGGGTTATAGACATGGTATGATCGTCAACAATATTGGCTAAATGATAGGTGGGCATGCCATCTGATTTGTATAGGACCTTATCATCAAGCTCATTTGTAGAAAAAACGACCCATCCTCTAATGATATCTTGAAAACGAACTTCTTCGTTTCTTGGCATTTTGAATCGAATAACAAAAGGGTCACCCTGTTGTATTCTTGACTCAACTTCATCTGCGGGAAGCGTTAATGAGTTTTTCATGGTCATGCGGGAAATGCTATTGTATTGCCAATTGGGCATTTTTGCCGCCTCTGCTTGCTTTCGAATGGTGTCTAATTCTTCTGGGGTATCAAAAGCATAATAAGCCCATCCTTTATTTACCAATTCTAAAGCATAGTCTTTGTAAATGGGCTTGCGCTCGCTTTGTCGATAGGGAGCACAATCACCACCGTATCCAACGCCTTCATTCGGTTCAATGCCGCACCACTTTAAAGCTTCTAGAATATACGTTTCTGCACCCGGTACGTACCTTGTTTGGTCAGTGTCTTCAATGCGCAATAAAAAATCTCCGCCATGTTTTTTAGCGAACAAATAATTGTACAAAGCAGTTCTAACTCCACCCATATGCAATGGGCCAGTTGGACTAGGTGCGAAACGAACGCGAACTTTTGAAGTATTCATAGTTTATTGAAGGTTGGCAAAGGTAATACGTATTCGAATTAACTCAATTTAGATCCATTTTTGAGTGCGGTTAGTAGTTGATGTGCTCGGTTTAGTTTGGTCACCTCAGAAAACGAAATACGCAGCGTTTCCTCTTTTTCATACATTTTACCTGCGTGGGGGTTGAGTTTAATGAATTCCAAAATGCGTGTAAAGGACTCGGACTGATAAAAGGGCGAGTCTTGCTGAGAGATAAAATAACCAATCATTTTCCCGCTTTTTAGAACTAATTTTTCCATTCCTGTTTCGCTTGCCACCCAACGCAATCTCATGGTGTCGATGAGTTGATTCACCTGATGTGGAATACCGCCAAATCGATCTTCTAGAGACGCCTTGAATTGCATTATTTCATCTTCGTTTTCTAATTCATCAAGCGTTTTGTACAGATTAATTCGTTCTGATATATTTCCAACGTACTCATCTGGAATCAGTAATTCAAAATCGGTTTCGAGTATAGTTTCCTTTACGAATGAAGCATTTTTCTTCATTTCTTCATCTGCTAACTCTTTGAAATGTTCTTGTTTCAATTCTGAAATGGCCTCGTCAAGAATTTTCTGATACGTTTCGAATCCGAGGTCATTTATAAAACCACTCTGTTCTCCGCCCAATAAATTTCCTGCACCCCGAATATCTAAATCACGCATGGCAATATGCATTCCCGATCCTAGATCTGAAAATTGTTCAATGGCCGTGAGCCGCTTTCGTGCGTCATCTGTCATATGCAGAACACTTGGCACGAGTAAATAACAAAATGCCTGTTTGTTATTTCTTCCCACACGTCCTCTGAGTTGATGGATATCACTCATTCCAAAATTTTGTGCATCATTGATGATAATGGTGTTCGCATTTGCAATGTCTATTCCACTTTCTACAATGGCTGTGCTTACCAATACATCAAATTCTCCTTCTATGAATCCAGTCATGACTTCTTCCAATTTTTCTCCGCTCAATTGACCATGAGCAAAACCAATACGCACGTCGGGGCATACGCGTTGAATTAATCCTGCCATCTCGGGCAAATTTTGAACACGATTGTGAACAAAGAAGACTTGTCCGCCCCGCTGTACCTCATAACTGACTGCATCACGAATAATTTCTTCATTGAAGGAAAGTAATTCTGTCCGAACGGGTATTCGGTTTGGAGGTGGAGTTTGAATGATGCTCAAATCGCGTGCACCCATTAATGAAAATTGAAGTGTTCGAGGTATAGGCGTTGCTGTTAATGTGAGTGTATCAATATTGGCTCTGAACGTTTTTAATTTGTCCTTAGCGGCAACTCCAAATTTCTGCTCTTCATCTATAATCATCAATCCTAAATCATTGAACTCTACTTTTTTGCTCAAAATGGCGTGTGTGCCAATTAGAATGTCAACCTTTCCATTTTTCACTAATTCTAAAGTGGAAGCTTGTTCTTTCGATGACTTAAATCGATTAATGTAATCGATACGAATAGGGAAATCTTTTAATCTATTCTTGAAACTCTTGTAATGTTGAATGGATAGAATGGTTGTTGGCACAAGCACCGCAACCTGCTTTCCCTCACTGGCAGATTTGCAAGCTGCTCGAATTGCAATTTCAGTTTTCCCAAAACCCACATCACCACAGATTAGGCGATCCATGGGCGATGGTGATTCCATATCTTCCTTCACGGCTTTTGTCGCTTTCAATTGATCAGGAGTGTCTTCATACATAAAAGATGCCTCAAGTTCGGTTTGTATGTATCCGTCGGATTGAAAAGCATGTCCCTTAGTAGACTTTCTTTTTGCATATAATTGAATGAGATCAAAGGCAATTTCTTTGACTTTGTTCTTGGTTTTTCGTTTCAGATTTTGCCAGGCATTACTACCCAATTTATCCATACTCGGAACTGCACCTTCCTTTCCGCTGTATTTGCTTATTCTGTGAAGAGAGTGTATACTTACGTAGAGAATATCTCCCCCTTTGTATGTTAATCGAATGGCTTCCTGTTCTTTCCCATTGACATCGATTTTTTGTAACCCGCTAAATTTTCCAACACCATGATCAATGTGTACTACATAATCACCTGGTTGAAGTGCAAGAATTTCTTTTAAAGTAAGGGCCTCTTTATTTTTTGAAAACCCTTCTTTCAATTTGAAGCGATGGTAGCGTTGAAAAATTTGGTGGTCTGTATAGACCCCAATTTTTTTCTGATTATCAATAAATCCAGAACTAATTTCTAGAATCTTGGCTTCATAATTTTGAACGAATAGTTTATCATTGAATATCTGTTCTACACGTTCAAGTTGTTTCGTTTGACCTGCAACCAAATAAATTTTATAACCCTGTTTTCTAAGATTTTCAAAGTGTTGGTAGAGTATCTCGAAATTTTTATTAAAACTGGGTTGTGGTGTTAAATCAAACTCTATGACCGATTCAATGAAGTGTCTTGCGCCACCAAATTCAATGACTCTTTTGGCCTTTAGACTCTGATAAATAGTATGCTTGGTACAGAATAATTCGTGCGGAGGTATATGTTGAAGTTCAGGTCGAAGTCGTTCAAACCGAACCTCGGCTTTTTCGAATTCAACGTCTAATTTCTTTAAAAGTAAATCTGTGTTTTCAACCCAAATTAGAGTCTCGTCATTCATGAAATCCAAAAGTGAAACGCGTGTCTCTTCCAAATGAATTTTCTTTGTGTTGGGTACAACAACAGCTTTGGTCATTTTTGCAACAGATAGCTGTGTTGTTGGATCGAATTTCCGAATGCTCTCAATTTCGGTATCGAAGAACTCAATGCGAAACGGAAATTCAAAACTGTATGAGTAGACATCTAAAATTCCACCACGGATAGCATATTGACCGGGTTCAAAAACATAATCTACTTTTTCGAATTCTATTTCTTGAAAGAGTTCATCGAGTTGATCCATGTTATAATTCGAGCCTACCTCGAAAAGAATAGTTTTGGATTGTAGTTCTTTTCTAGCAATGACTTTTTCAAAAAGAGCTTCGGCGTAGGTGATGGTGATGAGTGGTTTTGTGGCTTGCTCAATTTTTTTCAACACTTCCGTTCGAGTGGCAATATTTGCATTTTCAGTTTGTTCCACTTCGTATGCAATCCGAGCTGTTCTTGGAAAGAATAGCAATGGGGAATGCGAATCTTCTGATGAAATGGACAAAAAACTTTGAAGGTCATTCATGAAGTAGGCTGCACGCTCCTTGTCTTCACATACGACAAGAATATTTTGCTTTTGAAAATCGAAATGCGCTGCACAAAGACCTGCAGTGGATGAACCCGTTAATCCTTTCAAAAACAGTTTTGAGAATGTTTGTAGTGCTGTTTGAATTAATTCAGAATCGGGTCTCCAATAAGTATGAAATGGTGCGGCCATAAATGATTTTAGCCCCGAGAATGTTTTCCCGAGGCAAGAACAAAAGTAATTCGCTCGGTTCAGAACAAAAAAAGATTATGCTTTTTGCAGCGTGAAGGCAAAGGTGCTTCCAACTTCTTCTGTGCTGCGCACACTAATAGTCTGATTGTGTGTTTCTATAATGTGTTTACATATGGCTAGTCCAAGGCCAGATCCTCCTTCGTGTCTAGATCTGCTCTTATCTACTCTGTAAAAACGCTCAAAAAGACGAGGAAGATGCTTTTTACTCATTCCAATTCCATTGTCAGCTACTTCAACAAGGATGGTATCATTCATGTCGTAAAATCGGATCTTGGTGGTCCCATTTAGTTGACCATAATTGATGCTATTCACTACCAAATTACTCAATACTTGTGCAATTCTTTTTCGATCTGCTGATACCCAAATTTCTTGGTTCGGTTCAGATTTAACGAAGAGTTGTATGCAGTTTTTGCCAGCCGATTTTTCAAGAGATTCTGTTATTTCTTTGGCCAAGGTTATCAATTCGAAGCGAGATAGTTGCAAAGGAACATTTCCACTTTCTAATTTCGAAATTTCATCTAAATCTGCCACCAAATCCGAAAGGCGCCCACTGCTTTGTAATGCCCTTTCTAGAAAGCGATCACGTACTTCAGTATCTAGATTCGGATTGTCTTGCAACGTCTCGAGGTAGCCCTGTAAACTGAAGAGTGGAGTTTTCAATTCATGCGATAAATTTCCAACAAACTCTTTTCTAAAATCATCTTTACTCTGAAGTTCTTTGATTTCTTTGATTTTCTCATTCGCCCATTCAGCAACATCATCATTTACCTCTCTTAAAACATCAGAACTCATTTCAAGTTGATTTTTTTCGCCTTGACTTTTAAAAGAGTGAATGGTTTTGTAGATGATTTTTACTTTACTGTATATGAATTTTTCAATGTATCTCGAGATTACGAAATAGGAAATGCTCGATGCTAAAATTATAAAAAGGAGCAGGAGTTGAATTTCGAAATCCCTTTCTAGCAAATAGGCAATTAAAAAATACAGGACCGCCAATGGCAGAACAATGACAAGGGTCGAGATGAATGCAATTTGTTTTGGTGTTCTCAGCTTCACGCTTCGAATTTATAACCAACTCCTTTAATTGTCTTAAATAAATCGTCACCAAGTTTTTCACGGAGTTTACGAATGTGCACGTCAATGGTTCTGTCACCTACAATGACATCGTTTCCCCAAATTGTATTTAAGATATTTTCTCTAGTGAAAACGCGACCCGGAGCGCTTGATAAGAGTAAGAGTAATTCAAATTCCTTTTTTGGCAATTGAATGCTTTCGCCGTCTTTGATTACGAGATATTTTTCTTTGTCAATTTGAATTGGTCCAAGTGATACTTGCTCAGTTACCTCAGACGCCGTATTTCTTCGCAACATTGCCCGAATTTTAGAAATGAGTAATCTCGGACGAATGGGCTTGGCTATATAGTCATCAGCACCAGCCTCGAAACCTGCTATTTGACTGTAATCCTCATTTCGAGCTGTAAGAAATGTAATCAAGGTGTTCTTCAAGCCCGGAGTTTCACGAATGACTCTGCATGCTTCCATACCATCCATTTCGGGCATCATTACGTCCATTATGATTAAATCAGGGGTTGTTTTTTTCGCAACTTCAACGGCTTCTTTTCCATTGCTCGCAGTATAGACTTCGAAATCTTCTTTTTCTAGATTAAATAAAAGTAAATCCAAGATATCACGCTCATCATCCACACAAAGAATTTTTGGTTTAGCTTGCATACTTTAATAATCTTTGATAATTTAATGCAACTAAATTAGCGTGTTTTTTGAAAGCATTTGGCCTTCGGTGCGTTAACACAAAGTTAAATTTTTATTTTTCAAATCTTCCATGAGAGAGTCATATTACAATCACAAAACAGTTTGGATAACTGGTGCTAGCAGTGGCATTGGCGCAGCACTTGCCCGTGGTTTGGCTGGGGAAGCTGAAGTAATTATACTCTCTTCAAGAAGAGAGAAAGAATTGCTCGAGGTGAATGAGTCGTGTAATCAATCATCAAATATTGTAGTTGTTCCTTTAGATTTGGCAAATTCAAACGATATCGAGGAAAAGACGAAGTGGGTTTTAGAACGATATCAAATAGACATACTGATTAACAACGGGGGAATGAGCCAACGGTCTTTAACGCAGGATACTCCCATTGAGATTGACAGGCGATTGATGGAAGTAAACTATTTTGGTCAAATTCATTTAACCAAATTGGTACTAGCTCAAATGTTAATGCGGAAATCTGGGCAAATTGTAGCTATTTCCAGCCTCACAGGTAAATGGGGGTTTTTCTTGAGATCGGCTTATGCAGCGTCAAAGCATGCATTGCATGGATTTTTCGATTCATTGCGAATGGAAGTGGAGGATAAAGGTATTCAAGTGACACTTATAACTCCTGGTTTTATTGCCACTGAAATTTCAAAGAATGCAGTTTTGGCAGATGGGAGTATTAATGGAGCAATGGATCCGCACCAAGCAACGGGGACCTCCCCTGAAAAATGTGCAGAGCAAATTTTGAAGGGTGTTTCGCGAAAGAAAAAAGAGTTCGGGGTTGGAGGAAGAGAATTGTTGGGCTTATTTCTAAACCGATATTTCCCGAGATTATTTTCCCAGATTCTGAGAAAGCAATCAGCTCGTTAGTCCTTAATCTTTGAGAATCTCAAAGCCTTTAACATGAAATTGGGAAGAGGCTTTAACGGATCTCTTTTTTCAACATCAAGGAAAACTCCCCATTTCTCAATGATGGGAACTTTGTATACTTCAATACACTCTATGAGGGTACCATCGGGATCATCAATATACGTGCAATGAACACGAGTTTTTCCCATGCTCAAGGCATTTGAACTATCACATCTGAATCCGAATCCTGAGTTGTCTAGTGCAACACCTAGGTCGGTCATGTTTTTTACATCTAACCCCAAATGAACAAAGCCCGAGTCACCCCAGATTCGTCCTTTGAAGATACGATTTGGAGTGCGGTCAAGGGCTTGCACCAGCTCAATAAACGTTTTTCCAATGACCTTGGCAAATCCGCCTCCGGTTGGTGCACTTTGTTCCAATCGGACACGTCTAAACTTCCCATTCCCTCCTGGTAGATGACTGTAGTCCGTGAAAACTCCTGTCTCATCGAATAAGACCTTGTCATATCCCAATATTTCAGCATAAAGCTTCATAGATTTTTCAATGTTGGTTACACCAATAGTGCAGCCTACAACACCATTACTTGCATGCCCCATGTTGTAATATTTTTCGTCAGATTCTTCAATGCGAAACATGTTTCCATCTAGATCTTTCAAATCGAATATAGGTTGATTTAGAGGGTTTTTTTCGACCCTAGACAATTCAGGTACTCCCTGATTTATGCAGTGTTCGTGCATTTTTTCAATGTTACACGTTTTGAAGTGTACTTGGAAAATGTGAATGTCACCTACTTGTATTTCAAAATCAGCTTTCCGAGGTTGAAATGAGGTAGGTCGAATAACTTCCATGGCACATCCTCCCTGCAAATTCATAACCATACTTGCCCTTTTGGTAATGGTCTCTTGCTTGGTATATACATCCATTAAAGGTGCAGGTTGTATGGAATCGAAAAATGGAATGTTCATTCCGAAAACTTTGCGATAAAACTTCAATGCTGCATCAATATCCTGCACAGCAACTCCGATATGTTGTATACTATTTATTCGTTTCATTGTGAAGCGTTTTTATTAATTGAATAAGGCTGTTTCTTTCTTTCAAATAGGCTAAGGCAAGATCACTATTGCCAGATATTTTCGATTTGAAATTGATATATTCCATCCATGTTTTCCAAAACATTTTTCCTCGAACACCCAATACACCCAATCCAAGAAGGGTGAATAAAATGATTAAGAAATTGATGGGAATGATAAAAGAAAAAACAGTTGCTAGTATGAGTGTATAAAGAGAACCTAAAAATGTTTTGAAAGCGATGCGAATACTGTTTTTGAAAAGGGGATCCTTGACTTTGTTGGTGACAAATTTTTCGGTCAGTGTTGAAATTGGAAGGAAAGCAATAATTCCAAGAGCTACGCATGGAAAAAGTACGAATTGTGTAATGAGTCGGCTCCAACTTAATTTTCGTTCGCATCGCCATTGACGTTCTTCAATTTGTAACTCAGATTCTTTTAGTTTGAAGCTGGCGGCCTGTTCCAGCAATTGAGGAGAATTCATACCACCGTTGCGCATCCATTTTTGAAATTCAACATTTGCCTCTCCCCATGATAGTTCAATTCGCATGTTTACAAACAACTCTTGAATAAGCAATACTTCATCATAATGCTCATCGAGTTCAACTGGAACATCAAGCATACATGAACTAATATGCTCTGTAATTTCATTGGTGAGTTCGTTATTCCAAATGGCTTTGTTGGCAGTGTTATAGTCCTGCTTAGTCAAGACAATAGGCTCGCCAATGCGCACGAGAATGTTTCCAGCAGGGTCCTGTAAACGCTCATATTCAAGTCCAACGGGGACAATACGTATGTGGTTTAATTCAGGATTGTTTTCGAACGTACCCACAATGAGTCGACTAGCGCCTTTCTTCAATGGTCGAATAAGCGCTTTTTTGCCTCGGTGTGTTCCCTCAGGAAATAAACTGATCCAAGCACCTTGATGCAATCTTTTGTAGCACTCTTCAAAAATAATTTCATTGCGTTCACGCATGCCATCTACATTATCTCGTTCCCGATATACAGGCTGCATGTTAATGTGTTTTAGAATCCAAGAGATGATTCCTGGCTTAAAAACGTCGGAACGAGTCAACCAATGCAATTGCTCATAGAATACTGTACTGCACAGGATGGGATCTAAAAGGGCATTCTGGTGATTGGCAACAACAATGGTTGGAATATGACTACCCTTTAAATTTTCATATCCGAATACGTATAACTCATCGTGAAAAAGTCTGAGACCGCTTGAAATAATTGGCCTTAAAACTTCATATAATATTTTTCTCTTACCCATTATTTTTCAGCCTATTTCAATTCAATTGTTCTTGAATCTCCAACATGCGTTTATAAGCGCCATTTTGACTCAAGAGCTCTTGATGTGTACCAAATTCGAGAATTTTTCCTTCCTCAATGACATAAATGCAATCGGCCTGACGAATGGTAGAGAGCCTATGAGCAATAACAATACTCGTCCTGTTTTGCATGAGTTCATTCAAGGCTTGTTGAACCAATTTTTCATTTTCACTGTCAAGGGCAGAAGTGGCTTCGTCTAAAATCAAAATCGCTGGGTTTTTTAATATGGCCCTCGCAATTGCAATGCGTTGACGCTGACCCCCCGAAAGTTGAATCCCGCGCTCACCAACTATGGTCTGAAATTGTTCTGGGAAATTTGAAACAAATTCGAAAGCGTTTGCTTTTTTTGCTGCATCGAAAACTTCCTCTTCCGTCGCGAGTGGATTTCCATATCGAATGTTTTCATAAATGGTTCCTCCAAATAATAACACTTCTTGAGGTACATAAGCCATATTATTCCGAATATCACGCAATGACTTCTGTTTCGCGGATTCTCCGTCGAATAAAATTTCACCGGTGGTAATATCATAAAAACGAAGTGCCAAATTCGCAATGGTTGATTTCCCCGATCCGGAAGAGCCAACCAATGCAATCTGTTGACCAGGTTTAATGGTTAAATTAACCTGGTTCAATATGAGAGATTCAGGTCTGCTTGGATATGCAAACGAAATGTCTCTAAATTCAATTTCCCCTTTCAGTTTTGGCGTTGCGGAGGCTTCTACAGGTAATTCTTCAGAATCCATAGCTAAAATTTCCATTACTGAATCTATAATGCCGAAGCTACGTTGCAAAGAACCCATTTGGGCGGCAAGACCGCCAATAGATCCTGCTACTAACCCGGTTAGCATAATGAATTGAGGTAAAATATCTGCCGATAGTTGACCTGATTGTTGCAAGTATGCTCCAACGCCAATGACGAGTCCAAGTGCTCCGAACAGAAATATGATAATGAAAGTTCCAAACATTCCCCGCCACACCGCACTTTTCATGGCAAATTGCTTAACAAAAGATATCTTTTCTGTGAATCGAGAAGATTCATAAGGTTCATTGGAAAAGCCTTTAACACTAGTAATGCTAGTGAAGGATTCATTAATTACAACTCCAGCTTCAGCTACTTTATCTTGTGTTTCTTTGCTCAGCTTTTTGATAAATCTGCCGAAAAAGACCAAAATCACAATAATGACAGGTAAGCTGCCCAACATAACTAGTGTTAAATACGGAGAATAAGCAACAAGCCAACCTACACCAACAACAATAATTACAGATTGACGCAAAAATTCGGCGAGAGTTGTAGTGAGTGTTTCTTGAATGGCTGTAATGTCAGATGTAAGCCTACTGCTCAAATCGCCAACTCGTTTCTCATTGTAGAACTGCATGGGCATGCGAATGAGTTTTGAAAACGTATCCTTTCTAAGCTGAAACATGGCGTTCTCAGTGACATAAGCGAAAATATACACTCTGAAAAATGAGAATACTCCCTGAATAATTAGAAGCCCAACTAAGACAAACAGCGTCTGTGATGTTGCAGATTCTCCTTGCCAATTAAATATTTTTAAAATTTGTTGGCTCATTGCACCGCCCGGGATAGCGCTTTGTCCGGTGGGACTCATTAAAAAGCCTAATAATGCTGTGATAACAATTACCAAAAGCCCTGATACAACTAAAAGCAAAAGCCCTAAGCTAAAAATGAAAGCATAGGGCTTGAGATACTTGAATAAACCGAAACTACTTGAATATTTTTTTTTTGACACTTCGCTTTTTATTGCGAAGGTAATGAGCCTTTACTTTTCTGCAAGTGTTATTGCTTTCTTCGCTTTGCGTACTTCTTTTTTTAGTGCTTTGGTTTGATCGAAACTGTAATCGTCATCATTCAACAAAATACCGATTCTGGGAAACAGACTACGTATCGAAGTAAAAAAAGTTTCAAATAAATGTTTGTACAATAAATGTATGTACATATATTTGCAGCGTGAGCATAGATAAAGACATTAAACTTTCGAAATTCAGTAGCCCTTACCATAGATTGGGGGTGAATATTTTGTTCACGTCTGCTTGGTTAGAGAATGAACACAGACAACTTCTAAAACCACACGGTATTACATTGCCTCAATTCAATGTGCTGCGGATATTAAGGGGACAGAAGGGAAACCCAATATCAGTAATGGGTGTATGCGAACGAATGATAGACAAAAGCAGTAATGCTTCAAGACTCATAGATAAACTCATTGAAAGAGGTTTCGTGAAGCGAACTGTTTGTCCACAAGATCGACGACAGGTAGATGTTGTAATCACGGAAAAAGGCCTTTCTCTGATTAACGAAACCGATGCTTTAACAGTAGAAATGGATCGGTTACTTTCAAACGTCTTAAGCAGTGAACAAGCCACGGAGATGAGTGGTTTATTAGATGAAATTAGAAACAAGAACAACAAAAAATAACATGAAAAAACAAATTTTAATTCTAGCAGCTTCGGTTTTATTGGCTGCTCAGTCATTTGCTCAAATTGCAAATGGTAACTACCTACTTGACTTTACAAAGTCAACGATTAACTGGAAGGCAACAAAAAAGACAGGGAGCCATGAAGGTACAGTAAAAGTATCTAGTGGGATTGTACGTATTGCGAATGATGGAAAAACCATAGCCGGAAAGGTAAAAGTCGACATGAACTCAATCGCATGTACGGATATCAAGGATGCTGGTACAAATGCAAATTTTTTGAATCACCTGAAAGGCGAAGATTTTTTTCATACAGTCAAATTTCCCGAGGCAAATTTTGAAGTGACCAAATTTGATGGTAAAAAAGTTTTTGGAAAGATTACAATTAAGGGAATAACCAAAGAGGTTAATTTCGATGCGAATATTGGCGGTGGCAATAACCAAATCACTGTAAAGGGAACGTTGGTTTTGGATAGAACTCAATTCGATATTAAATACGGTTCTTCGTCATTCTTTGATAATTTGGGTGATAAGGCAATTGACAACAATTTCACTCTAACATTAAATCTTATTGGAAACAAAAAATAAGAAGGTTTGAACTGATGAATAGGCTGCTTCGGCGGCCTATTTTTTTTGATCAAAAAGAAAGTACTTCAGGTCAATAGAAAAATATCCAGTTGGTAAATCCAACCACAAGGTTTGTGAGTGATTCGGGTAATTTACCTTTCCTTGACTAGCCGCAATTCTTCCCAAGGGAAGGTGATATGATGCTCCGAGGTAATAGTAACCTTTGTCTTTGGTTCTGTATTCAAATCCCAAATTCGTCTGAGCCGCCAACTTAAACCATGATTCGCGCCAGGTTATCTGAGAAAAGTCTACATAGGTAGAATCAATTTTTTCTGAACTGAAAGATTCGGCCTCACTTGGAAATAGATCTATGACCAAACCCGCACTCGCATTCATAAACCATTTTTTACCCAGTTGAACATAGATTAATCCTTGAATTGGAATTTCATATCCAATGAAAGACATGTTTTGATTTGAACTGACCGCTATTGAGTCTGTCAGAGAAAAGTTCAGCCTGTAATTTCTTCGAACAAAGTTGATACCCGTTTCTAAATTCCAAAATGGTCCTATGGGTTTACGTATGATTGCTCCAAAGCTTAAACTCGGTTGAATGTAGGCCGTGTATGTTAAATCTTCTGAGCTTGCTTGAAGTTGGTCTGCTTTAAGATATCCGTTGGGAATGATAGGTCGAAGTTGAAATCCAAATAGAAAATCATCTTTTTTTTGTGATGACATTTCAGTAATTGAACAGAGCCAAAAAGTAGCCAATAAGAATGGAATTCTCAATGCCATATTGTTACGTATTCAATAGGTTTCCTGTGCGAAGTAGGCCAATTCATTTTTGTGTAACCAAAATAAATGATTCCAAGACAATTTTGATTTAAAGGCAATTCGAGTAATTCTAAAAATCCTTTTGTTTTGATGAATTTTGGTGTTGACCAAAACCCTGAAAACCCGCTTGCATGTGCCATGAGAAGCATGTTTTGTATGGCGCAAGCGGTTGCTATTAATTCTTCTCCCTCATCTACTTTTTCACTGGGTGTATAGGTGACAATTATTGCTGATGAAGTTTGATTTAACCGAATTTTCATTCGGTTTATTTTGGAAGTTTCAGATTCTGGTAAAAGCGTTGGTAGTGTTTCACGAAGGAGATTCATAGACTCATCGAGAAAAACATGAAAATGCCAAGGTTGTGTGTTTTTATGATTTGGCGCGAAAACAGCACATTGAATAAGCTTTTCTATCTGTTCCCTCTGAATTTTTCGCTCAGTGAAATTTTCGGGTGCAATAGATCTCCTTGATTGAATAAGGTCTGATATCTCGCTTAAATTATATTTCATATCGGTTTAAAGTCGGGTTCAATTATTTTTGTTCAAACATAATGATGAAAACAATAATAATTACAGGAGCTGGCAGTGGAATGGGAGAGGCTACAGCCAAGTTGTTGTCAGAAAATCCAGAAAATTCTTTAATTTTAATAGGAAGGTCGCAATCAAGATTGAATGACGTCCTTGAGTGCCTATCGAATCGAGAAAATCACGCATCACTTGCCGTGGATATCTGTAATGCCAGGGCATTAAGATTAGGTTTGGCTGACCTTTTAAAGCATAAATCTTTAGAGTGTGTTTTTGCAAATGCTGGAATTGGCGGAGAAAATGCTTACGGAGAAGATGATCGTTGGCATGAAATCATTCAAACGAATTTGACAGGAACGTACAACACCATAATGGAGGCGTTACCCTATTTGAAATTGTCGCAAGAGCGTTTCAAACATATTCTTATTACCTCTTCTTGTTTGGCTCGTTTTGGAGTTCCGAATTATACAGCATATTGTACGGCTAAAACAGGATTACTTGGCTTGACTAGATCTCTTGCGGTTCAATATGCAAGTGATGGAATTCTAGTTAATGCGTTGACTCCTGGTTGGGTTAGAACTGAGATGGCCGAGAGGGGTATTCAACTATTGGCAGACAGAGCTGGTATTTCATTTGAAGAAAGTTTCAAACAGCAAATGGGATATGTTCCAACAGGAAATATTTCAGAGCCTTCTGAAATCGGCGAATTGGTGTCGTTTTTATTTTCGGGTAAACAGAACTCGATTACCGGGCAAGCTTTAGATATTAATAATGGTTCTTACATGCAATGAAAAGTATCATGTCAAGTTTTTTGTTTGTGATGTTCAGTCTATTTCTGAATGCACAATTCACACAGGCAGACTCAGTTTTCGTTAAGAAATTTTATGAAATGGCTCTTTCCGACAATGCTGCTCACAATGATTTAAAAATTCTGTGCAAGGAAATTGGAAATCGTATCGCAGGTTCTGAAAATGCCGATAAAGCTATTGTTTGGGGTGAAGAAACATTGTCTGGTATTGCCGATACCGTGCAAAAAATGCCAGTTATGGTGCCTAAATGGGTCAGAGAGAAAAATGAATACGGGGCTATTGTAATTGGAAGAAAGAAATTAGTTATTCCCGTTAAGGCATTGGGTGGATCTGTTGGTACGAATGGTCTTTTGAAAGCGGAGGTCATTGAGTGCCGTGATTTTGAAGATTTGAAGAAAAAGGGGAATGAAGTAAAGGGCAAGATTGTTTTTTTTAATAAAGCGTTTGATCCTGTTTTTATCAATACAGGATCTGCTTATGGTAATACCTTTCCCATTCGAAGCGATGGTGCTTCAGAAGCAGCCAAATACGGTGCAGTTGGTTGCATTATTCGCTCTTTAACTTCGGCTGATGATCGATTTCCGCATACAGGCGCAATGTCCTACAAATCCGATGTGCCCCAAATTCCAGCGGCGGCAATTTCAAGTGTAGATGCGCATACATTACATACAAAATTGGAAATGTCTAAAGTTTTTTTTGAAATGAAAATGAATTGTGAACTATTCCCTGATGTCGAGCAATTCAATGTCATAGGCGAGATAAAGGGTACTCAATTTCCGGAACGAATCATTGTAGTTGGCGGTCATTTAGATTCTTGGGATGTTGGAGAAGGTGCTCATGATGATGGGGCAGGTATAGTTCAGAGCATAGAAGTTCTACGTTTGCTAAAACGGGCTGGATATAAACCTGCTTGTACCATTCGATGTGTATTGTACATCAATGAAGAATTCGGTAATGACGGTGGTTTAACTTATGCAGATTCAGTTCATGCGCAACAGTTGAATCATATTGCAGCAATAGAAAGTGACGCCGGAGGTTTTACTCCGAAAGGTTTTTCTCTTGATGGCACAGACGAACAGGTAGAATGGTTGAAGGGCTTACAAAATTTTTTCGATCCATACAATTTGTATGTTTTTAAGCGGGGAGGAAGCGGTGTTGATATTTCACCACTTAAGAATGGAAAAACAATGCTGTTTGGATTGCAAGTAGATGGTCAGAGGTATTTTGATTATCACCACACAGATAATGATATTTTCGAAAATGTTAACCGAAGAGAACTTGAACTTGGAGCAGCAGCCATGACATCATTGGTTTATTTTCTTGATCAGCGAGAAATAAAAAGGGGTGAATAATCACCCCTTTTATTTAATTTGATATTACGAGCTTCAGGCGTTCTTGATTGTCTTTCGGGTCTCTTGTATGGAGTTGGTATATTCCAGTTCCGAGATGAGATAGATTCAAATCCATGCGAGTGGTGCCCATAGGTATCAATCCTGTTTCTACGATTTTACCTGTCATGTCGGTAATTTGGTAAAAGACTTTAGATTGCGTCTCAGGCATTTGGAGAACGAAAATACCTGTTGACGGATTCGGATAGGCTGACAAGTGAAGCTGATCATATTCAATGACTTCATTCCGCTGCACCAGTTGTTGCTCTTTATTTTCATCTTGAAGAATCATTGCACTTGTTACAATACACAAGGTTTGAGCGTTTCCATAGGTTCCCGCTTCAGTTAAGAAATAGGGTCTCGTGCGCACTGAATAGGTAGCCCCGAATTCAAGAGCCGAAACAAAACCCAATCCAAGAATATTTGAATTTGTATTTACCATATGCGTGATTGGAGATGCAATTGGAAGACCCGTGGAAGGATTAATCTTTGTGAATTCCCATTGCCAAGCTGTACTTCCACAGATCCATGGCAGTGTGGTTACATTGGCATATCGAAGTCGTGGACCACTTGCACAACGATCTGTTGATTTCAGTTCTGAACTTGGTTGTGTTCCGGTGTTCATGGAATTGAATGTAGGGGGAGCAGATTCAATAATTTCGTTATTACCCAATCCATCTTGCATGGTATAAAGGGCGTATATCTTAACATTGTAACTGCGGCTAAAAGACAAGCCGAGACAGTTGCCAAGAATAAGGATATCGCTGGCCTGAGTACGGGTAAAGGTTGAATTTGGACTAGCGGTTTGGGTAAATTCGAATCGATAAGAAACGCCTGTTCCTCTGTAAGATGCTTTGTATTGATTGCAGAGAGAGAATGGTCCTGTACCGGAAATAGGAACAGTGTATCTTAAGTATCTCAGACAAATACTGAAGTTTCCAGCACCAATTGAACTGTCGTAATTTCTTACACCGATGTAATAGGTTTGACCAATGTTAAGTCCTCCAATATTTAATCTTTCTACGGCTCCTGTTCCAGTTAAATTTTCGGTGTCTATGGTTTGATAGGTGTTATCTAATAGTTCGATGACTCCGTTTGTTGAGGTTGCCGTTACTTGAATGCTAATTGCCGGATGAGTGGCTGTGAATTTGTACCAGATATCCTCACCTGTAACCACGGTTGAGTTGGCTACAGTGGTTACTGTAGCTCCGTTAAAAGTACCATTGTAGTTGGTACAAGTGGTGGTAATGGATGGTGAGGTATTAATTGCAGTCCATGGATTATCTCCAACAACGCAGGGACCTAAAATACAAATGGCGTTATTCGGGAATAAGGCATTTGGGTTGTAGTTGCATGCACTTGCAATGGTACAACCGAAGCAGTCGTTGTTCGTTCCAACCGATACGCCCGTTGAGGTTGTGCTGCCTGTTCCTGTTAAAGTACCCGTGTTAGTTCCAGCAAGGCTCCAAGTTATTTCACTTGGAAAATCACCGCCATTTATTTGTAGATAATAACATCCGTCTGGGACACAGAAACTCACAATTTGTGAACTCACATTTTCATCCATTGTACCTGTGTAAAGCACAGTTGAATTGAGGTCCACTAGTGTGTACGTTCCACCATTCCAGGTATCACCCATGCTATCAAACATGGTAAAAGTTAAACATGTTGCAAGGCAGCAGCTTCCATCGTCAATTGTAGCCGTGGCATTGAAATTACAGGCTGCGGCATTCATACAGCCGCGACAAGATGCATACTCGCAAGAAGCATCGTCACACGTTGCCAATGCATTGTAGTTGCACGCGGTATTGTCTGTACAACCCAGAACTCCACCACCGATTGAGAATCCGACCGTATCATTAAAGGCATTGTAAATGGGGGTGTTCAGAAATGTACCTTGAATGATAATTGCATTTGATTGGTCAGTAAGTGTGTAAACTGCCGTGTTCCATCCGTCACCAAAGCTGTCTTCCATTCTAAACTGATAACAGTCAGCTGAGAGGCATACAGACCCTGAACTTGCCCCTGTACCTGAGAAAAGAACAGTGTTTGCGCCGTTCACAAGTTGATAGCTCATTTCCGAAGGGTAAAGCCCTGTTGTGATTTCTATTTCGCCACATGTAGAGTAGCAACAACTTCCGTTATCAATGGTTGCATTCGCATTGTAATTACAAGCACTTGAATTTGTACATCCTTGGTTTGTGCAACTTCCGTCGTCTATTGTTGCACATGCATTATAGTTTGCAGCAGTCGCATTCGTGCAACCTGATACCGAAGAGGCGCTCAAGGAAATTTGACATGTACCTTGTGCACCCGCGAAGCCGTCTACTTGAATGAAATATGTGTAGCCTGCAATTAAATGTGTACATGTAAGTGTTAAACTAGCGTGCTCACCAACCCCACTATCATCATCGCCAGCTACAAAGCCAGAACCGCATGCACTCCAAACAGCGATTTGAGAATCATTTAAAGTACCACCCGAAATTCCAGAAGTGGAAATTGTTACTCCACCCGAAAGCGGTGCAACAAATGAAAACCAAACGTCATTCTGCACACCGTCTGACCAGTTAATGGGAGAGCTTCCATTTGAAGTGCTACAGGTGTTGTCAACGGTAGCGCTTGAACCAATGCTTAATGAAGTAGCTCCGGTACAAGCATCATTTGAGGAAGCGTAATAGCATGAACCATCACTAATGTTTGCGGTTGGATTATAATTGCACGCAAGAGGGTCGGTGCATCCATATACATCTACTTCCGTATTGAAGTCAGAAGCAAAAATTCCGTTGAAGGTTAGAATTGAAATGAAAAGGAGTAAAATGGATTTCATAAAAGGAGAGGTTAAATACAATTTACTTACGATTTGAAATGAGAAAAGGTTACGTTAATTATCGACCAAACATTTTTTTGTGCCAAGAATTCTGAAATTCCTTCCATTTAGAGGTGTTCCATTCACCAAGATTTGTGATGGTTGTGTCTAAAACGTATGTAAAGTCAGTGACAATATTTGCCTTGCGTAGGGCCCAAAAATGTGACAATGGTGTTGTTTTCAGTGCTTCATTTTCCTTGTAAAATACAATTAGTCTATCGAATAAATGAATGTTTTGCTCAGTACTAAATTGTTGGATCATCCGATTTAACTTGTCTATACTGCAGCCACTTGCCAACATTTTTTCCTCATCTAATGATACAATTA
The DNA here is from genome assembly GCA_016868835.1 of Bacteroidota bacterium. GTDB lineage: Bacteria > Bacteroidota > Bacteroidia > Flavobacteriales_D > Sanyastnellaceae > CAIZGX01. The sequence continues at coordinate 25,433 of VGFR01000002.1, read as the reverse complement.
GAATTTGGTTCAATTCTATCCAACATTTTCCGAATAATTGGTTGCCATGGTTATTCCAAGTCATTAAAAAATTAGAAACAGATTTTAAAAGATGCTCTTGCGTATCCTGACTTAGCTCCGTTGAACTACAAAAAATCCAGATTCTATCGTCTTGATTTCGACTATTCATGTTTTCCATTCGCAAAGAAATTGGTGACCATTAAAAAAATGATACCTAATACAGGTGTTTGCAAAATTCCCATTAATCCTCGCGTTATTGGATAGAACGCGTTATTTAAATTCAACAGAGTTCCTAACAAATGACTGAACAATGCAATTATGAAAATAAGTGCGCTTAGGTAGTAGAGAAGTTTAAAATGAGATTTTGGAGAATTAAAAAAACGTAAAATCAAAATATTTATTCCTAAGTGAATTATGACAGATAAAGCTGTAATCAACCATTTCAATGCTTTCAGTTGAACCAGGCTCATGGAATAAAGTGTCTGAATATTTCCGTGACTGTAATAATAATCGAAACTTCCTTGCTTCTTCAAAGGGGATAAAACCTCTATACGTTGTTCAGGAGTTAGATTAAAGAATTCTGGGACATTTGTAGATTTGTCCAGTATAAAGTTCACACTAACTTTCACTCTTTCTTGGATAAAGCCAATGAAGAGAATGACAATGATTAACGGTATAATCCTGCGCCAATTAATCATCAGTGTTCGTTCTGGTGGGAAAGCGTTTTGTTTGAATGTTTAGACCACCAATACCATAGCAAAAAGACATAGCTGTACACTATAACGGTAAAGGTGTAATCATGGTTGAAGGATAGGTAATCTTCATTCCAGTATACAATTAAAGCCAAAGATGCTATTCGTATAACATTCAGCAATTGTATGGTTATTAGACCAAACGGAATAAACCATAATCGACGCTTATTTTCTCCGGGGTATGCAAAAATGAAAATGGCGAAAAGTGCCATGAGAATCATGCCATCACAGGGCGCTCCAACAGTTACTCCAGGTGTACCAACAATAGCAATGTGATTTCGAAAAAGACCATCATCGAAAACACTCAATTCAAATCCCATGAAGCGCAGCAGAAATTCTGCACATCGCACCAAAAAATCTACAAGATATCCGTCAATCGGAGTTTTGGGTAAGAGGTAAAGCTCGTACAAAAAATACCAAGCAATGTATGCCACAAAACCTATGAAAATAAATCTGAAAACGGGATTCTTGAAAGGAACAATCACTTGTTTTTCAAAGATTTTTTCCGTAGTTCGTAGGCTTTTTTTCCACCGAGAGCCACACCAGCAGCTATGAGGAAGCTAACGCCACCATCAATAGGACAAACTGTTCCAAAAGGCTCGCCACAAGGAGGGGCTCCACCCCCCGGGGGATCCGGAACTTGAGCTGAGGCTGTAACAGCGATAAATAACGCAGCTACTACCATCAAGAACTTCAAACTTCTGTTTGCCATGGCGCAAATATAACCATATACTTTTTACTTGCACCTTATGAATTTAATTTTTTCATTCGTGTCTCAAATAGTATATTTGTTGGTTAACAGAAGAGAATGTCAGAAGTTAAATCCAGTTTCTTAGATGCAGATGATCTAAAACCCATTTTGCGGTTCTTAAGTAAGAACTGGTTTCTTATTGTTGTTAGCGCTTTAATTGCATTTATCTCATCTTACTTTTACGCTCACAGGCTGCCAAGTATCTATGCGGCAAAGGCTGAAATACTCTTGAAGTCTTCTGAAACCTATGATTATCAGAAAAAGGTATACAGCGAGTTGGGTTACATATCACTCATGCAAGATGTGACTAACCAAAAACGAATTATAGCGAGTTACGATTTAGTAGAGAAATCACTGGAAAAACTAGATTTTTCTATCACGTATTTTTTAGTTGGTAGAGTTAAAACATTGCAAGTAGATGAGTTTGATGCCATTCATGTGAAATGTGATTGGCAGAAATTAGATCCCAAAATGTATAACGTGCCATTCAATGTCAAGGTTTTGGATATGTCACGTTATGAATTTAGTTTCGAAGCAAACGGTAAATTAAACGTCGCAACCTACGAGTTTGGAAAACTGATATCAGAACCCGCTTACGAACTGCAAATTGATTTAGCTGAACACGTTGATGAATCAAGACTAGGCACTGTGCTTGAACAAAATTTTCAGTTCAAAGTTAAACCGTTGAAACAACTTGTTGAAAAGTACAAGGGTGCTCTTACCACTGAAAATGTTGAGTATACAAGTATCTTGAATTTGACTTGTAACGATGAACTTCCTTCAAGAGCTAAAATGTTTTTGGACACCTTAGCGAAGGTTTACATTGACTACACCCTCTACAATGAAATTGCAGTTAATGAAAACACGCAGAAATACATAGACAAGCAAATAGATGAAATAGTAACCATCATAGACTCTCTGGAGATGGCTATGGAATCCTTTAAGGATGCAAGAGATATTTTGGATTTAAACAAGGAACAGGATGCGGCGTTCGAAGCGCTCACTCAATCTGATATTGATCTTCGAGATCTTGAATTGAGAAGGGAATCAATTCTTAATCTGGAGAACTTTTTGAAAAACGAGCCCGACAAGGCTGTCATTCCACCAATGAACTATCTGCGAGAAGAAGATCTTACCTTGACCGAATTGGTGAAAGATTTATTTGCATTAAAGCAGAAGAGGGCCACGCTATTAGTTGACGTGAAATACGGAGATTTACGTGTTCAACGTGTAGACTCAACCCTGAATACAATTCGAAATAGTATTTTCAGATATACAAGAGATACACGCGTTGCAATTGATAGTCAGATAGAAGATCTTCGAAATCAAATTAAAGATTTGGAGGGAAAGCTTGCCGGAATCCCAAAAAGTGAAAGAGATCTGTTGAGCATTGAAAGGAAGCTCAAGGTGAATGAAGAACTTTATACTTTTTTGTTGGAAAAAAAGGCGAATACAATTATTGCTAGAGCTGCAATTATTCCTCAAACTTCTATCATTGAAGCCGCTCGAGCCATGGGAGCTGTTGGTCCCGATAGACAGTCAATCATTTATCTATGGATAGGCGCTGGAATTTTTATTGCACTTTTGATTGGGTTAATTCGAATGCTGTTCTTTGAACATATAGAACACCTGAGAGAATTAAAATCGTTGACCAAATTACCTGTTATAAGCGGGATTCCGAATTATGAAGAAATTGAAAGAGATCCAATTGCTATAGCTGCAAACCCGAGAAGTAATGTCAGCGAGGCGTTTCGAACCTTGCGAACCAACCTACAATATTTACTTCCCGATGATGAATCAAAAATTATACTCGTTTCTTCTCTTCATCCCGGGGAAGGAAAGACATTTGTTTCATCCAATCTAGCCGCAACCATTGCCAAGGCTTCAAAAAAAGTACTTCTACTCGATTTTGACTTGCACAAACCGAAAGTGCACAAGATGTTCAAGCATCACAATACAGTTGGTGTAACTACGTATTTAATTGGTAAATCGAACTACCAAGATTTGGTGTATCAAACACAAGTTGAAAATTTAGATGTCATTTTCGCTGGTCCTGTTCCTCCTAATGCATCAGAATTAATTTTAAATTCCATGGTGTCTGAATTATTTCAAGACGCCTTGAAGCATTATGATTTTGTAATTGTGGATACACCGCCAATATTGCTGATTACCGACTCTCTTGTTCTTCTTTCCAAGGTTGATAGAGGAATTCTTGTTATGAATACGCAAAAGGCAACCAAACAAGGTGTTCAGTATCTGGAGGATGTTTTGTCTCAAAATAATTTGAATAATACAAGCCTACTCCTAAATAATATCAAGCAAAAGCGGTGGAGATATTACTATGGTAAATATGCGTATCGATATGGATATGGTTATGGATATGGGTACGGTTACGGATATGGTTATAGTTATGGTTATAGTTATGGTGAGGAATCAAAGAAACGTAAAAAGAAATCCGATGATTAACCATGGTATCGCTTATAATTACAACCTATAATTACGCCCAATTCGTAGAACGGGCCATTCGAAGCGCATTGGAGCAATCGCTCTCAAAATCTGAGTTTGAAATCATTGTTGTAAATGATGCTTCAGTAGACGCTACGTCAGAGATTTTACTGCACTATGAGGATTCTTGCAGAATATTTAATTTAGATTCAAATGTTGGCTTAGCAGCAGCGCGCAATTTTGGAATTAAAAAGGCGCGTGGACAATTTGTGATGTTTCTAGATGCCGATGATTATATACATTCTGAAACGTTACGTACGCAGCGACTTTTTTTAACTGAGAATATTCGAATTGATGCAGTTTCAGTCGATTATTATCATGTAGATGAAAGGGGAAAACACATGGAACATGTGTCAGCTGAAACAAACCCGATAGCTTGTGGAATTATGTTTCGAAAGGATTATTTATTCCACATTGGACTGTATGATGAATCATTCAGTGCAAGAGAGGAGGAGGATCTTCGAATTCGATGGGAAAAGGGTGGATACGCCATATTCAATGTTCCACTTCCTTTATATAGATACCGCATGCACGATTCAAATTTAACTAAGGATACAGAACGCATGCAAGAATTTGCTTTGCATCTTAAAAACAAACACGGAGAATGAAAGCCATTTTTCTCAAAGGAGACTTGATTCATCTGCGACCGCTTCAAATGGAAGATGCCAACGACCTATATCTGAAATGGATCAATGATCCTGAAGTTACAAGAGGCATGGCAACGGGGTATTTTCCTACCACAATTGAACAACTTAAAGCCTACGTCGCGGGAACTTTGAATGATGCCAATACCATTTTTCTGGCCATGTGCGATGTTGAAGGTAGACACGTAGGTAATTTGAAAATAGATCGCATTGATTGGATCGCGGGTACTTGTGAATTGGGAATAATAATCGGAGAAGAATCGGCAAGGGGAAGAGGTTATGGTAAAGCCGCAATGAAATTAATTATTCAATATGTTTTCAATGAACTGAATCTGCGAAAAATTTCTTTAGCCGTCTTCGAAAATAACCCTGCAGCTCAGCACCTGTATAAATCACTTGATTTTGTGCTTGAAGGAACTTTCGTAAAGCATGTATTTAAAGAAGGTAAACTGTGGAATAAATACTATTACGCATTGTTTAATCCAAATCAAATGCTATGAATGTTGCTCTATTACAAGCTCGAATGGGGTCAACCCGACTTCCAGGGAAGGTTCTGAAAGAGTTACACGGCAAGCCAATGCTATTGTGGATTATAGAACGACTACGCTCTGCTCAGTGTATTGATAAATTGGTAGTTGTGACCTCTACGAATGCCGAAGATGATGCAATTGAAGATTTTTGTACTCGAAATAAGATACTCTTTTCTCGTGGTTCTGATTGGGATGTTTTGTCTCGATTTTATCATGCGTCCGTTGAACACGGTGCTGCTGAACATGATGTTATAATTCGAATGACAAGTGATTGTGCAACACATCACGGATCAACTGTAGATTGGGCATACAAACAGTTTCAATTCTACGGAACTGACCTTTTCTCTAATAGTAACGAAGATCCATTTTTCTTAGAAGACGGATTTGATGTTGAAGTAGTTAAGTTTCATGCATTGAAAACGGCTTTTCTAGAAGCGAAATTGATGAGTGAGCGGGAGCATGTTATCCCATATTTGAAAAACTCCAAAAAATTCACGCTGGGATTTCGGAAAATGAATGACTCATGCAATTTTAAGTTGTCTGTAGATACCCTGGCTGATTTTCAATTTGTGGAGGTGTTATTTTCCAAATTGGATCCGAATTCTTTTCAAATTCAGCATGTAGTAGATTTGTTAAAGTCTGAACCAAGTATTTTAGACATAAATAAAGAAAGTATAATTAATGCAGGCTATGCCAAGTCCCTGCGAGAAGATAAAATTGTAAAATGAAAAACATTACTTTACCGAAAATCACAAACTTCAAGAAGAGTGATGAATACAGAAGTAAAATTCACAATCTCATACCCGGAGGAGCACATACCTATTCGAAAGGAGACGACCAGTTTCCAACAAAATCACCAGCAGCAATCACACATGCCAAAGGTGTTTATTGTTGGGACCTGGATGGAAATAAATATCTAGATACCCTCATGGGCTTGTATAGTGTTTCACTTGGACATGCCTATGAACCGGTTCTAGAAGCCGTAAGAACGCAATTAGAAAAAGGTGTGAATTTCACCCGACCCAGTGTCATAGAAATGGAGATGGCTGAGAAATTTCTCTCTTTGGTACCACAACATGACATGATCAAATTTGCAAAAAATGGATCGGTGGTCACTACTGCGGCTGTTAAATTATCAAGAGCGTACACGGGAAGACACGTTGTAGCAAGACCCGCAGAACATCCTTTCTACAGCTATGATGATTGGTTTATAGGATCTACAAGTTGTGACTTCGGAATTCCAAATGAAATAAAACAGTTTACGGTTACCTATAAACAGGATTCTTTAGAAGATTTGGAACGTATGTTCAATGAATATCCGAATCAAATTGCCTGTGTTATTTCAGAACCGGAAAAATGGATTGTACTGGAACCTGATTTTTATCAAAAAGCCATTGCACTCGCCCACAAGCACGGTGCACTTTGGATTATGGATGAAATGATAACCGGATTCAAATCGGACTTCCCAGGGTCAATAAAAAAATTCAACGCAGAACCTGATTTTTGTACCTGGGGGAAAGGAATTGCTAACGGGTTTTCATTTTGTGCATTAACAGGCAAAAAAGAAATAATGGAATATGGCGGTATTCGTAGGAGGGGAGAGCCAAAGGTGTTTTTGGTAAGCACAACCCACGGAGGCGAAACGCATGGAATTGCAGCTGCAATGGCCACAATTGACGTTTATGAAAAGAACAATGTCATTCAACACAATCATGCCATTGGTGATTATTTTATTCGTGGTGTACATGAAATTCTGACGAGACGAAATTTAACTGAATATTTTGAAATCACTGGATTCAATTGGTGTGTTGGTTTGGTTGTTAAAAATGCACAAAAGGAACCTGACTTCTTTTACAGAACCTTATTCATGCAAGAAATGATTGAACGTGGAGTGCTATACCAGGGTATTTTGTCGCCTTCTTTTTCACATACCACGGCGGATATAGATTTTATGTTAGCCGCATTTGATGAGAGTTGCCACGTTTTCGAACGTGCACTCGAGTCTGGTTACCAAAACTATTTGGTGGGTGAAGAAATTAAACCTGTATTCCGAAAATTTAATTAATGGAACCTATTCGTACAACAGATCCTACTCAAATCAATTTCAGAGCGAAATTTGAACTGACCGGAAAAGTAATTGTAATTACAGGTGCATGCGGTTTAGTAGGACGAGCATTCTGTGAAGCTGTTGCTCAATTTGGGGGAAAGGTTGTTGTAGCCGATATAGCACAGGCAAACCCCAAAGCTTTCGCGCAGCAACTATCAGAAAGAAACAATGTTCAATGTGAAGGCTTTGAATTGAATGTAGCAGAAAGGAAATCAGTCATCGCATTGCGTGACTTTGTTTTTGAAACATTTCATTCTCTTCACGGAATTGTGAACGCACATCAGAATAAATCGCATTTGGTTTTTGAACCTTTTGAATCTGTTTCCGATGATAATTGGGACACGGTAATGGATGTGAATTTAAAAGGCACTTTTTTAATGTGTCAAGTTCTAGGTAGTTCTTTAGCGGAGAATGGAGGTGGTAGTATTGTGAATATTCCCTCTACATATAGTGTTGTAGCTCCAAACCAGAATCTTTACAAGGGTACATCTCTTGGTTGTCCTGCTGCTTATAGTGCTTCAAAAGGAGGTATAGATGCATTGTCAAGATACCTTGCTTCCTATTGGGCCGCCAAAAAAGTTCGGGTGAATATGATTACACCCCATGGAGTATGGAACAATCATGAGGCGCAATTTGAATCGAATTTCGCACAGTTTTCTCCCATGCAAAGACTGAGTTATAACCATGAAGTAGCCAGCGCTTTAGTATACTTACTTAGTGACGCCTCTTCATATGTAACGGGTGACAACATGCTTGTTGAAGGTGGATGGACAGTTTGGTGAAAAGGATATGAGCAATACCATGATTAAATCTTATTTCGATCGGCTTTGGCCCATTTGCAGAAGCATTACTGGAGACGGTTTACGTCATTCGTTTCAAATCTTAAATGAGCTTATTCCTCTGGAATTGACAGAGGTTCCAACTGGAACGAAAGTACATGATTGGGAAATACCGAAAGAATGGAATATTCGCAATGCATATATCCAACTTCCAAACGGTGAACGGATCGCACAATTGAATGAGCATAATTTGCATGTTTTAAATTACAGTTCGCCCATTGATCAAGAGATAACTTATGAGGAACTTGCTCGTCATGTATATACACTTCCTGAACAACCCAATGCAATACCTTACGTAACGTCATACTATCAAGAGAAGTGGGGATTTTGTATGCGTCATGAGGAATGGTTGAAATGCCCAAAGGAGGGAATGTATCGGGTATTCATTGATTCAGACTTGAAAATAGGGAGCTTAACATACGGTCAGTACCTATTGAAAGGAGAGACCGATGAAGAAGTTGTTTTTTCTTCATATTTATGCCACCCAAGCATGGCTAACAATGAGCTCAGTGGCCCCTTAGTCATGGCCGCACTTTATCAACGAATTGCATCTTTGCCAAAAAGAAAATACAGTTATCGATTCGTCTTGGCTCCTGAGACAATTGGTGTAATTGCTTTCTTGTCTGAATTCGGAAAGCAGTTGCAATTGAAATGCAAAGCGGGATGGGTGCTCACATGCTGCGGAGATAATGGTAAAATACACTTTAAAGAAAGTAGAAGGAGCAACACACTGACCGATAGAATTTCAAAGCATGTTTTGTCACAAATTCAAGTACCGCATGCAACACTTCCATTCTCAGTTGGAGGAAGCGACGAGAGGCAGTACTGTTCTCCGGGATACAATCTGCCTATTGGGTCATTCATGAGAACGCCGTACCAGCGTTATGCCGAATATCATACTTCTCTCGATAATGAAGATTTCATATCTTTCAGCGCTATGGAGGAGTCAGTAGAAATACTATATCAAATGGTATTGGGTTTAGAATTGAATCAGGCTTATCTGAATCTTGTACCCTTCGGGGAACCTCAACTTGGAAAGCGTGGATTGTACCCCTCTTCGAATATGCCTAATACAGATGAACGTCAGGTTATTCATGAACTCATGCATTTTCTGAATTGGGCTGATGGTGAGCATGATTTATTAGAGATAGCGGAAAAGAAAGGAGTCTCGTTATTCCAAATGGCTTTGCATGCCAAAAAATGCGAAGAACAACATTTAGTTAAGATTGTATAATTTATTTCAACCTATTTTTGCAAAAAAAAAATATGAAGGCATTGGTAGAAGCATTTCCTCAACATCTAGGAGAGGCATTAACAATAGGGCAAGCTGCTCAATTTGAAAATACAGATCGTCAGTTTGAGAATGTAGTGATTTCTGGCCTGGGTGGCTCGGGAATTGGTGGGAAAATCGTATCTCAACTTGTTGCAGATTCATGTTGTTTACCTATTGTATGTACCAATGATTATGCGCTTCCGGCATTTGTTGGAGGTAATAGCTTGGTTATTATTTCAAGTTACAGTGGTGATACCGAAGAAACTGTTGCGGCGTATCAGGAAGCAAAACAAAAAGGTGCAACCATTTCTTGCATTACCAGTGGTGGAAAGATAGCAGGATTTGCGAAAGAAGATGGTTTCAATTGCATACACATCCCCGGAGGTAATCCGCCTAGAAGTATGTTTGGTTATAGTTCAGTTCAAGTATTGTATACCTTGAAGGCTTATGGCATTTATTCGGGTGATTTCGAGTCAGAATTGAAAAATACAATTGAGTTATTAAATTCTGAAAAAGATGCTCTTCGTTCAGCGACCAGGAATTTAGCGGAAAAAATAGTTAGTCGTATTCCAATTCTGTATAGCGAAGCCAATTATGAGGGAGTTGCTATTCGCTGGAGACAACAAATCAATGAAAATTCTAAAATGCTTTGCTGGCATCACATATTTCCTGAAATGAATCACAACGAACTTGTTGGATGGACAGGCGGTGATAACAGAGTAGCAGTTCTTTTAATTCGTGCCGAAGATGATCATAAAAGATCGCAAATCCGAATGGAAATTTGTAAGAAATTAATGGCAGAGAAATGCGATACAATCGAAGAAATTTGGGCTAAGGGAAGCAGTAGACTTGAAAGAGCGTATTACCTTATTCATTTTGGGGATTGGTTAAGCATTGACCTAGCTGAATTGCGCAATGAAGATGCAACCGCTATTCCAGCTATTATCTTTTTGAAGAACGAACTCTCGAAAATTTAAATGCCTCGCCAAGTTCAATTCATTGATTTTGGACGAAAGGGATACAAGGAGACTTGGGATTTACAAGAGGAGTTGTTCCAACAGAATGTTTCAAAAAAATTGGCCAATAGAAGCGTTGGTTTGCCTGATGGAACCGGTACAGTTGACCGTTTAATTTTCGTTGAACACCCGCATGTATACACCCTAGGTAAAAGCGGAGATGCACTAAAGGAAATAGATGCTACGTATTTTCCAATCAACAGAGGCGGAGATATTACCTACCATGGCCCTGGTCAAATTGTAGGATACCCATTACTTGACTTGGAGCATTATTTCAAAGATATTCATAAATACATGCGGTATCTGGAAGAAGCAATCATTCGCACACTCGCTCATTACGGATTGAAGGGTACACGCATTGAGGGATTGACTGGTGTTTGGTTGAAAAATGCAGATGGAATCGGTGATAGGAAAATTGCGGCATTGGGAGTTAAATGCAGCAGGTGGCTTACCATGCACGGTTTCGCATTTAATGTAAATACCGATCTAACCTATTTCAATCACATTGTGCCTTGTGGAATCACAGACAAGAAAGTAACCAGCCTTCAAACCGAAATTGGTCATACTTGTGAATTAAACGAGGTAAAGCGAATATTACTGCAAGAACTATGTGAAGTTTTTCAGTTTGAAATTGCACCTTGGAGTGTTGATTAGTCTTGAAGTATAAAACCAGATGCAAGAAATTCAGAAGTATTTTTGAATATGCAGAATTTTTTTGAGGCATTTTATCATTTACAGGGATGGATGGATCTTCTAACACTTGTTGTTATGGAGATTGTTCTTGGAATAGATAATATCATTTTCATAGCAATTGTCACGGGTTATCTTTCAAGTAAGTCAGAACAAAAATCAGCAAGGTTTTTAGGTTTAACCTTCGCACTTGTATTTCGTATAGGACTTTTGTTCACCCTTTCTTTTATAGCTCATTTAGAAAATGGCATTTTCAACATTGGGCATTACCCAATCACAGGTCGAGGTATTGTCTTATTTTTAGGCGGGCTTTTTCTCATAATCAAAACAACGAATGAGATTTGGCATAAATTTAAAATTGCCGAAAAGGAGGAAAAAAGTTCGACTCAAAAAATTAGTTTGGTTCAGGCAATACTTCAAATTATTCTGATTGATATTGTTTTTTCGGTTGACTCTATTATTACAGCGGTTGGTTTAACAGATCATGTGGCAATCATGATTGTAGCAGTGATCATTAGCATGATTGTCATGTTGGTTTTTGCACCTCATGTGAGCTCGTTTATTGAGAAATATCCTACGCTCAAGATGTTGGCTTTGGTGTTTTTGGTAGTAATAGGATTAAACTTGGTTTTAGAAGCTTTGGAAAGTGCGAAGGCCATTCACATTCCTGAATATGTAGATGTGAAGATTTACTCTTATGTTGCTTTCGCTTTTGCATTGCTGGTAGAGCTTCTGAATATTCGCTTGCATCATGTTAAAACGAAAAAGGGAAGATCATGATTATCATCGAAAATACATTGGTTAGCGAAGATTTATTTGAAGAGCATTTTGTTTGTGATTTAGTTTCTTGCAAAGGGGCGTGTTGTGTTGAAGGAGACAGTGGTGCTCCTGTAGATGAAGAGGAAATAACTCAGGTTCAGGATGCAATCGAAGCCGCAAAGCCATGGATGACCAAAGAAGGTATTGCTGCGGTGGAATTGTATGGTGGTGTAGTTCAAGATTCAGATGGTGACTGGGTGACAACTTTGGTTTCAGAAAAAGGTGCTTGTGCTTTCGTTCATTATACTTCAGATGGCACTGCTTTGTGTGCCATTGAAATGGCTAATAAAGCAGGCCATACCCAATTTAGAAAACCCATTTCATGTCATTTATATCCAATTCGGTTAACAAAATTGGCTGATTACATTGGTTTAAATTATCACAAATGGCCCATCTGCGCGCCTGCGTGCACATGTGGTTCAAAACTTCAAGTTCCTGCATATGCTTTCTTGAAAGATGCTATAATCAGAAAATTTGGAGAACCTTATTTCTTGCAATTGCATGAGGCATATCGCTTATGGAAATCAGAAAAATAATACTTTCCGTTTCTCTGTTGATTGTGAGTTGCATGACTTCAGCTCAATGGAACCTCATGCCAAGACCAACTTGGTCTGAAGGATTCGAACACTTTCAATTGTGCGATATAAAGAACGGTAAAGTATTGTTTTTAAGTCAGCGATTGGCTCAAGTTATGGGCCAAGGAACCATGTTTGAATCGAAAATTTCACGACTCCACGAATATGATATCTTCACTGGAAGGGAATCAACTTTGTTTCCAAAAGATTGGAATTTTCCAGAAGGAAATGCTTGTTATGGTCAATCGAACAAAGAAGTCTTCTATGAAAGTAAAATTCTACCCAACGGAACAAACGGAAGATGGTCTAAAATACACATCTATACAAAGAGTGAAAGTGCACAATTTGGGGTTAAGTTGAAGTTAAACAACTTTGATCAAGACGGTTTCGATTGTGTTCATCCGCTTTATATTGAAAACTTACATTTACTGGTATTCTCGAGCAATAAAGCTGGTGGTGAAGGCGGATACGATTTATATGGAAGTTATCGTTTAGATTCAGTTTGGAGCCCCGTTTTTTCACTGGGTAAAGAGGTCAATACGGCGTCAAATGAATTTTTTCCTTCAGTTCAAGGAAATGAATTGCTATACACAAGAGTAGGGGAGAACGGCGCCACTCAAAGTTTTAAAGTTCCTCTGAATACACAATTTCAGGGTGTACTTCCTTTCATTGAATTCAATGGATTTACCCGCTTAGTGCCTTTCGGAACGAATCAGATGTATACCGAAAAAGAAATGAAGACCTTTTGGTATGAACAAACGCAGAAAAAAGAAACATACTCACTTTTACTTACAAATGAAACAGGGAAATTGGCTCAGGTCTCAGTGCGAATAGAACGCAATGATGGTTTCGATTTTTTAATTGCAAAGACCAATGAAAACGGGTTTACAGAGTCGTTTCAATTTTCAGCAAACGAGAAAGTAAAAATGAGTCTTCAAGGAAATTGGCAAGCGTTACAAATGCCAATTTATGGAACCTTATATAGCAGCAAAGGCAATCCAATTCGAAGATATAAATTCAATGCTTCTGGTGTAATTCAATTTGAATTATTAGATTTCATTTTTTCAAAGGTGAAATTTTTAAACGTGCGTGATGAGTCTCAACTCATAGAGTTCAATATGCCAGGTGAAGTTCGAAATAAATTGATTTTATACTTTCAGAAAAACGAATCACATATTGATCGTTCGGGACAAATATTAATGGAAACGTGGATGAAGGAAGTTAATCCGAGAATGTTCAACGGTACATATAAAATCACAGCTTTTAGCAGTAGAGATGGCAAGAGAGAAAAAAACATGAAATTGGCGCAACAGCGCTTAAATGCAGGTCGGGAATCTTTGCTAAAATTGGGCGTGTATCCCAGCCAAATAGAAATGCAAATCGGGGGCATTGAGGAAAGAATTGAAGGAGGTAGAAGGGTGGAAATAGAGTTCTTACCTTTGCAAGAAGTTAAAGAGTGATTAACATTTGATACAATGGGTATTTTTAAAAAACTATTTCCAAATAATGAACTGAGATTAGTTAAAGGTTCAATTTCTAAATCTGGAACATCTGTTGTTGATGGCTTGGAAAATCAAGGTACTCAGCGATGGGTTGTGGTTCATGAAACGCCGGTAACACGCGTGAACGATGGTCTCTATCATTCGCAATGGGGAGATAACGTTAAAGTGGTATGCGACGGAAAGAATCAAATGATTGCATACTGGAATTCAACTCGAAATTCAGGAAGTGGTTCAAATTATACTGCGGTTATTGGGGCTATAGCACTAGATCTGTTTTTTATTGTTTTTGCCATTTATGGTCCAGGTGATTTTTGGAATTTTATATGGAAGAATGAGTGGTTTGCTCAACATTGGTGGTATACCATTTTTGTTATTTCTCTCTACGGTCTTTATGGTTTTTTGTGGACTCCCGTGTATGTTGTTTTGGAGTTAAAAAGGCAGAAGAAAGCTCAGGTACTTTTAGCTTCTTGATTTAAATATGAAATTCGGCAAGGTTGAGTTGAACGAAGGGATTCAATTGAATCTGCCAACCTTTACATTTCACAAAAATGTAATTGATCAGAGCTTACATCAAATTGAATTAATTACGGCGGGCACGGTTTGGAATGTTCCAGAATGGAAAGGAATTCACATTCCGAAGAAAACCAAGATATCAGATTGTTTGAAAGAATATAGTCAACTTTTTTCAGCCATTGAGTTCAACGGTTCGTTTTATAGAACCCCAACACGTGATCAGGTAAGAAAATGGAAAGATCAGGTTCATGATACTTTTTTATTTTGTCCGAAATGGCCCCAAGCCATTTCTCATTGGAGACAATTCGAAAATTGTGAGCGCGATTTGGATCAGTTCGTTTTGGCTTTAGATGCATTTTCTGGGAATCTAGGTATGAGCTTTATTCAACTGCCACATCATTTTAGCACTCAAAAACAAGAGCGACTCATCTCCTTCCTTGAACGGCTTCCTCATGATTTGAAGTTGGCAGTAGAATTTCGACATGCTTCATGGTTTGAAAATGGAGAACTACAAAAGTTGGCTCCCTACTTTGCTGTACGCAATTGGTCCATGATCATTTGTGATACCCTTGGAAGAAGAGATGCGGTGCACGGAGAAATAACTAGTACAGATTTAATTATTCGCTTTGGCGGAATGTTTGGTTCACCTGCTGATGTGCATCGAATTCAAAAATGGACTGAGAATTACCAGTTGTTTCATCAAAAAGGTATTCAACGCGTTTGGGTATGGATTCATCAAGAAAATAGCATTCGAACACCAGAGAGTGCGGTGCAATGGTTAAATGAAATTAGAGAAATGCCTTTCATTCAGGGCAGGTAAATACAACCTCCACAACTGTCTTTGCGGGCTCCTGTAACTTCTGATAGCGCATTGGGTTGTTCCATTATTCTTAAGTATCCCAATAAAGCGAAAATAAGAGCTTCTTTGAATTGAATGGTTTGTTCATCGGGAACTATAATCTCTGTTGAAGTTTTAGATTGAATACGTTCAATAAGAAATTGATTTAACGCCCCTCCGCCAGTCATGAGAGCCCTGCCACTCCAACCGTCAAGTGCAGACGCTATTTGTTCCGCAACATGTTCAGTGCACGTAGCAAGTAAATCACGTATACTTAAATTACTTTGCCCAAGTAAGGGCAGAAAATGAGTTTCAAACCATTCTTTTCCTAACGATTTCGGAGGAGATTGCTGATAATATTCAATGTTGTTTAATTGCTTCAGTAAATCTGTGTTTACTTGCCCTCTTCTTGCAATTTCACCATTGACATCAAAATGTTGACCCATTTGCTCAGCAAGCATATTGAGAGCCATGTTCGCCACACAAATATCGAAGGCGTGTAATTCATTCATGAAGGAATACGAGATATTCGCTATTCCTCCAATATTTACCCGAAAATCGAAATTTGAAAATAGATATTTATCACCAATTGGAACTAAAGGAGCGCCCTGACCACCCAGTGCAACATCTGTTGTTCTAAAGTCGCATATTGTGGGAAGAGACGAATGCACTGCAATATGGGCACCACTGCCAATTTGCACTGTTAGCGCTTCTTGAGGTTGGTGAAATACAGTATGTCCATGGCTAGCAACAGCAAATGGATGTAAGTTGAACTCCTCACAAAAAAGCTTGACCTGCTTCCCGCAATATATCCCAAAATCTACATGCAATTGTGAGAGTTCTAAAGCGGAACATGCATGTGCCTGACGTAAAATGTCCTTCCAACTTGAATCATACGTAACCGTATTAGAAGCCGCTATTTCATAGTCGTATCCAGTATTTTGTTCAATAAACTTTACGGCAACAAGGTCAAGTCCGTCGAGACTTGTTCCGCTCATTAACCCTATTATCACTGGTGAATTACTCATGGTATGTAAAAGTAAAAAGGGGGAGCTAAACTCCCCCTTTTTTATTCGAACGTATCTCTTTTAGTTGCGAACAACTATTGTTTTCTTCCAACTCTTGCTTGAAGAATTTACCTGACACACGTATGTGCCGTCAGCTAAACTAGGAAGTGAAATGGAATTCATTCCAGGTGTAACAACAGATTCAAATACCAATTCACCTACTGTATTGTAGATAGTTAAATTGGCCATGCCGCTGTTTGAAGGAACACCAATCCATAAATTGAAATTCGCAGGATTCGGATACACATTTAAATCATCAGTCGACAGGTTTTCTTCAATATTAACCAATGACCAAGTGGCCATGAACTCTTGCAAATACAAATTGGCTACACGAGCATCATGAACTACTACTGTATTTTCGTCATTGGTAGTTTGAGCAGCGCTGCTCCAGTTGTGACTACCTGTTAATACAGTTGGGTCTGAGTCTAGTGTGCTATGGTCTACAATACAATATTTGTGATGCAAATCATATGATATAGGTTCGTGTGTGCGACAGTCTTGACCTGCAGTAGTGAGGTAGGTATATTCTGAAGACGGATCGCTGGTTTGTTCAATCATACCACGAACCAAGACAAGGAATAAATCATCTTCAGCAATAATAGCGTCTGCAATGTCTTGTCTAGTGAAAGCCAAGATAGCATAATCGAGATTCGCATCTGTTGTTTGAATGGTTTTGATAATAGCACCATTTGCATTGTCAGTAGGTGAGAAATAACTTTCAACGCGAATATCATTTGGACCCAAGACATACTCAAGTGGCGTGTTGTTGGTTTTGGTTGAACCGAAAACACCATTCGGATTACCGGGTTGAGCTCCAGATCCACCCCACATTTCCTCGAATTCTAAGCGATATCCTCGTGCGAGACTTTGATCCTGGAAAATAATAATGTTGTTGAAGTCATTGTACATGTTGTTGTCTGTCCAGTTCATTGAACCTGTGAACACCCATGAATTAGCCGCAGAGTCTGGGTCAACTACAATAAACTTATTGTGCATGATACCCGTTCCGCTGGTATTGATTCTTTCAACAACTGGAATATTTGGATTCAATAAACCTAATCCCAATTGTGCCGTAGATCCGTCAGCAACTATTCTTACCTGCACCCCAGCATTGAATCGATTGTTTATAGCATTTGCAATCACAGCATCATCAGTGAAATTATAAATTGCAATGTCAACTGCCTGCTGGGCGCGAAGAATGTAAGCGGCAATGGTATCATTTGAACCGGCACCTATAGAAAGCGCATTTTCATTGGTAGCATAATTGGTATCAACTGCACGATTGAAATACACACGTATTTCACCAGAACTTAAAGATTTCGTTGCATATGGACGCACGCTACTTGTGCTAGATCCGTCAACGTTTGCAGAGGTAACAGCGGCATAATAGATGGTTCCAGGTTGTAATCCAGGGATGTTAACCGTGTGGTTGGTTACACTTTCGTTTACGTACACCGTTTGACCAAGAGTTGGAGTTAAACCGTAATCTACGCGACTATCACTTGCATTGTTGGTAGTCCAATTTAAATCAAATGATGAAGTCGTAATGTTTGTTTGGGTTACAGGACCAAGTAAAGCTACACCAGGAGGCAGAATGAAATCATTTTCATCACGTGGTAAAATTTGATATCCTGCATCGTATGGAGCAGTTACATCAAATTGAGAAGCAATTCCCACAAGCGTAATGGCGCTGGCCGGAAGATTTGTTCCAACCAAAACACTTCCGTTACGAATGTAGATAACCCCGGATTCACCGTTCGAGGTGAAGGAATACGTTGAGTTTCCTGAGATAACAGAACCGGCTAAATCAAATTGAACGTTTTCAATGGTAACAAGTTCACCCTCGTCATCTTCATTCACTTGGGCAGGTGTCATGAGTTGTGGAGTAGGAAGGGTATTGTTTGAAGAGACCACAGTAACAGCAGTTAAAGTTGAACCTACTTCCAATAAACCATTGTACTGTGTAAGTACCCCTGTTACGGTAATAATGTCGCCACGCAAAGGAGCAGCACCCCATGCTGCCCAATCGAGACCTGGATAAATAGCTATGCCAGCAACGTTGTCTTGGATGTAACGAACAGAACTTCCCATTTCAGCGCCATTGGTAACAACACCTGTTACGGTAACGGATTGATTCAATGGGGTACCTTCTGCAGTAAGAATAGAGCTGTTTCCAGTTGGTGTTCCAGCACAACCACAAAGTGCATCGTAAATATCATTTGCTGTATTGGCGTCGCCATCATTGCATGCATCGCCAGGAAAAGCACATGTTCCGTTGTCGAGCAATGCGTTGCTATCATAGTTACATGCTGTTGGGTCAGTACAACCACTCAAGAAACCAATGCATGTGCATGTGGCGTCATACAGATCGCTAGCGGTATTCGCATTTCCATCATTACAGGCATCACCAGGAAATGCACAAGTGCCGTTATCAACCGTAGCCAAGGCGTTATAATTGCACGCACTGTTGTCTGTGCAACCCGAAATAACACCGGCATTTGATGCACCTGGAGTAGGGGCTTGAGCAACATACGTATTCGATGCAAATGGCGATCCACCATCGGGCAAACGAGAAGATGAATTTGTATTATTCGCGGCTCCTTCATTGACTTGAATTTGTCCGGGTGTAAGTGTTGCAATTAAACCAGTAGCATCAACATCAGCAGTGCCATAAACTAAAGCATCTATTACTCCAACGTTTGAGGCAGGAGTAGCAGTTGGCCATGATGCTGCTGGAGCTTGAATCAAAGCAACTGCGTCTGGTCCATTTTGAATGGAATTATCAGTGGCAATTAAATTCACATTGGCAACAGCCGCATTTCCATAAACAAAATAACCTGAAGCGGGAATTGTGTTGCCAGTTAAATCAACTGTGAGGTATGAATTCACTCCAGATCCATCTGCGTTACCATTGAAAAAGACAAGTAAGTAACCATTCAATGATGCACCGGGTGTACCGTATATTTCAACGAATTCTTGTGTGTCGGCTGCTGGTTGATCAGCATCCACTTCGTTGATGACGAATTGGGCGTTAGCATTGACTAGCAACAACCCGAGTAAGAAAGTATAAACGTATTTCATTTTGTTGTTTTTCTTGTTTTAAAAAGTAGCGGTTAAAGATAAGTTAAACCAACGTCCTTGTCCAAAGAATACTCCGGCAGAACTTGCACCAAAATTAAAATCTTTGTTGTTGTACAAAGCATTTTGGTCATTGTTGTTGGCATCGGCAATGTATTTCTTGTTCAACACATTGAAGACACTTCCTCTAAGATCAAGTTTCACTTTTTCAAATTTGAAGGAATATCCACCATGAAGTTCGGTCAAACCATAAGAAGGAATTTGCCAAGACTCACGGGCGGCATTATCACCATTCAATTGAAACGGATTCATAGCAGCATAGTATCTATCAAAATACATGTAGCGCATTTTCACATAGGCTCCATTTTTCCACTCGTATCGAATCAATCCACCCAATTGTGTTTGTGCTGCGTCACTGACATGAACCCCGGCAGCATCGTAGACCAATTGATATCTTCCGCTGCTTGGATCACCCGGCACATTGTAAATGGGATTATTAAAATCATCATTAATGAGTACGGTGTCTCCTGAAGTCCAAATCCAATCTCCGAATGAGCCTAACGCTTCCAGAGTTATTTGATCTGTTATTTTATATGCCAGTTCAAATTCTAAACCCATGTGTCTGGCATTCATACCTTGAATATTCACAGCTATGTTGGTTGAAGGGTCAAGTGGATTGGGTACACTTACACCGTATGGGTAGGGCTTATTTTTCCACATGGTCCAATAGGTATTCACGTTAACTGTGAATTCTTTCGATTTAAAACTAGATCCAATTTCGGTACTGAAGATTTTCTCGTTTTGAATGTTTTGAAACAAGGCATTGTCATTGGTGTAAACTTGACTGAATTGAGGGGCTTTGTCAAGGTAACCAATATTCTGGAAGACACTGAAATTCTTGTTTATTTTGTATTGAAAACCCGTTTTTAATGTAAAGGTTGGTCTACTGTACCAGCCCGTACTTTGGTACTTCGCACCCGGAGCATTGCTCCCAAAAGTGGCCATGCCATCTATGGTATTCACAGTTGTAGAATCTGTAATCAATGCAATTGGATTAGCAACCGTAGGTAGCACATACCCTACGGGAACTTGTTGCAAATCGCCGTTCGAGTCTGTGTATTCAATGACCTTAGGTTTGAAGTAATCAACGCGTTTATATGCCGTTTGGGCACCTGAAATACTTGCAAAAAATGAAAAGTCTTCACCATCATATTCAATTTGACCAAATAAACCGCCCCAAGCTATGTATGCATCATTGTTGTAGTCTATGGTGTCGCCAACACGCTTAATGAGATTCTGATCGTTCGCATTGAAATTTTGCCTAGCTATCATATAATCGGCACCCATCAAATCAATGATTTTTCGGTAATGTAAACCACGGTAATAACGAGCATCAATTCCACCAGAAACTGTCAGTTTCTCGCTAATTTTATTGCTGTAAGTGCTCAGAATACCCGTCCAATAGTGCTCATTCATACTTGCTTTTACAAAATTTGAAACGGCATAGCGTTCTACAGAGTCAACTTGGTAATTGATGTTGTAATCTGGTCCTGAAAAGAGTGGAATTTTGTTACCAACATTTGAGTCAAAAAAGGATTGCACATTCACGGAACCATCTGCTAAATAATCATTAGCCGTTAGGTTGCTGTTCCAACGAGTGCCACCACCTTTACCAATTGATAAATAGGCCACGGTAGATAAGAATGATTTTTCATTGATGTTCCATACATCTTTCAGAGAAACCTGCGGTTTATGATAGAAATTCACTCGGCCGTTGAAATCTTCCCTGTCCTGCACATTTACACGCTGACCATTGATTAAATCATAGCGCTGCAAGAATCCCAAGTCGGGATTGTAATTTATTCCTCCATTGAATATTGAAACTTCACCAACGCTTCCAGCGTCGTAGTTAAGCGGAGCGCCAACTGACAGAGCGGTTTCCTGATCATACATAGCAACAGCATCGGAACGCAGACGTTGACCGTGTTGCTGAGGAGCACCTAATGCATACAAACTCAAATAATGTTTGCCAATGATTTTTTCAATCTTTCCGTAATAGAAAAATCCGTTGGTGAAAGTCCCGTCTACCCATCCGCTTCCTGTTTTGTAAGAACCGGCTAAACTGAATCCCCATCCCTTTTTTGTCTTTCCTGAATTCAGAGCGAAGGAACTTCTTGAAAATGCACCGTACGCGTATTCTTGTTTAATACGAATACTTTGTTTCGAATCAATACCACGAGTAATCAAATTCATAGTACCTCCAACCGCAGGTATAACCAATTTAGATGCACCCAAACCTCTTTGAATTTGCGTGGTTTGCGTGGCTAAATCAAGACCAAACCAATTGCTCCAATAAACGGCCCCGTTTTCCATATCGTTTACCGGTACACCATCTAACATTACGGCAAGATTGTTTCCGCTAAAACCTCTTATAGTAACTCGTGCATCACCATCTCCGCCTCCAGCTCGTGTAGCATAAGCGCCGGGTGTAGTATTGGCTAGTGTTGCAATTTCTCTACCTCCTAACTCTTCTTCAATTCTTTTCAATCCAATGTTAGACACTGCAACAGGTACATTGCGACCTACAGCAATGTCAGCTGTAATAATAATTTCTTTTTGTGATGTAAGAATAATGTCAAATTCAAGATGTGTTTTACCATTGATTTTAACCGTTTTTTTACTTTCTTCATAATTGATTGCACTCGCAACAAAAGTGTATTCACCGAATGCTAATTCGGTTGAAAAGGTGCCGTCTGTGTTTACAGCTAACCCCGCTTTTTTATCTTGCCAATACAGCAATGCCCCCGGAATAGATTCACCCGTGAGAGCGTCACGAACAACGCCGGTTACTATGGCTTTCTGAGACCACGAAATGAGTTGAACAAGACTGAATGACAGAAAGAGAAAAAGATGTTTTCTATTCATAATACTTGGGGATTAAAAAGGGGCACAAGGCCCCTTTAATAATTTTTGAATACAGTTACTTAATTAACTTTTGTGTGGTAACTGCACCTGTAACGTCTGTGAACTGAATGTGGTAAAATCCAGATGGAAGTTCAGCGGTTTCAATTCGTCCGAAAATTTGATTCACATTATTTTCAGAGAACACTAATTTTCCGTTAACATCAATGATTTGGTACCTTGAAATGACTACCTCTGAGATAAATGAAACAGGCGCAACTCCGGCAGGATTCGGATACATCTGAACGGAAGTCCTATTATTTATTTCGGAAACACTTACTGTGCAATCGCAAACATGTCCTCCTAAAAAATCGAAAGTGTTTGCTGGTAGGGTATCATATTGAGCAAATACATCGAAAGAACTTGGATTTGTTGTAACGCCTGAAACTACGTTAGATTTTCTTTTTTGTGTGTGATCTTGTGAAGCATACAAAGTAGTACCTGTGGCGTCAGTGCCATAAGCACTCCAACCGCCAAAACCAGTACCCTCTCCAATTCTGCCGTATAAGTCAATTAATGTATTTCCATTATTTGATACAATAGCTAACGCATCATTCCCATTGAAATACATGGGCCAAATTCCGTTATCGTAATTTGGATTGATGAATGCATCTGCTAATAATTGAAGTTCATCCCAAATAGGAGCTTCAAGTCCAGTACCTAAAGAATCTCTTTTATCCAATACAATCACGATAACACCGAAGGGTGAAATGCTATACCCATCCAGTGGTGAAATACTTCCATAGGTTGTGCTCCCATTTTGGAATCGCACTATTCCATATCCGTTTAGGTTTTTTGTCTGATTGGTTGGATTATAAATTTCTACTGCTTTATTATTGCTCCAACCTTCAACCACTTCAGATATAAAAATCTCAGTGCATTGTGCCTGAGAAATCAGGGTTGAAACTGAAAAAAGGGCGATGAGTAAATGTTTTTTCATAGCATAAATTTGACCACGAAGATAGGTTGGAAATTGATTTTTTAAATCATTTTTAAGTTATTTGTATGTCAACATGCACCTTTTAATTGGAACCTTGCGTCTACTAATCTGAAAAGATTTGAGTACAACATCGGTGAATGATCATTTTTTGATGTGTAGTTGTAGCCAATCTTTTGTAAATTGCAAAGTTTGAAAACTTAATCGATTTGTGATGCGGATTTTTAAATTGCTATTACTACCAGCCTTCTTTTTTCTTGCTCGAGAAGCAGGTGCGAACCACGTTTTGGGCGGAAATGTAACTTGGGATTGTTTGGGATCCAATCAATATCAGGTAACCTTAACCATTTATAAGGATTGTTTTGGGGCTAGCTCAGCTCTCAATTCAGAAAACGTCTTTTTCTTTCCAAGTGGATGCGGTGCTTTTCCTTTTAACGCCTCACTTGCATTAATTAGCACAACAGAGATTTCAGAATTATGTCCTTCAGAGTTAGCCAATAGTTCATGTGTGGGAGGTTTGGCTCCAGGAACTCAAAAACTTGTGTACCGCGGAACGGTCACACTAGACGCGAATTGTACCTGGAAGGTCATTTGGAATGAAGGTGATTGGAATTATTTCAACAATATCAATTACGCAACTCTTCCTGATGCCTATATCTGTGCCACTATCAATACGGCTTATTGTGTCGATTCTCCGGTGATTACTTCCATGCAAGTTCCTTATGAATGCCGGAACAATGGAACTGTAACCCATGTCCCCACCTTTACCATACCAGCAGGTGTGACAGCTTCTTATTCAATTGCAACACCTCAAACAACAGGTGCCTCAATCAACAGTTCCATTGGTGTGCCCGGCTATACCAATACTTTGGTTGCTACAGTCAATGCGGCAACTGGAGCGGTAACAATCAACACGGTGGGGCAAACTGTGGGTACCTATTTGATTACAATTCAAATTACACTCACTCAAGGTGGAAATGCAATTGGAACTTACTACGAAAACATGGCGTTTGTAATTCGAGATTGTGCTTCTACACCCACAACATTCGACTTGCCCGAAATACAAAGCATTCAAAATCAAACACAACTTTTCAACCCAACCACTATTAATGCTTGTGCTGGAGATAGTATTTGTTTTACCGTTTCAGCTTCGAATCCAAACATTCAAAGAAACATAACCATCACTGCTACTTGGCCAGCAGGATTGAACGCCGGAAATCCAGTATTTGTTCAATCGAACTCAAGCACAAACCCAGGAATCGGTGAATTCTGCATGGCTACTTCGAGTGCAACCATTGGAACGGGATTTTTGGTGCATTTCCATGCTACTGATGACGCGTGCTTGCTGCCTGGTTCTGATGACATGGATATTACACTGAACATTTATCCAAGCATTCAACTAACTCCAATAACAGCTACCATTTGCGCGAATACACCTTTGAATGTCACAGCCTCAGGTGGTACTAGTTACACATGGAATGTATTGAGTGGTGATAATACCCCTGGTTTTGATGGAAACAATGCAAGTCAAATTCTTGAATCGATTTCCTCTAACACAATCATCACTGCAACAATTCCGGGTGTGCCCGCACAATGCGACGCTACCGATACGTTGACCGTTTTTGTTACTTCTTTTTCAGTTCAACCCATATCCTCTCAAACACTTTGTGTTGGAGGCACAACAACGGCGCTGAGTGTTGCAGTAGCAAACGCCGACCCTGCGGGTACAGTATCTTATCAGTGGTACAGCAACACCGTTAATTCCACATCGGGAGGTTCTGCAATAGTTGGTGCAACAACGGCATCTTACTCTCCACCTGCAGCAAATTCAGGAACAACCTATTATTACTGCATTGTAAGTATTGCTGGTGGTGGATGCCCATCCATCACCAGTTCTATTTCAGAGGTTATTGTCTTGGCCGATCCAACAATAAGCACTCAACCTACCGCAACTCAAACAATATGCGTAGGAGGCGCCCCTTCGAACCTAACGCTTGCATACAGCAACGGAACAGGAACAGCTACCTATCAATGGT
>VGFR01000001.1 GCA_016868835.1 Bacteroidota bacterium | reverse complement strand
GCTTGTTGAACCCCTTCGCCACTCACATCTCTGGTAATGCTAGGGTTGTCACTTTTACGCGCAATCTTGTCTATTTCATCAATGAAAATAATTCCTCGTTCTGCTTTTTGAACATCATAATCAGCATTCTGTAGCAAGCGTGAAAGAATGCTTTCAACATCTTCTCCTACATATCCAGCTTGTGTTAATACCGTGGCGTCTGCAATGCAAAAAGGAACGTGTAGCATCTTCGCTATTGTCTTCGCTAAAAGTGTTTTTCCTGTTCCTGTTTCCCCAACCAATACAATATTAGATTTCTCAATTTCAACCTCATCTTGCTTCTTTGAAACGCCTTGAGCTAATCTTTTGTAGTGGTTATATACGGCAACACTGAGTACCTTTTTTGCTTCTTCTTGACCAATGATGTACTCATCTAAAAACTGCTGAATTTCTTTTGGCTTTAAAATTTCAGAAGATTGAAATGACTGCTCTTCTTTGGGTTTCGACTCTTCTTTGACTATTTCACTGGCTTGAACCGCACAATCAGCGCAAATATGACCTGAAACTCCGGCGATTAAAAGACCTGCTTCACTTTTCTTTCTTCCACAAAAAGAGCAAGAAATATCTTGTTTTGACATTCGAATTTGTTTAGAAATCAAAGGTAAGAATTTACTTCTTAAGACGGGTCAACATCTATAGCGAAACGAACCATTTTAAATTCAGGTTCTTTCAATAAATTCAATTTACAATCCAACAAAAATTGTTTAACCAATAAATGTTCCGTCATTTTTGGAATGCGAATCCAAAAAACACGGATATAATAATTATTAATTCTGCTCACATACGGCTCTTCGGGTCCAAAAAAATGTCCGTTCAATGCGGTTTTCAACCATTCGAAAATTTGTTGCGTTGCTTTGTGAACAACCGCCCTATCCTTATGCTTCACAGTAAGTTTTATCATACGCTTGAATGGTGGATAAGCGTGTTGTTCCCGTTCGTTGGCTTCTATCCTATAAAACCCTTCATAATCATTTTGAATGACGTAGGGAAAAATCCAATGATCTGTGTCGTAAGTCTGAATCAACACCCGACCCATTTCTTCTCTTCGCCCGCTTCTTCCCGCCACTTGAACCAGCAGTTGAAATGCCCGCTCCAACGCCCGAAAATCTGGGTGTTTCATCATTCGATCGGCATTCAACACACCAACCAATTGAACTTTTGAAAAGTCCAATCCTTTGGTTACCATTTGTGTGCCCACAAGTACGTCTAGTTTACCTTCTTCAAATTCATTTAATAACTGTTTGTGTGCGTGCTTTCCCCTGGCAACATCCATGTCCATTCGCCCCACACGAACATGAGGTAAAATATCTTGCAGCTCTTCTTCAATCTTTTCAGTGCCAGCGCCCATCATTTTAAAATTTTGCACACCACAGGCTGGGCATTGGGTAGGTGGTTTTTGAACGAAGCCGCAGTAATGACATTTTAATTCATTACTCGATTTATGAAAAGTTAGGCTCACATCGCAATTTTTGCATTCGGGAATGTGGTGACACATAACGCACTCCCAAAGCGGTGTGTAGCCTCTTCTGTTTTGAAATAATATAACTTGATTTCCTTGTTTTACTGTTTCGGAAATTTGATCAATCAATGTTTGAGAAAATGTTCCCGTCACACGTTTCGCCGCTAGCTCAGCTTTCAAATTAACAAGTTCAACCTTCGGCTGTTGTGCTAAACCAAATCGTTGGGTTAAATCTACACGCTGATACCTTCCTGAGTTGGCATTATACATTGATTCTATAGATGGGGTAGCGCTTCCTAGAACCACAGAAATTTCGTGCATCATCCCCAACATAACTGCGGCGTCACGAGCCTGATATCTAGGGGCGGGGTCTTGTTGTTTATATGTGCCCTCATGTTCTTCGTCTACTATGATTAGACCAAGATTTTCGAAGGGGAGAAATAGCGCACTTCTTGCCCCCAAAACCACATTGAATCTGTATTTTCCTCCTAATACACGGTGCCAAACTTCTGTTCGTTCATGGGTGCTATAGCCGCTATGATAAACTCCAACCTGCTCACCAAAATATGCCTGAACTCGATGAATAAGGTGCGTGGTTAAGGCTATTTCCGGAAGTAAAAAAAGAACTTGTTTACCCTGTTTCAACTGTTCTTCAATGAGGTGAATGTAAACCTCTGTTTTTCCTGAGGAAGTAACACCAAATAACAAACTTGTTCCTTTGTGATTCAAAATCTTGTCTTTTGCCTCCCCTTGCTCTTTAGACAATATGGGCATTTCATCACGGGTAGCTTCTTCACCTACAACTCTGCGTTCATTTCTTTCTTCTTGAATTAGAACACCCTTTTTAATTAATCCTTGAATTGCTGCATGATCTGTTTTTGATGATTGAATTACATCTTTTTTTCTCACAGCAACTCCCTCTATTCCATTCCAGTTGCTCAATTGAATAAAAGTCATTAGAGCAGCGTGTTGCTTGTCGGCATTTCTTTTTTCCAGTTGATTAAAACAGTTTTGAAGCGCTTCATCTGAACAAAAAGAAGGAGATAACATGAGGTAGGTAATGCGCTTTGGCACAAATTTCTCTTTAACCTCTTCAAGTGCAGAAAGTGCTCCTTTTTTCAACAATGACCGAACAGTTTTTTGAACTTGAATCAACGGCAGGTGTACTTGAAGTTCTTGTGCTGAAACCCCTTCTACTTGATTTTTTTTTGACATGAATTCTACCAAAAGCAATTCATGTGGCTCCAAAACTAAGTCGTCAACCTGATTCGATACATAAATGGTTTCGCTAGATAATTTTAATCCGGTGGGCAGTGCCGCAGACATGATCTCGCCCAACGTGCAGGCATAATACTGAGACATCCAATTCCACAATTCCATTTGTTTTTTAGATAGAATGGGCAGGTCATCGAGCACTTCATCAATGTATTTAGCTGCACGGTCTTTTGGAACTTCCTCATGCACGCGCCAAATGATACCTGTATATTTCTTTGATTTCCCGATAGGAACAACCACCCTACTTCCTTGATTCACATATAACTCCCACTCCATTGGCACACGATAGGTCAATGGCTTCGGAACTGCAAGTGGCACAACCACATCTACAAAATATGTTTTCATTTTTTTTAGAAACAAAGAGAGACACGAAGTTCGTGTCTCTTCCCTGTTTTTGTAAGCGGTGTTTATTTCTTTCTTTCTAAAACTTCATCTATCATTCCATACTCCTTCGCTTCTTGTGCAATCATCCAATAGTCACGGTCACTGTCTTCCCATACTTTATCATACGTTTGACCACTATGTATGGCAATGATATCATACAACTCCTTCTTCAATTTTTGTATTTCTCTGGCCGTAATTTCAATGTCTGAAGCCTGACCTCTGGCACCTCCTAACGGTTGGTGTATCATGACGCGAGAGTGCTTTAGACCTGTTCTTTTTCCCGCTGCACCTGAACACAACAAAACAGCACCCATAGAGGCGGCCATTCCTGTACAAATTGTGGCTACATCTGGGTTAATGTATTGCATGGTATCATAAATTCCCAATCCTGCATAAACACTTCCCCCTGGAGAGTTGATGTATATCTGAATGTCTTTCTTGGAATCTGTGCTTTCTAAAAAGAGCAATTGGGCTTGAATGATGTTTGCAATGTAATCGTCAATCTCAGTGCCGAGAAAAATAATGCGATCAGCCATGAGTCTTGAAAAGACATCTACTTCCCTGAAGGGCATATTTCTCTCTTCAATGACAGTTCGGGTCATCATTTCAGGGGCGTACATATGTGATACCACATCGTCAACCGTCGTGCTGTTCATGCCCAAGTGGCCCGTTGCATATTTTTTAAATTCCTTTCTATTCATGTCCTTTCTAATTTGGTTCGAAGATAAAAGAAAACTGATTCAATTATAAAGCGATAATTCCAAAGTAATCGGCAATTTTTGCACGAACAAAATCGAGACGTTTCTTCTCAGCCATTAACATGAAAATCTCTTCATCTGATTTTGCCTCTGCCAACTCCATTTCCAAGCTTTTCATGCGCAATTGTACATTTCTCAATTTCAATCGAAACAAGCAATCTTTGATTGTAATTGCTAGGCGGTCTTCTTCTTTTTCTGAATAAACACCGTGCTTGTTCATCCAATTTTCACTCAGTTGATACTTTGGGGTGAATATATCTGCCGCTTCATTTCGAACCCTTTCATTCCCATGCTGAGTAAATTCAGATTCTTCGAAAAGCGATTTTTCATTCACCAATGAAACGTATTCATTGAACATGAGTTGATACAATTCAGATTGAAACTTTATTTTATCTTCTTCAACGGTTCCAATGATATAGTCTGCCACAGAAATATCCTGAGCCTTAACCGTCATATCTTCTTGGAGGATATTGATTGAAACGCCATACTCTCCATAAGTAATAAGCAATCGAATTAACTCTCTTTCAATTGGAAGCGTGGTAAATCCATCGTCTAAAGAGGTCGGTTCAATTGGAAACTCTTGTTGTACATCCGAAGAAGTTGGTGTTGTTGATATTTCCTCCTTGCCCTTTTTATTAGAGAGTAAAATCTTGTTTAATTCCAACAGCAAAACAGATTCACCAATCTGCATTATCTGCGCACAATCTTGAATGAAAACAGATCGCTTAATTGCATCTGGAATTAGCCCAATACTCTCTACAATTCCTTTAATTAATCCCGCTTTTTTAATGGGATCATTTCCAACTTCTTCAAGAAGAAGAGATGTTTTATAGCGAATAAAATCTTTGGCGTTAGTGGCTATATAATTTGTAATCTCTTCACTAGAATGTTTTTTCGCGAAGCTATCTGGGTCATCACCATCTGGAAAAGTTGCTACTCGCACATTCAACCCTTCCTTCAAAATCATATCAATACCTCGAAAACTTGCTTTAATACCAGCCTTATCTCCGTCATACAAGATTGTAATGTTGGAGGTGAATCGTTTAATTAGTCGAATTTGTCCCTCTGTGAGGCTTGTTCCCGAACTCGCCACAACATTCTCTACACCTGCTTGATGCAATGCTATTACATCTGTATATCCCTCAACCAAATAGCAATTGTCATCTTTCACCATGGCATTTTTTGCCAAATGCATCCCATATAACACACTGCTCTTGTGGTATAGATCACTCTCAGGGCTGTTGAAATACTTGGCAATTTCCTTTTCTACCTTCAGTGTTCTACCACCAAACGCTATGACTTTTCCGCTCACATTGTGAATTGGAAACATAACCCTTCCCCTGAAAAAATCATAGGGTGCGCCATCTTTTTCTCTCGTTAAACCTGTTTTTAACAAATAGGTTAATGAATGACCTGCAGATAACGCCGCTTGAGACATTTTGTCCCAACCTTCAGGACAATAACCCAATTGAAATTTTTTAATGATGTCTTCTCTGAAGCCCCGCTCTTCGAAATAGGATAGCCCAATATTTCTTCCAATTTCGGAATTATGCAGTTGTTCCTGAAAATACTTGTTTGCAAATTCCGTAACAACAGCTAATTGTTCTCTTTCGGATTTTTCAGCACGCTGTTCTTCGCTTTCCTGTTCCTCTTCAATTTCAATGTTATACCTCGCCGCCAACCATCTCAACGCTTCTGGATAAGAGAGTTTTTCGTGCTGCATTAAAAAATCAATGGCATTTCCTCCCTTACCCGAGCTAAAGTCCTTATAAATTCCCTTCGCCGGAACAACAAAGAAGCTCGGTGTTTTTTCGTTCACAAAAGGAGATAACCCTCGAAATGACGAGCCACTTCTCTTCAAATGGACGAACTCACCAATTACATCCTCTATGAGAATGGCCTGATAAATTCGATCAATGGTAGCTCTTGAAATCATTCTATCTCCAAATTAAATATTACATAACAACATTTACAATTCGCTTCGGAACAACTATAATTTTTTTCGGTGTTTTTCCTTCCAAATATTTGGCCGTACTCTCATACGCCAATACCTGCGCCTCAACATCTGCAGCACTCATGCCTACCGGTAAAGACAAGAAGAAACGTGTCTTCCCATTGAAAGAAACTGGGTATTCAAAATTATCATCTTCCAAATATTTATTCTCGGCCACAGGCCAAGTTTCATTCATAACCGAACCAGCATGCCCTAACTCACTCCAAATTTCCTCTGCCAAATGAGGTGCATAAGGCGAAAGCATAATTACCAGTGGCTCTAATGCCGTCCGTTTATTGCATTTCAAATCTGTAAGTTCATTCGTTGCAATCATGAAAGCACTAACAACTGTATTCCAGGAAAAGCGCTCTAGATCTTCGGTAATCTTTTTAATGGTCTTGTGAACCACTTTCATTTCAGCCGCTGTAGGTTCTTCTGAAGAAACTGAAAATGCTTCATTCTCCATAAACAATCTGTGGAACCTTCGCAAGAAATTGTGCACACCGTTAATTCCTTTGGTATCCCACGGCTTGCTCTGTTCAACTGGGCCCAAGAACATTTCATAACAACGCAATGTGTCTGCTCCAAATTTTTCTACTAACTCATCAGGGGTTTGTACGTTGTACTTCGACTTCGACATTTTCTCCACTTCAGAGCCACAGGTATATTCGCTGTTTTCGTTCATTATGAATTCAGCACTAGCATATTCAGGAAGCCAATTCTTAAAGGCCTCAATATCCAATTTATCATTATCTACCAAAGAAATATCTGCATACAACCGCTGAGTTTCGTACTCTTTTCTCCTTTCGTATGTAACAAACGTGTTGGTGTCTTTAATGCGATAAACAAAGCTACTTCGACCAAGAATCATTCCTTGGTTAATCATTTTTTTAAACGGTTCATTGAATGGTATATATCCCAAATCGAATAGCGCTTTCGTCCAAAAACGGGAATACAACAAATGCCCCGTTGCGTGCTCTGCACCCCCCATGTACAAGTCCACCTGGCCCCAATAATTCATGGCTTCTTTGCTCGCTATTTCATGGGTATTATGCGGGTCCATATATCTCAAAAAATACCATGAAGACCCCGCCCAACCGGGCATGGTATTACACTCCATTGGCATACCATTTCTATCCCAATTCTTCGCGCGAGCCAACGGCGGCTCACCCGATTCTGTAGGAAGATAGGCATCTACATCTGGTAATTCTGTTGGAAGCTCTTCCGTATTGATTAAACGAGGAATACCATTTTCGTAATAAATGGGAAAAGGCTCTCCCCAATATCGCTGACGACTAAACACGGCATCGCGCAAACGATAATTTATTCTTTTTTCACCAGCGCCTATTTCCATTAGTCGATCGCACACCGCATCAAATGCCAAATGATAATTCATTCCATTCAGAAAATCTGAATTGGCAATAAAAGCATCTTTTGACGTTTCAGCTTTCTCTGATAAATCTGAATCGGTAAAAATATTTTTTATCTCTAAATTAAAGTGTTTCGCAAAATCATAATCGCGCTGATCCCCTGCAGGAACGGCCATTACAGCGCCTGTTCCATAACCTGACAAAACATAATCCCCAATCCAAATTGGAATTTGTTCACCTGTAAAAGGGTGCAACGCGTAGCTTCCAGTGAACACGCCTGAAATCTTTTTCTCGGCCATTCGATCACGCTCTGTTTTCAACTTGGCGCTTGCCACATACTCTGCCACAGCTTCTCGCTGTTCAGCCGTGGTTAGAATCTCCACACTTTCGTGCTCAGGAGCTAATGTTAAAAATGATACACCATAAAGCGTGTCCGGACGTGTAGTGAAAACCTCAATGGTAACTTCTTTCTCAGCTTGAAAACGCACCCGTGCACCAGAAGATTTTCCAATCCAATTGCGTTGAATTTCTTTAATATTCTCCGGCCAATCGATTGTGTCTAAATCAGAAATCAATCGTTCTGAAAACGCCGAAATTCGCATGCTCCACTGCCGCATTTTCTTCTGCTCAACGGGGTGTCCGCCGCGCTCGCTAACTCCATCTTTAATTTCATCATTGGCTAAAACAGTTCCCAAGGCTGGGCACCAATTCACAACAGAGTCAGCTAAGTAAGCTATGCGATAGTTCATGAGCAAAGCTTCTTTTTGCGCCTCATTCATGCTCCTCCAATCGGTCGCGGTGAATTCACCTTCAAATTGAGGAGAGAAAATATGGTCCGCTTCTAAGACATAATTTTTAAACCACTCTTCATCCACGTGGGCATTCACACCATACGAACCATTCTCTTCAAACTTGCGAATAAGATCAGAGACCGGACGCGTTTTATTCAACTCCAAGTCATACCATGAATTAAATAATAATCCAAAAATCCTCTGGGTCCATTTATAGTAATTGGGAGAGCTGGTTCGAACCTCTCTACTCCAATCATACGAAAAACCTATTTTGTCTAGCTGTTCTCGATAACGTTCTATGTTTTGTTCCGTAGTTTTAGCCGGATGCTGGCCCGTTAAGATAGCGTATTGTTCTGCGGGCAAACCAAATGAATCATAGCCCATGGGGTGAAGCACATTAAATCCCTTGTGACGTGTGTATCGTGCATAAATATCGGATGCAATGTAACCGAGTGGGTGACCAACATGAAGCCCCGCTCCGCTTGGATAGGGGAACATATCCAGAACATAAAATTTCTTTTTATTCAGGTCTTCTGTAACTTTATAAGACTCGTCTTGCGCCCATTTCTTGCGCCATTTAACTTCAATATTTCTAAAATCGTATTCCATAAGTCGTGTAGAATCATATGCGAAGATAGGGTGCAGAATGACCTAATTCACTAACTTCGCAAAGTATGAAATACCAACGCATTCTTCTCAAATTAAGTGGTGAGGCCTTGATGGGCGACAAACAGTTCGGAATAGACAATGTGCGCATTATGCAATACGCACAAGAAATTAAAGCTGTTTGGGAAAGGGGGGTTG
Source organism: Bacteroidota bacterium (assembly GCA_016868835.1). Taxonomy (GTDB): domain Bacteria; phylum Bacteroidota; class Bacteroidia; order Flavobacteriales_D; family Sanyastnellaceae; genus CAIZGX01. Next base: position 58,502 of record VGFR01000001.1, on the reverse strand, counting down.
AAATAGCAATTGTCATTGGTGGTGGAAACATCTTCCGTGGGGTTCAAGCAGAACAAGGTGGAATGGAGAGAACACAAGGTGATTATATGGGCATGCTTGCAACCATGATTAACAGCATGGCGTTACAAAGTGCACTTGAAAGCGTTGGTGTTCCCACACGACTTCAAAGCGCTATTGAGATGAAACAGATTTGTGAACCATTTATTAAACGCAAAGCTGTTCGCCATCTTGAAAAAAATCGCGTGGTTATTTTCGGTTCGGGTACGGGTAATCCTTTTTTCACAACAGATACAGCGGCTTCATTGCGGGCCATTGAAATTGAGGCAGACGTGGTTCTAAAGGGAACTCGAGTTGATGGAATCTACACCGCAGATCCAGAAAAAGATCCTTCTGCAGAAAAATATGATGTTGTTACTTTTTCTGAAGTATTTGAAAAGGGGTTGAATGTTATGGACATGACCGCATTTACCCTTTGCAATGAAAATAAGCTGCCCATCATTGTTTTTGATATGAATAAGTCGGGAAATTTAATGCGGTTGGTTCAGGGTGATGCGGTAGGAACAAAAGTAGAATTTTAAACAAAAATAAATATGTCTGACGAAGTTAAAATGGCTTTAGATGAGGCACAAGACGCCATGAATAAAAGCATTGAGCACCTTGAATTTGAATTAAATAAAATTAGAGCCGGAAAGGCAACACCTGCTATGCTGGAAGGTGTTCGTGTAGATTATTATGGAAGTCTTACCCCGCTTAAAAATGTTGCCAACATTACCACGCCTGACGCAAGAACATTAACCGTTCAACCTTGGGAAAAGGGAATGTTAGACTCCATTTCTAAGGGCATCATGGAAGCAAACTTAGGCTTAAATCCTCAAAACAACGGAGACGTTATTATGATTGCCGTGCCTATGCTAACTGAAGAGCGAAGAAAAGAACTTTCAAAACGTTCTCACGCAGAAGGAGAGCACGCACGAGTTGGAATTCGTAACTCTCGAAAAGCGGCAATTGATTTCCTAAAACAGGCTCAAAAAGATGGTTTACCAGAAGATGAAGCAAAATCTGGAGAAACAAAAGTTCAAGAATTAACTGATCGCTTCAATAAAAAAGTTGATGAAGTTCTTGCTGCAAAAGACAAGGACATCATGACCATATAATTCAACTTCACTTTGATTAAAATTGGAGACATTGAGCTTCCTGACTTTCCGTTGCTTTTAGCTCCAATGGAAGATGTGAGTGATCCACCTTTCCGACTGGTGTGCAAAGAACAGGGGGTGGATCTCATGTACACCGAGTTTATTAGTAGTGAGGGGTTAATTCGAGATGCTGTTAAGAGCAAAAAAAAACTTGATATTTTCGAATATGAAAGGCCAATTGGCGTGCAGATTTTTGGAGGTGAGATTGAATCAATGGTTCGCTCTGCGGAGATTATTGAGTCTGTTCAACCCAATCTTCTTGACATTAACTACGGGTGTCCGGTTTCAAAAGTGACTTGTAAAGGGGCTGGAGCAGGAATTTTACAAAATATTCCAAAAATGATCCGTATGACCGAGGCCGTGGTGAAAGCAACAAAACTTCCCGTTACGGTTAAAACCCGTTTGGGTTGGGATGAAAGTTCTAAAAATATTGAAGAGGTGGCCGAAAGGCTTCAAGATATAGGCATTCAGGCGCTTACAATACACGGAAGAACACGCGTTCAGATGTATAAAGGTGAGGCAAATTGGGAGCTTATTGGGCGTGTAAAAGACAATCCTCGAATACATATTCCCATTTTTGGAAATGGAGATATCGATTCTCCGGAAAAAGCATGGGAATATAAAGAGCGGTTTGGGGTTGATGGAATAATGGTTGGTAGGGCAAGCATCGGATATCCCTGGATCTTCAGAGAAATTAAACACTATTTCAATACCAAAGAACTTTTACCGCCCCCTACCATTCATGAACGCGTTGAGGCTTGTTTAAAACATTTTGAATTTTCTATACAATGGAAAGGGCCTGTTTTAGGAGTTCTTGAAATGCGCAGACATTACACCAACTACTTCAAAGGTATTCCTCATTTCAAACCATTTCGTATGGATTTGGTAACTAGCCCAGACCCCCAATTCATCCGAAAAAAATTAAAAGAGATTGCGCTTGTAATGGCCTAATTAATAAATTTGCAACTCTCGAATAATATACACTTGTTCAGATGAAGAAACTGCATAATACCATTGATAAGCGCATTCTGCGTCAACGCATGCTCGAAGAAAATGTAGAGCGAACAACCATTTCCTTCTATAAATACCACTCCATCTCAGAGCCACAACTCTTCAGAGACGCGCTTTATGCAGCGTGGTCTGAATTGGGGGTCTTGGGAAGAACGTATATCGCCAGTGAGGGAATTAATGCACAAATTTCCATCCCCTCAAGTCAATTCAACACATTCGTAGAACAGTTATACGCGATACCCTTTCTGAACGGTGTTCGCTTAAACACCGCTGTAGAACACGGAAAATCATTTTTTGCCCTAAAAGTAAAGGTGAGAAACAAAATTGTTGCTGATGGCATTGACGACCCAACATTCGACCCCTCAAATACCGGAAAGTATTTAACGGCGGAAGAATGGAATGAAAAAATGAGCGATCCCAACACCGTGGTAGTAGATATGCGAAACCACTACGAAAGTGAAGTGGGGCATTTTCAAGGAGCACTCATGCCTGATGTTGATACGTTTCGAGAAGAGTTAAGGGTAGTTGAAGAAATCCTTGAAAAGGATAAAGACAAGAACGTGCTTATGTATTGCACCGGGGGAATTCGGTGCGAAAAGGCTACCGCTTTCATGAAACATAAAGGGTTTGACAACGTCTATCATTTAGAAGGTGGCATCATCAAATACGCCCGTGACATCAAGGCCAATCATCTGGAAAATAAATTCAGGGGTGTAAATTTTGTTTTTGATGAGCGCCTAGCGGAGCGTGTTTCTGAAGAGATTATTGCCCGTTGTCATCAGTGTGGTGACCCTTTTGACTTACACACCAATTGCGTCAATTTAGCTTGTCATATTTTATTCATTCAATGTCCGAAATGCAAAGAACAATTTGAAAATTGCTGTTCAGATACATGCAGGGAAATTACTCATCTTCCCATTGAAGAACAACGAAAAATTCGGAAAGACAAACCTGTAAATCGAAACGTTTTCAAAAAAGGCAGATTTCCAATTCAAGAGGTAAACACAAACATTTCCGAATAGACCGCATTTAATACTTGCTTCATATTCTAAAAATGTTATTTTCGCGTAAGAATAGAACGAATACGAATTACTATGTACTGGACCTTAGAATTAGCATCATATTTAGAAGACGCCCCATGGCCTGCAACGAAAGAAGAGTTAATTGACTATGCCATGCGTGCTGGCGCTCCTCTTGAAGTAGTTGAAAATCTTCAACAAATTGAAGATGATGAAGAGGTTTTTGAGAGTATTGAAGACATTTGGCCCGATTATCCAACCAAAGAAGACTTCTTTTTTAACGAAGACGAATATTAATACACTTCGTTAAATGTCCTCTGTTTCTGAAGAAAAACAACTTCGCTATGACCTTGCGTATTTGCGAATGGCAACGGAGTGGGCAAAACTCTCTCATTGTTCTCGAAAGCAGGTTGGAGCACTTTTAGTCAAGGATGGGGTCATTATTTCAGATGGCTACAATGGAACCCCAAGTGGTTTTCCGAACTGTTGCGAAAATGAGCAGGGTGAAACTCATTGGTATGTGTTACATGCAGAAGCTAATGCCATTTTAAAAGTGGCAAAATCAACAAATAATGCGCTCGGCTCAACCCTTTACATTACCTTGAGCCCGTGTAAGGACTGCTGTAAACTCATTCTTCAAGCTGGAATTAAACGAATGGTATATGTAGATGCATACAAAGACAGAACAGCCATTGATTTTCTTCAAAATGCTGGTGTTGAGGTGGTACAACGAAATCCAATTTACCAATGACAGAAGATATAGATAATATCAAATCTGGGAAGTCTCCGTTTCAGCCTTTTTACTATGCTGCGGTACTTATTTTTGGAATTCTAATTGGAATATTTTTAGCCGATAAGAATTTGTTAAGTATTAAAATCGGCGCTGAAGACAACCCAAACAAACTTGTTAGCTTGATTGATTTCATTGAGGAAAATTATGTTGATACCGTTGACAAAAAACTCATAATTGACGATGCCATTGCGGCCATATTAAATCGATTAGATCCTCACAGTAGCTACTTTACGCCTGAACAATATGCTCAAGCACAAGAAGAGTTAAATGGATCATATGACGGAATTGGAATTGAGTTTATCATACTTCGAGATACACTCATGGTAAACCGGGTTGTTGAAAATGGCCCTTCCATGCAGGCCGGTCTACAGGCAGGAGATCGTATAGTACAGGTCGATGGAAAAAACATTGCTCGTATTGGTTTAACCAATGAATCTGTCATGAAAATGCTGAAGGGAAAATCTGGAACTACTGTTGATCTCGACATCAAAAGAAAAAAAGAAACATTAAGAATTGCCGTTCAGCGAGGAGCTCTTCCTCTTCCTAGCGTTACCGCATCCTATGCCATAAAATCTGGCGTTGCGTATTTAAAACTTGAGCGCTTTGGTCAAAATACCTACAACGAGTTTGTATCTGCCGTTCGTAATCTCAGATACGATGGGTGCAACTCTCTCATCATAGACCTACGAGACAACGGCGGAGGGCTTTTAGAACAGTCAACTGCAATTACCGAAGAGTTTTTAGAGGCTGGCCAACTCATGGTGTATACCGAAGGCTTACATTCCCCAAGAAAAGATTATGTGACTCAGAAAAGAGGTGAATTCGTTGATATGAAATTAGCGGTGTTGATTGATGAAAATAGCGCCTCCGCGAGCGAAATATTAGCCGGAGCACTTCAAGATTGGGATCGCGCCCTCGTTGTAGGAAGACGATCTTTCGGCAAGGGGTTGGTTCAAAATGAAGTTCTTTTACCCGACAATAGCGCCATTCGACTTACAACGGCCCGATATTACACACCTACAGGAAGATGCATACAAAAGCCTTATGATCAAAAGGAGTTGTATCATCAAGAAACAAGTAACAGGTGGAATTCAGGTGAAATGTATAATGAATCACAAATTGTAAAAAATGACTCCATGAAAAAACTTACCCCTAAAGGAAGAGTGGTTTACGGAGGGGGGGGTATTATTCCAGATGTTTTCGCTCCATATGATTCAACAAAAAACTCATACAACTTTGCGCAAATTATAAACTTCGGAATCATTCGAAATGTTGGCTTCGATTACTTGGATCACAACAAAAGCATTACAAAAAAATTCTCTGATTCAAATGACTTCATACTGAAATACAGTGTTCCGGAAGGTTTGATACAAGAAGTTTTTACAGCTGCAGAACTACAAAACATTACCGTTGGTAAAAACGAAAAAAATAAAATAAGAATGCTTATTTCTGAGAGAATAAAAGCTCAGATCACCCGTTCTATATACGGTGAAAAGGTAATGATTGAATTTATTAACTCGTCTGATCGCGACGTCTCCTCTGCCATTAATGCGCTAGAGAATTATGAGCAGTTCTTCAAATAGTGGTCTTAATCATTCATTAAAGAAAACTGAACGCCTTAAGAAAAAAAAGGCAATAGAGGTTTTGTATGAAAAAGGGGTGGCTTTCAAAACACCCGCCATCATTGTGCTTGCCCATGCAGAGCCTGGTACTGCTGATGTAAAGGCCATGTTCACCGCTCCAAAAAAGAAATACAAAAAAGCCCACGACAGAAATAGAATAAAACGTCTTTTTCGCGAAGCGTATCGACATCAAAAGTTTCCCATAATAGAATTGGCAAACAACAAGCAGCTTCAAATTTCGTTAGCTTTTATATTTACCGGTAAAACCCTCCCTAACCAAGCATATATCAATCAAAAAACACAAATCTTAATTCAAGATGTTCTTCAATATTTCCAACCTAAATAGAATTGCAATTTGTATCATTTTATCTGTTTTCATGTTCCAAGGTCAAGCTTTAAAAGCACAGCCCACCTCTGATTATTTCGAAATAAATAAACAGCTTGAAATATTCATTGATGCATACAAGCAGGTTGATCAGCTCTACGTTGAAAATACAACCCCTGGTAGTGTTATTACTGAAGCTATACAGGCCATGTTAAGGAACCTTGATCCGTACACAGTATACTATCCTGAATCTAAAATTGAAGATGCTTTTTATTTACAAACTGGAAAATATGGTGGAATTGGAGGTAGAATAAGTCTTGTTAATAATGAAAATACCGTATTAGAGGTTTTTAAAGGTTTTCCTGCAGACAAGGCCGGGCTTAGAGCTGGTGATATCATTACCCACATTGGAAACAAAAGTATTCAAGGTGTAGATTTAGATAACCTTGAAGACGGAATTACCGGAGCGCCGGGCTCTCAATTAACAATAACAGTAAAGAAATTAGGTGAAAACACTCCCCAGCAAATAACACTTACGAGAGAATCAATAAAAAACCCCGATGTACCCTTGTCTAAAATCATTGGATTTAAGACGGGTTATATTAAACTTGATGGTTTTACACAGACCGCATCAAATGAGGTGGCCACTGCCTTTAGAAAATTAAAAGGCGCGGGAGCTACACAACTTATACTTGATCTAAGGGGAAACGGTGGTGGCCTTTTAATGGAGGCGGTGAATATTGTAAACTTCTTTGTTCCGAAAGGAACAGTCATAACCAAAACTAGAGGTAAGGCCAGTGAATGGGAGCAAGTTTACACAGCATCGAACGAACCCTTAGACACCCAAATCCCAATCGTGGTTCTCATTGATGAGGGCTCAGCTTCAGCATCTGAAGTTGTTAGCGGAGCTCTTCAAGATTTAGATCGGGCGGTTATTATTGGTAACAACTCTTTTGGAAAGGGATTGGTGCAACAAACGCTCGATTTAAGTTACAATTCAAAAATGAAAATCACCGTAGCCAAATACTACACTCCCAGCGGCAGATGCATTCAAAAACTCGATTATGGAAATAAGCAAAATGGAAAAGCTCTGTTAACTGAAGAGCACAATGAAAGCCTTTTTAAAACAAAAAATGGTCGAGTAGTCAAAGACGGTAGGGGTATTCAACCCGACGTTGAATTAGCCGCTTCAGATAAACAACTCTTATTGAAATCTCTTGACAAGAATTATGCGTACTTCAATTACGGTGTAAATTACAGGTTGAAGCATGAAACCATCGATTCCATGAACTTTATGCTTTCAGATACTGAATATCTTGAGTTCGCAAAATTAACTTCGGAAAATGGAGAGAAAATATTTCCTGAATGGTTCGAAGGATATAAAAAGTTAACCGACGGTCTTACCGCTATTTCTACACAAGAGGTAAGCAATTCCTTAACCCAACTGAAAGAATCTCTATGTAGTGCAATTCTCAATACACTTCTCGTTGATAAAAAACGTATCCTTCCCGAATTAGAAAAAAAAATAATACAAATGTATTTTCATGAAGTTCGTGCTCTAGAATACTCTTTAGATCGTGATTTTTTTATTCAAAAATCATCTGAGGTTTTGTCAAGTAGCCAATACTCAACTATCCTGTCCTCTGTCGCTACAGATAAAAAATAAATGAGAAAAATACTTTCTCTGTCCCCAATCTCACTCACCCTTGCTTTATGGGCTCTCTTTATTCCCATTTGGAACGTCGGGGCCTCCATTGCAATGGGGTTCTTGTTTATAGCAACAATTACCATTGCTATTAAAACAAAAAAATACCCTTCTTTAACAAAGTCAAAATATTTCATTCTTCTTCTCCTTTCAATTCTAATTTCGGCTGCTTTTCACTTTGACTCAGCTGTTTTTAACGAAGTAAAAGCCATATTACCATTTTGTATAGCACCACTCTTATTTTCTTCTCCTAATTCATTCACAACAAATGAAACAAAATTCATTTGGAGCGCATTAGTGATTGGGTGCGTAGTCTCGCTCATTGCATCTATTGCTTATGGATTAATTCACTATCCTCTAGCTGATCCGCGTAAAGCCTCTTTCCTTATCTCTCACATACGGCTCTCAATACTTGCATCTGTATTGTTCTTTCATACATTGTCTGATAAACAATTCCATCGTTTAGTTCCATTCGTTTTACTTACTCTCAGCCTGTTATTCTTGTACATAACAGCAACAATTAGTGGTCTTCTCTTCTTTCTTATTGGCGGTATTACCTATCTCATATTATTGAAAAAGTTTCGTTTTCTATTCGTGTTATTTATTCCGCCTATTGTTGTACTCATTTATCTTTTTCCCTTCTATTATCAACCATCACCAAAACCAACTTGTCAAAATAATGAAACCCTAAAGGGTGAAACGTATACAATCAATAATTCACCCTTCTTTTCGGAAAATGGATTTCTCACCTACTCGTGTTTGGCTGAAGTAGAATTAAAAGAATCTTGGCATCAACGAACAGGAACTAACATTGAGGGTTTAGACGACCGAAATCAACCCCTCAAACAAACCACAATACGGTATCTAACAAGCAAGGGGTTGTCTAAAGATGCAAGCGGTGTTTTTGCATTAAATGATCTTGATATTCTAAATATCAAATCCGGATATACCAATTACCTCGAAGTGAATTGGAACGCTCTTGAAAAAAGGGCGTATCAAATTCATTTTGAATACACCAATTTCCAAAGTGGTGGAAAGTCAGTTGGACACTCTATTTTCCAACGATTTTATTTAATTAATATCACAAAAAATATTCTACTCCGTCAACCACTGGGGGGTATAGGAGTTACAAATACTCGCTCTCTATTTGAAGAGGAATATAGCAAATTAGAAATACTAGGTGAAAACATGCCGAAGCAACCACACAATCAATTCTTAACTCTTTGGTTGAATAGTGGTATACTATCTCTTATTTTCTTTTTAATCCTCTTAATTGGCTTGTTTCAGCGATTAAAGGGTGTTGTCCATATGGTTGGAGCGTCATGTTTTTTGGTCATATTCACAACCTCTTGCTTCACAGAAGACACGCTCAACACGCAACCAGGGGTGGGTATTTCCACCCTATTCATTATTTTGTTTTTTTTCCTGCACTCTACTGAGCAGAAAGTTTCAGACGCTCTGGAGCATTCGCAATCTCCCAAGCTGTAGAAAAAATAAGCTGAGCAATATTGGTCATTTTTCCATACAGTATTTTTTCAGCGTCATCACCTGGTTTATGATAGTCTTCATGCACACCACTGAAATAAAAGATGACAGGAATATTATTTTTTGCGAAATTGTAATGATCTGATCTGTAGTAAAATTGATTGGGGTCATCTTCCGAATTGAAGGTATAGTCTAACTTAATATTCTTCGTTTGTTTATTCACCTCTTCAGAAATTCTGTGCAAATCCATACTAAGTCGATCGCTTCCAATTAAATAAATATAGTTGCTATCATCCTCATGCGTTTCATCTACACGACCTATCATATCAATATTTAAATCGCAGACTGTATTCGATAAAGGATACACTGGATGGCGTGTATAATAATCACTTCCAAATAAACCTTTTTCTTCTCCACTAACGTGTAAAATGAGAATGCTGCGTTTAGGACCATTCCCTTCTTTTTTTGCTTGAATAAAAGCTTCCCCAATTTCCATAGCACTTACGGTACCTGATCCATCATCATCTGCACCGTTATTTATTTCTCCATTCACAATTCCTATGTGATCATAGTGGGCTGAAATAACTACAATTTCATTCTTTAACTTTTCGTCAGAACCCTCAATAAAAGCCAAAACATTCTCACTACTTACAATTTCATCTGAAACATTTATTTGAAGCTCTCCTTGAAACTCACTTGTCTTTGTGTCTTTCTTTCTCCTATTCTTTGGCACACCGTTCAACCAGAGATTAGCCGTTTCTTTTGAAATAAATATTAAAGGAATACCCGAAGCTAATTGCTCGTTATCGTCTTCAGTCAACTCCATTCTTTCAGATTCCAACCAAAACTTAATACGTGGTAAAAACGTCTTATAATCTTCTCTTAAAACAGCAATGGCTTTTGCTCCGTGTTTTTTAGCGGCATTCAATTTTAATGCAGGGTCATAACTCCAATCCGTTAATTTCTCACCATCAGTAGAAAGCATTGAACGAACACCTTTTTTATCCAATGGTTCTCCATCACGCACTACAACTAAAGCATTTTTTACATCAACTTTTGAATAATCATTATACACTTCTCCTGCATCAATTCCATATCCCACAAAAATGATTTTAGAAAACACTGTCTTTCCTTCCAATCCTTCTGCATCTAAACAAAATAAATCTTTGTCAGCACTAAATATTTTTCCGTTCGATAACGTAACAGTGGTGGAGTTTAATTTTCTTTTTCTCAATGGAAAGCCCTGTTGTTGAACACCATTTAAAGATCCAGAGACCAAACCTTGTTGATTATAATACGACTCCAAAAAAGCAGCTGCTTTTTTCTGTCCGGGTTTACTCGTTTCTCTTCCTTCAAATTCGTCTGCAGCGAGGTAATATAGATGTTCTTTCAACTCTTCAACCGTGATGGTATTCATGTAATAATCACGTTTGTCATGAGCATCCAAAACAACTTGAGTAAATCCAAACGAAGCTGTCAAAAGACTGTAAACAGTCAATAGTGTCTTTCTCATATGATATCAATTTTTTCCACTCTTCTTAAATGTCTTCCTCCTTCAAATGGAGTTTCAAAAAAGAGTTTAACCATTTCTTTAGCCTGTTCGAGTGTTACATAACGGGCAGGAATAGATAAAATATTAGCATCGTTATGCTCTCTGGCTAATTTTGTTATTTCTTCATTCCAACAAAGAGCTGCACGCACCCCATTATGCTTATTTGCGGCAATACTTACACCATTGGCGGAACCACAAAGTAAAATTCCTCTTGAATCATTTATAATTTTACTTGCTACAGCATGTGCGTAATCTGCATAATCACAACTCTCTGCTGAATTACAACCTTCATCATGAATAGAAATTGCTGGATAGTTGATATGAATCCAATTTTTTATTTCTTCTTTCATGCTATATCCGGCATGATCAGAACCAATGTATAATTCCACTTGTTTAAATTTGCTGCAAGGTATTTCAATACCATTTCACTTACTAACAGAGAGGTAAATAATTAGTCACTTTCTTGTTTGTAAATGTTGAAAACTGTATTTGTTAAACCTATTAATTTCTCTCATTAGACAAACTAATGAATTTTACAAAAAATTGTTTCATCTCTTTCTATCAAATTTTCGACGCATTCATGAACCAAATTCGTGGATTTTCACCATACTTATTTTTCAACAGAAATCATAATCACATAAATTCAGAAATTTTGTTAATTCATTGAATACAAGTAGATATATAAGTTTAAAATTGTTGAAAACCATTTAATGATTCGTTTAAAAACAAATTTCAAAATGAAATAGAAGGAAGTTTTACAGCTTATGAACACCCCTATTACTATTATTATATTCTTTATTAAAAAGAAATAGTAATGTAATAGTGTTGTGTAAAAACTAATTTATGTTAATTCACGTTGATTGTAAATTATGAATCAAATTTGTCTCATGAAATTGCAAATGAAAACAACCCACATTATTCTTACCCTGGTCTTGTTTGTTATTAGTTTTCATTTTTCATGGTCTCAGCCAGGAGTAACGTATACGAAATATTATTTTCAAAATGGAGTGGTGAGTTCTGAAGGTAGTATAGAAAAGGGTAGACCGAATGGGTATTGGAAAACATATTATTCCAATGGAAAACTCAAATCAGAGGGAAATAGAACATTGTTTTTACTGGATTCCACGTGGAAGTTTTATAGAGAGAATGGATCGTTGAGTCAACTCATTTCATACAAGAATGATTTAAAGGAAGGAATAGAAATTTATTACGATTCGTTAGAAAGAAAAGTAAAATCGTTTACCTATACAGGTAATGTTAAGCAAGGAGAATACATAGTTTATTTTCAATCAGGAAAAGTCAAAGAACAAGGTGTTTATGAGAATAATGTTTTATCTGGTGTATTGAAAGAATATGATGAAATTGATGGTAGGATAATTACAAAAACAACCTACAAAAACGGACTTATTTACAGTCAAGAAAAGTTAAATAGATATGATGGGTTAGGAAAGAAAATTGGATTTTGGCAAGAGTTGTACTCCTTTGGAGAGATAAAGGAGGAGGGAAATTATGTGAATGGTTTGAAACAGGGTTTGTTCAAGTATTACAACAGACAAGGAGTTTTCGAAAAATATCTCTATTACGAAATGGGGCAATTGGTTCAGAATGATGAGCAGACAAAATTTATAGAAGTTAAAAAAGAGTATGATGAGAAGGGTAGAGTGCAACAAATAGGTAGTTTCAGAGGGAGTGTAAAGCATGGACATTTCCAGTCGTTCGATTCCACGGGAAACATTATTTCTACGCGTATTTATTTGAATGATCAAGCTATATCAGAGGGTAAATTTGATTCGTTAGGGAGGGAAGAGGGAGAATGGAAATATTTCTATCAAAATGGTCTTATTCGAACTATTGGGAATTTCAAACAAGGAAAGAAATATGGGATTTGGACTTTTTTATCTGAAAACGGGAAGATAGAACAACAAGGAAAATACGAAAATGGATTGCTAACAGGTCCTTGGAAATGGTATTATCCTAGTGGAAAATTATTGAGGGAAGAAAATTACAGAAAGGGTAAATTAAATGGATCCTACTTGGAGTTGGCCGATGATTCATTGGGAACAATTTTGTTACAAGGTGAATATTTAGATGGTTTGCGCCAGGGTACATGGAAAGAAATGGTTAATGAGTTAGTAAGAGAAGGTAATTATGTGGAAGGAGAAAAAGATGGGGAGTGGGTTTTTAAAAGGGGTGAAGTTGTTGTATTTTCTGGATCGTTTCAATTGGGTGTTGCTATTGGGAAGCATGAATATTTTTATGATAATGGTAAGTTGGAATCAAAAGGTGAATTTGAAGGAGGTGAAAAATCGGGTGATTGGAAATATTATGATGAGTTTGGTAATGTAGTGCAGACTTTATTTTATGCGCAGGGTGTCTTAACCAAAGTTAATGGCCAGAAGTTTATGAAGTAGTAGTTTTTTCGAGTTCAAGAAAACATAAGGTTGCTGCTACAATCCCAACTATAGGCGCTATACAAATTCCAACGAATGGCACTTTCATGATTTGTGAGAAGACAAATCCATGAACAATAGCAAGGGATTTATGTCTTTGTGTGAATATTGTTCCTTTAGATATGGGCCAACCCCTCCTTTCATAAGAATAGTCGAATAGGCTGTACCCGATAAAATACCAATTGAAACCCCATTGTATAGGAAATACAAACCATTTTAAGATAGGTATCCAGACAAACAACAATGATGCAACAAAGATTCCTGTTTCAATGATAAAATTTCGAAAAACAACCAATATTCCACGTGAAATATCCTTTAAAAATTGTGTAAAAGAAAAAGGCGTGGATATACCTGTTACAAGGGCTTCTGTTTTTTCAGATAGATGGGCAAGTATAGGTGAGCAAAATATCAGTACAATATATTTGAGATAGTTGTAAAGAATTAAACCGAGAAGAAATTTGATAAGAAGTGAAATAAAAATTGCAAGAATATCAATGATTGTTTGAAGAATAGAGCCTTCTGAGCTTTCAGGAAACAGTTGCGTAACGAGATACTCTGTTAGTGACCGAGAGACGGATTGTATTCCCCAATATCCCAGAACAAATAGAATAATGGTTAAGAAGGCGGGTAAGAAAAAGTAATACCACAAATTGTGTTTGAAAATGAATTCAAATGCTTTTGCGTGATTTTTAAATCCAATACCTAATTGTGGTATAATGCCCATCATCTTCCTAGATAAGTAAGCAAGATAGCAATATCAGTTGGATTAACACCAGAGATACGTGATGCTTGTCCAATTGTTGCTGGTTTTACCAGACTTAATTTTTGCTTAGCCTCTGAGCTTAACGAGTTAATTTGTGAATAATCGAGATCGTGATTAAGCTTGACATGATCAAGACGGGTGAGTTTTTTCGCCATTTCTTCTTCTTTAGCTAAATAACCGGCGTATTTTAAAGTTATTTCTACCTGTGCCACAATCTCATTTACCTGATCTGAGAAAGTGTCTATAATTGGCGTTAATGAGCCCACAGCGCGAACAAGTTCGGAGATACTTACTTGGGGTCTGGTTACTATTGTTTTAGCTTTTACTTTTTGATCAATTAAAGTAGAGCCAATTGTGGAAAGATAGGGGTTGATTTCTTCTGGAGTTACAGATGTTTTTTCTAATGCTTTACTTAATTCTTTGATTGCAGATTGTTTTTGATTGAGTCGGTTCATACGCTCGTCTGACGCAAGACCAATTTTGTGAGAGAGTGGAGTTAATCGTTCGTCGGCATTGTCTTGTCGCAATAAGGTTCTGAACTCTGCACGACTCGTAAACATACGGTAGGGTTCCTCTGTGCTTTTGGTAATGAGATCATCTATAAGCACGCCTATGTATGCTTCATTCCTTTGAAGCACGAATGGTTCTTTTTCGTTGACAAGCAGCGCCGCGTTCATTCCCGCTACAATTCCTTGTCCCGCAGCTTCTTCATACCCCGTGGTTCCATTGATTTGACCGGCAAAGAAAAGCCCTGCAATTCCTTTCGTTTCCAAAGTTGGTTTAAGCTGGTTTGGTGCGAAGTAATCGTATTCAATGGCGTAACCAGGACGGAACATTTTTGCATTTTCAAATCCAGGTATTTGCTGCAGCGCCGCATATTGTACATCTTCAGGTAGACTGGTTGAAAACCCATTCAAGTAGATTTCCACCGTTTTCCAACCCTCTGGTTCAACAAAAAGTTGGTGCGACGTTTTATCTGCGAAACGTGTTATTTTGTCTTCAATGGATGGGCAATAGCGAGGACCCAATCCGGTTATGCGACCTTGAAACATGGGGCTTTTTTCAAATCCCGTGGCTAGAATATCATGCACAGTAGTGTTGGTATAAGTGATCCAGCAGTTTCGCTGTTCTTGCAGTTGAGGCTGCGGTAAATAACTGAATCGCACTGGATTTTCATCACCTGGTTGTACTTCCATTTTGGAATAATCCAGCGACCTTCCGTCTATTCGCGGTGGGGTTCCTGTTTTCATACGACCGGCTTGAAAGCCAAGAGCTACAAGCTGTTCAGTAATACCAGTAGAGGCCTTTTCTCCCATTCTTCCACCACCAAATTGCTTTTCTCCGACGTGTATCGTGCCATTTAAAAAGGTTCCACTTGTGACAACAACACTTGCGGATTTAAATACCACACCCATGGCTGTTTTTACACCTACAACCCGATCGTTTTCGATGAGAATTTCGTTTACACTGTCTTGCCAAAAGTCAAGCGTTGGAATTTCCTCTAACACATACCTCCAGTGCTCGGCGAATAACATACGGTCATTTTGAGTTCGCGGACTCCACATGGCAGGACCCTTACTTTTATTCAGCATTCGATACTGTATTGCACTACGGTCAGAGACAATTCCACTATAGCCACCAAGAGCATCTATCTCTCTGATTATTTGTCCTTTAGCCACCCCACCCATAGCTGGATTGCAAGACATTTGCCCAATTTTACTCATGTCCATGGTAATCATGAGAACTGAGCAATTCAAATTTGCCGCCGCCGCCGAGGCTTCATTTCCTGCATGACCAGCACCTATAACAATGACGTCGTATGTATTTTTCATGTGTTTCACGTGAAACGGATTTTTATCTTTTTTTAACACTTTTATTTTCTGCTAAAATAGTAAAAAAATGTTGGATAGCCTCATTTTCTTTTTGTCTCATTTCCTCTTTGAGTTTTTTCGTTTTGTCTTGGAAACCAATAAGATGTAAAAGCCCGTGGACTAAAATGCGAAGAAATTCATGCGTAAATTCTTGTTGAAAATAATTAGCGTTTTCCACAAGCCTTTCATGACTGATAAAAATTTCACCTTCTAATAGATGTTGATTTGAATAGTCAAATGTGATAATATCTGTTAAGGTGTCATGGCGTAGAAATTCCTGATTAATTTTCAAGAGTTCGGTATCTGTACAAAAATTATAGGCGAGACGAACAATTTGTTTGTCGTGATTTTGAGCAATTTCAATCAGCCAGCGCTTTAAATCGTGTTTTTTAAGCCTGGGCACGCGATACCCTTCGGAATGGAACGTAATGCGATTCATGGGCACGAAAATGAGGCGCATTTTTTCGTATAACGAGTCAAAATCAAAGAGATGACGAACAGTATGCGGTTAAAAAGTAAATGATATTCATCTTTTCCATGTAAGTGGTTGTTTCATTTTTGTTTGAATGAATAAAGCAAGAAAAATGAAAAAGAATTTTTTTGGAGAGCTGGCCATAATCTCAGCAATGATGTTGTTGATTGCCTGTGTGCCTCAGCGTAAGTACAGTGAATTGAAAAATTCAAAAGAGAATTCCGATCAGGAGAATGTTCAATTGCAGAAGAAAGTGGATGAGTTGAACTCAACCACCAAAGAGCTTTCCACATCAATGGAAACACAGAAAAAGCAATTGGGTAAGTTGCAGGAAGACACAACCATGTACGGCAAGGAGTACAGACGTATTCGCAGCATGTATGACAAGGTCAATGATTTGAATAATGAACTTCTCGAAAAAAACGAGGAGTTGCTAAAAATGTCGAATAACAAAAATAAAGAACTGCTCTTAGAACTTGAAAAAAAGAAAGAAGCACTTCAGATCAAGGAAGATTCTTTATACAAATTGGGAAAATCAATTGCTGAAAAACAAAAGGCTTTAGAGAAGGCGAATAAGGAATTGGTTGAGCGCGAGAGAAAAATTAAGGAGTTAGACTCGCTTTTAATGGCGCAAAAGTCGGCTAGTGAGTTGTTGAAGGAGCGTTTAGAAAAAGCGTTATTCAACTTCAAAAACAAGGGAATTACGGTGCGAGAAGAGAATGGTAAGGTGTATGTTAGCATGGAAGCTCAACTCTTATTTGCTTCTGGAAAAACCGAGGTAAACGCGGAGGGTAAATCGGCTATCATTGAATTGGCCCGAATTATTCAAACGGAGAAAGATTTGAATATTGTTGTTGAGGGTCATACCGATACAGACAAAATTAATTCTACATCTATACCTCGCGACAATTGGGAGTTAAGCGTGTTGAGAGCAACTGAGGTGATTAAGATTGTAACAGGAAATAGTTCTATTAACCCCGAACAATTATCTGCCGCGGGTCGCAGCGAATACCACCCACTTGATCCTGAAAACAAGAATGCGAACAGAAGAATAGAGATTATTTTAGAACCGAATCTGAAAGAACTTTATAAAATCATAAAGTAAACCATTGGGCAATAAAAAACATAGGGGGCAGGTGGCCCCTTTTTTATTCCTGCGATATGAGTTAACCCGTTCATTTTATGTGAACAACAGCGCAATTAACGACCGGTTGTTGAAATGTTGAATGTGACTGAGGCTAATTAGTTATTCTTCCGCATAAGTTTGGATAAATCAAAATTTTTAAACCATGAAAAAAATCTTTTTGTTTTTCGCTTCTTTAGCGCTTGTGGGCACAATGAATGCTCAGTTAACATCTAAGAAAGGTGAGAACTATCTACCAGAGGCTGGCGACTACGCTATTGGTGCAGACGCATCTGCTATGTTGTCTTACTTCGGTAACATGTTGAACAACGGCTCAAATACAGGTTTTGGTATGGGCTACACCAACGGCGCAGCTGCTATCACTGGAAAGAAGTTCATGACCAACGACATGGCTTACCGTGGAATGCTTCGTATTGGTTTTGGATCAGTATCTACTCCAGGCACCACAGAAGGAGATTTAACCAAGGATAGCTACAATAACATCACTATCGGAGGTGGTATTGAGAAGCGTCGTGGATCAACCCGCCTTCAGGGTTACTATGGAGCTATGGCTGGTTTGAGCCTTGGCGGATCAAAAATAACTTATGAGTATGCAAACAATGCTGAAGGAGCGCCGCTTGAAGTGAAAGACGGTTCTTCTTTCGGAATAGGTGCTCGTGCATTTGTTGGTGTGGAGTATTTTGTATTACCTAAGATTTCTATCGGCGGCGAGTTCGGTTGGGGCCTAAGCCTTAGCTCTACTGGAGATGCATCTACAACAACGTATAGCGCTTCTGGAAACACCACTACAACTACCGCGGGTGGTAGTTCGTTTGGTATTGATACCGACAACAATGCGTTCGGAGTTGCTCCAGCACAAGTATTGGTTCATTTCCATTTCTAAGAGAAGTTTATCGAATATTAAAAGGGCCTCATTTGAGGCCCTTTTTTATTGGAATTAATCGTAACAACAATTTGAATTGAATGGCACTATAATTTTTTATAAAAGCCTGCGTTCGTCTTTTAAGCAAACACCTTTCAGAGATGACATGGAATATTTATTTAAAACCACCATTATGAAATTTACTTTTTCGAAAACCCTTAAGACCGCATCATTAAGTTTAGGTTTATTTACCTTAACCGGCTGCGGTATAAAGCAAACTGCCACAGGATGGGAGTACAACAACGATGGGGGAAAGTTTGAAATCCCAAAGCAAAAACCAATCGATTTAACGAAGTATGAACTGACTCGGAACTTAAGGTTAATCCCGGGAAGTTCTTATAAATCTTTTTTCCATGAAGACTCGTTGGTGGATTTCAAAACAGGAAATAAAGTATACGATGAAGCGTCTTGGGGCATTTGCACAGTTTCTTCATTTCTTTTATCTGATCATGAAGTAACCAATAGAGAGTATCGAGAATTTATTAACTGGGTGAGAGCCAAGGCGGCCGCAGATTTATTGGCAGAGACTTACCCAGAAAAAAGACTTCCGAATGGAAATTACAACGAGGATATTCCACTCGATTGGAGCGATCCGATTATTCAATCGAGATTATTCATTAAACGAAGGGGCATGAATGTTTTTAATAATGACGCCCTGATTTACATCACAAGTAACAAAAATCATGGAGATGTCTGCGATCAATTAGACAGTGCCGTTAAGATTTTTCCCGACATCACTTGTGTTGAAAAGACTCATTTCCCATACCATATGGATTATATTTATGTTGAAGAATACGATAATCATCCGGTTGTTGGCGTAAGCTGGCTGCAGGCTAAAGCCTATTGTGAATGGCTAACGATAAGGTTGAATGAAGGGGTGTTGTTGACAAACAATGTAATAAGTAGAGAATCTCTTTACCATACAGAGAACACGCTAATTCAAGCCCATGAAAATTGGTATAAAGAGGATTCGATGAACCGTGAGCCGCTGTTATTTAGTGGTTTTAGATTGCCCCGGGAAAGTGAATGGACCATTGCTACTAAAACAAAGAATTATATGCCCGGGACTGATCAGTTTTTCGCCTGGGACGGATTTCAACTCACAAATAAAAAAGGAAAATATTTAGCGAACTTCAGTCAAGACTATATTTTTTCTTCAAACGATGATTATGAATATACAGCACCCGTGAAGTCTTTTCCAAATGAAGGTCTTGATGTTTATGATCTGTGTGGAAATGTTGCTGAGTGGGTTGAAGATAGTTACGGAAATGACAAATCTTTGAAGATGATAAAGGGAGGTTCTTGGGCAGATTCCTTCGAGTCGTTATTGACCTATAAATTCGAAACAATGTATTTAAATCAGTCGTCTTCACGAGTAGGATTTAGAGTGGCTATGGAGATACTCGGTTCTTCATCGGCCTATATTACAAACTGATAATTAATAATTCGGAATTTTCTCAAACCTAATAGAATGAAGAGAAATTGTTAAATTGTTTCAGTCATTTCAAATCAATAAAAATTCGATTATATGAGACATATAATTTTGTTTTCGATATTATCTCTTTTTTGTTTTAGTGGGTTATCTCAAAAAAAATACAGTTTTGAAACCCCATGGAAGGCAACATCCAATGATAGTATTATGGAATGGTTTACAGATCGTTTGGATAATACCTCAGATTCTCTTCTTTATGAAATTTTCAATGGATTAGGTGTTGATACCGATTGTGTGGAGTGGATATACCCTACCGATGTTTTTTATACTTTACACAAAAACGGATGGGACTATTATTCTAGGAGAGTATACACGGTTAACAATAAAGACAAAACGATTGTTACAACTCAGAAAAATGTTAGTGATAATAAACTACCAATTAGCCTCTTTATGTTAAGTTACTTATATAAAGACGGTATAACTAGTCTAGTTCTGATTGAATACTATTAATTACATTAGCGTAACTGACCAATCAAGGGACTTGTATTACTCCGATATGAGCTAACCCTTTTTCTTAAAATACCATTAATTTTCGAAGGTGTAAAACGGACGATTTCCAAAAACTACTCTACCGTTACGCTCTTCGCTAAATTCCTTGGTTGGTCTACGTTGCATCCGCGCATAATTGCCACATGATAAGAGAACAATTGAAGAGGCACCGCAGAAAGAATAGGAACTAAACTATCGTCAGTTCGGGGAATTTCAATCACGTGGTCGGCCATAGCTTTCACGGTTTTATCTCCCTCGGTTACAATAGCAATAATTTGCCCTTTACGCGCTTTAACTTCCTGAATATTGCTCACTACTTTTTCGTATGAAGCACCCTCGGTTGCAATAACAATCACCGGCATGTTCTCATCAATCAACGCAATAGGCCCATGTTTCATTTCAGCTGCAGGATACCCCTCGGCGTGGATGTAAGAAATTTCCTTGAGTTTCAAAGCACCCTCTAGCGCAACAGGAAAACTGTAACCACGACCCAAATACAGGGCGTTGCTTCTGTTTTTATAAATCTGAGCAATTTGCTCTACCTGTTCATTTGTTTTTAGAACCTCGGTTATTTTTATTGGAAGCGAATTTAGCTCAGCAACCAAACGCGACAATCTTCCAGAACTTAATGTTCCCCGCTTTTCAGCAAGTGCCAAGGCCATTTGAAAAAGAACGGTTACCTGTGCTGTAAACGCCTTGGTTGAAGCAACACCAATTTCAGGTCCTGCATGTGTATATGCGCCACTGTGTGTTGCTCTGGATATTGTAGATCCAACAACATTACAAACGCCGAAAATGAAAGCACCTTTTTCTTTAGCTAATTCAATTGCCGCTAGTGTGTCAGCGGTCTCGCCCGATTGTGAAATTGCAATGACTATATCATCCGTAAATAATACAGGATTTCGATATCTAAACTCACTCGCATATTCCACTTCAACTGGAATTCGGGCAAAGTCTTCAAAAAGGTATTCAGCAACCAATCCAGCATGCCACGAGGTGCCACAGGCAACAACAACAATTCTTCCTGCGTTTTTCCACCGCTCTTCATGATCGTCAATACCACTCATTTTAACAACCCCTTGCTTGAGGTTAAGTCTACCTCTAAAAGAATCTTGAATACTGCGTGGTTGCTCATGTATTTCTTTCAGCATGAACGAATCATACCCTCCTTTTTCTATTGCTTCTAACTTCAATTCCAACTCTTGAATGTATGGCGTTTGCTTCTGATTTTGAATGTTAACAATGGTTAACCCCTCACGCCTATTTAATTTGGCAACCTCTTCATCATTGAGATAAACAACATTCTTCGTGTATTCGATAATTGGGGTGGCATCACTTGCGATGTAGTAATCATCATTTGACCCAATTCCAATAACCAATGGCGAAGATTTTTTAGCAACAATTAATTCATCTGGATTGCTCTGATCAAGCACAACAATGGCATAAGCGCCCACAACTTCTGTCAACGCCATTCTCACCGCCTCGAATAACGAAACCTGCTCACTGTCGCGGATATCTTCAATGAAATGCACCAACACCTCTGTGTCTGTTTCACTAACGAAATGATGTCCGCGTCCAATAAGCGCCTCTTTTAAAGAGGCGTAGTTTTCAATGATTCCATTGTGAATGAGGGCAATGTTTTTATTTTCTCCAAAATGCGGATGGGCATTTACATCGTTAGGTACACCGTGAGTGGCCCAACGGGTATGTCCTATTCCAATTGTAGAACCAAGAACCTGACTACCCACATTGTTTTGTAGGTCAGCGACCTTGCCTTTGCATTTTCGGACCAACAGCTCATTGTTTTCGATTACTGCTAACCCCGCGCTATCATAACCTCGATATTCTAATCTACTTAATCCTTTGATGATTTTTTCGTAGACCGGCTCATTGCCAATGAATCCAACAATTCCACACATAATTAATTCGAGTAAGTGAGTATTAATCTCATATTCTCACTTGCATTAGACGAGTAATTCGGTCCATGCAATTGTACGCCATTGATAGTTACTCCGGCGTTTCCACTCACCAAATAAAGGGGACCATTAGGTATGGTTCCCATGAGAACTTGCTGAATGTATTGAGAAATATTCACACGATATCGTCTGTTTATCAAATCAACATTCCCACCAATATTACCCGTGAACTGATCGGGAAGTGCTTGTAAAACGCCCGCTTCATCTTTATAGAAAAGAAATACTTGGCTTGGTGGAAGTTGTTTTGGATTCAAGTCGAAAGGAATAATGAGTTCTGCCTTGTTCACTAAGGTGGAATTTAAATCTGAAAAGTTGGTTAAATGCGGAATTTCAATCATTGTTTTTAGTCCTGCTGCAGCTTGCGCATAGGCATACAGACTCGAGGTGCTATCAGTAGATAAACCACTTAGAAAAGGTGTGGCGAAAGTGTAATCATGACTGAAATGATTCAATCTTGCACAATCAGAAGTAATTGGAAATTCAAAAAAGGTGGTATCTGCAATACCATTGTCGTCATATCTATAATAGACTGTGATTTTAGAGTTGATATTCGTTAAATCTAAACCAACAACACCTGGAGAGGTTTGGGTTGTTTCAATGTAAAGACCATTGAAATATGTTTGAAAATCAGTATCTGAGTTTAAAACATCTGGGTTATCTGGTTGAAGAATGTGATACCCGAGGCTTGTTTTTAATGGAATTCTTAATTGAGGTAACAAGGAATCGGAGGAAGTGAAAAAGAAATTGTATGGTTCAATATGCACTCCTTGTTCAGGGTCGTTAACAAGATTTTCTAATTTTCTTGTTGGTATGAAGGAACTTGAATACGTTGAATCCTTAAAAATAGGCTCATTCAATTCGCGAATAATGAAATTCATTTTTTTCAATGAACCATAGGTGTAGCCATTGTATGCGAAAGAAAGTATGACAGAGTCAATGGCTATTGTTTCAGGAATAATTGGATTGGCATTGGCTAGAGTAAATTGTGTTGCAAATTCGCATGTAGTTAGTCCAAAAACAGGATCCAAAAGTCCACCTAAAAGTGATGCTGATAAATCGTCTGATTTTATAGTGTCTTCATAAACGGTAGAGGCAACAAGACGCAAGGTATCTGTTTGATTCGAATACAACACATCTTCAGTGGGTTGCAATTCATTTGCATTTAGCGCTTCTGGTTTTTCACATGAGTTGAAGAGAATGCTCCAAGCAAAAAACAAAGTGAAAAGCGAGGTTAGACGCATCATTAGTCAGCCAAAATTTGCTTTCCGGTATGAACAGCTTCAAAAAATTCATCAACGGCTCCGTGGAAGTCGGAACATTCATATGCCTTCAGAATGGGAACATTCATTTTTTCTAAATCAGCAAGAATCTTTGCATTTACCCCTTCCTCATGAATAACTACACCATCGGCGTGTTGCAACGCCATGCGCATTAGGTTGGCATGATTAGGAGTTGCTAAGTCTCCAAGATGTTCAGAGCTGATTTGGTCGAACTGAATTTTTTTATGTAGTCGCTTGTCTAAGTTTCCAGGAAAATCATCTTTGTACAACGAAACAACAATTTTGCTATCCGCAAAATAGGGGTCTTGACTGTACAACTGCTTCACATAAACAGGCATTAGTGCTGAAAACCAACCGTGGCAGTGAATTACGTCTGGTGCCCAACCCAATTTTTTTACTGTTTCCAAAACTCCTTTCGAGAAAAAAATCATGCGTTCATCATTATCTGTGAACAAACGCTCAGATTCATCATGCAAGTATGCTTTTCTGTGAAAAAATTCTTCGTTATCGATAAAATATACTTGAAGACGAATTTGTGGAATACTTGCTACTTTGATAATAAGAGGATGATCGGTGTCATCAACGATCAAATTCATCCCAGAAAGTCGAATAACTTCATGAAGTTGATGCCTTCTTTCATTTATTCTACCAAAGCGAGGCATAAAAATTCGGGTTTCCTTCCCCCTTTCATGAATGGCTTGCGGAATTTGTCTTACTTGATTGGCAATTGTGGATTCCGGAGTAAACGGAACAATTTCCTGACTAACAAAAAGAACTTTCGTTTTTTGCATAAACTGTTGAGGTTTCCTTAATTCGAGTTTGCAAAGATATTATAAAAATTCTTCGAATTATGCAAACTATTTCAATTGAAATAGTGTAATTCCTCGAAAACAGATGTGGTCTTGTACTTTTATACAGATGTCATAAAAGAACCTCTTATTGGTAAATAATATTATTACAAGTGTCTGTAATTTATTGAAAACAAATGTGTAGCATATAGGTTCAGCTATATTTACCAAGCCTTAACTTTAACTTCAACGCTTTGGAAAAAAACAAGTTTTACTGCTCAAAGCATGCGATTATCAATGCGGCTGCAGACGTTCTCCACGAAAAGAAATTCTATATTGTTGAAATAAACGATAAATCAGGTCTTATTGTAGCAGAGCAGGGGCTTAGCCTTACTTCTTTGGGCAAAACAGTGATTTTAAAAATTCAAGAGGCTGATACGCAAATGGAGGTTACCGTAGAGTGTTCGAATAAGTTTAATATTGGCATTCCCGGATTTGCGAAATCAATAGAAAAACGGGTAATGAATCAACTAATCAGAGACCTTTAGAAACGCATTGTTTTTTTGGTAATATCTTGCCGAAAATTTGGAATATGAGATTCGGACTTACTACGTGGATTTTTATTGCACTTGTATTGGGAATTCTGTTCGGTTGGTATTTAAATGTTTCATTCCCAGCACCACAGGCTCAAACACCGTCTGAAACGATTAAGAAAATAGAGCAGACAACGTTGAAATGGGCGAGTAACAACCAGGATTCGTTAGTCTCAGAAGTTGCTGTGATTGTTTCAAATCCCAAGATTTCTGATCAGGAAAAACTAAACAATTTGTTCAAAATTATTGGAAAATACGGAAAGGATACAACGTTATCAGATCAAATAAAGCAAGAGCTAAGAGCGCCTGAGCCACAAAACGAAACCCTAAAAAAAATACTGGAATATTTATCCATATTAACAGATATTTTCTTGAGGTTAATCAAGATGATAATAGCCCCACTTGTTCTTACCACTTTGGTTGCAGGTGTTGCCAAGTTGGGAGATTTAAAAGCCGTGGGTAGAATAGGAGGAAAGACTATGCTTTGGTTTTTTTCTGCTTCATTTGTGTCTCTGTTTTTAGGTGCTTTACTTGTGAATTTGTATCAGCCAGGCTCTTCCTTGAATGTGCCTCTTCCGAACGAAGCTTTAGATGCGGGGGTAGACCACGGCGCTCTTACATTAAAAGGATTCATTACACACATTTTTCCAAGTAGCCTTTTTGAATCGTTAGCGTCGAATGAGATTCTACAAATTGTTGTATTTGCCTTGTTTTTCGGAACGGCATTGGCCGCCTTGGGCGAAAAGGGAAAATCGGTTATTCATGCCATGGATATCATTGGGCACGCGATGCTGAAAATAACCTCAGCGATCATGTATGTTGCGCCTTTTGCTGTATTTGCAGCTATGACAGCCGTTATTGCAAAAAAGGGCGTTGGAGTTTTAAGCACCTATGCGCTATTCATTGGCGAGTTCTACAGCGGGCTTTTGTTACTTTGGTTATTACTCTTGTTTATTGCTTTTTTAATTATTGGAAAAAAAGTCAAGGGCTTGGTGTCAAGAATTAAGACACCACTTTTACTTGCTTTTTCAACCGCCTCAAGTGAGTCTGCTTATCCAAAACTATTAGAAGAATTGGAGCGTTTTGGTTGTAAAAACAGAATTGTCAGTTTTGTTTTACCCTTGGGATATAGCTTTAATTTAGATGGAAGCATGATGTATATGACTTTTGCGAGTTTGTTCATAGCGCAGAGTTATGGAATTGATTTAAGTTGGGGAGATCAATTGGCCATGCTTTTAACCTTGATGATAACAAGTAAGGGTGTTGCTGGTGTGCCCAGAGCTTCATTGGTTGTTATAGCCGGAACGCTGAGCACCTTTAACATTCCCGAAGCAGGTCTTCTTTTGTTGTTAGGTGTAGACCACATTTTAGATATGGGTAGGTCAGCAACAAATGTGGTAGGAAACGCGGTTGCTTCAGTAGCAGTGAATAAGTGGGAAGAAAAGAACTTTACTGATTAGTTCACCTCAAGCTCATCTATTAATCGCACCCCACCGACCCAACCGGCAACTAGCAAAACACAAGAACCGCTTGGCCACTCTTTGAATGGTTCAAGGCTTTCGCTGTCTGCGCAACAGAGATATTCAAGTCGAACACCTGCGGGCTCAATGAATTGATTCTTGATAAAAGCCAGGGTTTCTTGAAGCGAGTCAATTCCTTTTCTTTCACGTAGGAAATAAAGCGACTTTGAAATTGCGAGTGCAGCAGTTTTCTCAACCTCAGATAACCGTGAATTTCGCGAACTCATAGCAAGTCCTTCATGGTTTCGAATGGTTTCACAACCAACAATCGCAATGGGTAACTGGTTGATTTTTGTCCAATGTGATATGACCAAAAGCTGCTGATAATCTTTTTTACCAAAAAAGGCAACGGTTGGTTGTGTAAGTTCAAAAAGCTTACTTACTACTGTAATGACCCCGTTAAAATGCCCTGGTCTGAATTTACCCTCCCAAAGCCTTGTTAGTGAGCCGAAATTGAAATCTAAAGAAGCAACGTTATTTTGGTAAACCTCCTCTACACTCGGAATAAAGATGGCATCACAAGCTGAGTTCGAAAGAAGTGCAATGTCTTGGGCCTCTGTTCGCGGATATTTTTCAAGATCTTTTTTATCGTTGAATTGCGTAGGGTTGACAAAAATAGATGCAAGTACAACGTCGCACGTGGCTTTTGCTTCATGTACAAGTGAAATGTGACCGTCATGCAAAGCCCCCATTGTTGGAACGAAACCAACAGAGCCGTGCTGTTGGTTTCGCCATACATGAAGTTCGTTTCGGGTACGAAGTATTTCAGGAGTTTTGTGGTTCATTTACCTCTTCATCAAGCAAGAGGTCAAAAGTAATTGAAATCGGTAAATGATTATCGATTACTTTTCATGCATCTCTTCAATGTAGCTTTTCGTGTTAACCACTACATAACCACCTGTGCTGTCGCCATATTTTGCTGGAACTCCACCGGTGTAGACCATGACACTACTTATTCCACTAGATGGAACGTTTGTTCCCTGTCCATAAACTTTCACACCATCAATGAAATAAACCACACTGCCCGATCTGCTTCCTCGGAAATACAATTCATCGCCTCTAGGGCTTGACTTAATTCCGCTATCCATACTTGCAACAATTGATTTTAGATTTCCTCCGTTTGCGGAAGCCATATTCTTTAAATCTTTTGAACGAAGTACAACTTGCGTTCCTCCGTTTGGATCAATAAGCTCGTCAATGTATCCGCCATTAATCACAATTGTTTTGCCTGCATCGCCAACGGAAATAGAGAGTTGTAAATCATTCAGCTTTTTAATTTGATTGTCGGTAACCTCTACTTGTGAAAGCTCAATAGGATTATAACCAATTAAAGAGAAGGACACTTTGTATTTACCAGGCTCTAGACCACCTATTCTGTAGTTTCCATTGTCATCAGTGAAAACGCCGTAAACAGCACCGTTCCTTTCTGCTCGAGCCGCAACATTATAAACCGGGGCCCCCTCTTCATTTAAAATCTTACCAAAGATTTCTTGAGCTTCAACTTGGCATATACCCAATAGACCAAGGAAAAATGCAATTGCTGTTTTCATAATTTTTGATTTTAAAGTTTTACTTACCTCATGCAATTTGAAAAATATTTATCACTGATTTTTCCTAATAAAATCGAAAGATTTCTTTTCTAAAAAGTATTTCTTTCAATCACGATTCAGAGGTTGTATCTTCGCGCAAAATCATTTTCACTCCATGAGTGACGCCATCAAGCACGAGTGCGGAATTGCACTACTCCGATTGAAGAAGCCTCTTCAATTTTACACCGATAAATACGGAACATCTTTTTACGGCCTCAATAAAATGTATTTGTTGATGGAGAAAGAGCACAACAGAGGTCAGGATGGTGCTGGACTTGCAAACATAAAACTTGATCCGCTTCCCGGAAAAAAATACATTTCGAGAATTCGAAGCAATGATCAACAACCTGTTCGAGAAGTTTTTGCAAAGGCAATGAATAGGTTCAACGAATTGGGAAAGACTTCGCCAGAAAAATTAAAGGATGCTGAATTCTTGAAGAGCAATTATGCGTTCACAGGAGAGGTTTTTTTAGGGCATTTGAGGTATGGTACTTACGGTGGAAATAGCATTGAAAATTGTCATCCGTTCTTGCGACAAAACAACTGGATGACCCGTAATTTGGTGTTAGCTGGGAATTTTAATTTAACCAACGTTGATGAGCTTTTCGGGCTGTTGGTTGAATTGGGTCAGCACCCGAAGGAAAGAACAGACACCGTTACGGTCATGGAGAAAATTGGGCACTTCATTGACGAGGAGAATCAAAAGTTGTTTGACATGTACCATGCACAGGGGTATTCAAACCAGCAAATTTCAGACTTGATTGCCAAGAATATAGATATACAGAAGGTTTTGCAACGCGCGTCAAAAGATTGGGACGGTGGGTACGCCATGGCCGGCATGTTGGGACACGGTGACGCGTTTGTTTATAGAGATCCTCAAGGTATTCGCCCGGCCTATTATTACGAAGATGAAGAGGTTTGTGTGGTGGCTAGTGAGCGTCCACCGATTCAATCGGCGTTTAATGTTCCATTAAGTGAAATAAAAGAAATACCTGCTGGGTGCGCATACATCATTAAGAAAGACGGTGCCAGCTCAATCAAGGAGATAAAGAAGTCGTTGCACACAGCGCCTTGTTCTTTCGAGCGTATTTATTTTTCTCGTGGAAACGATGCAGATATTTACGCTGAACGGCAGGCATTAGGTCAAAATATAGTTCCTCAATTATTGAAGGAAGTGAATTATGATTTAGATAAGACCGTTTTTTCATTCATTCCGAACACTGCAGAAACGGCTTTTTACGGTATGATCAAAGCATTGGAAGATCATCTCAATGACGTAAAGATTGAAAAATTAACTTCAGGTACTTATTCTAAAGAAGAGATAGAATCAATTATTCGCAAGCGCGCTCGCATTGAGAAGATTGCTATAAAAGATGTAAAAATGCGTACGTTTATCACCCAAGATTCTGCACGTGATGAGATGGTGGGGCACGTGTATGATGTGACATACGGAACTGTCAAGTCTGGGGTAGATTCTTTGGTAGTTATTGATGATTCAATAGTTAGGGGGACAACACTGAAAAAGTCTATCATTAAAATGTTAGATAGATTAGGACCCAAGCGTATAATCATTGCCTCATCAGCTCCTCAAATTAGATATCCTGATTGTTATGGAATTGACATGGCAAAAATGGGAGACTTTATTGCATTTCAGGCTTGTGTTGCGCTCTTAAGAGAGCGAAATTTAACAGGTTTGTTAGATGAGGTCTATTTGAAGTGCAAAGAGCAAGAAAACGCACCAAAGGAAACCGTTAAGAATTACGTTCAAGAGGTGTACAAGCCATTCACTGACGAAGAAATTTCTTCTAAAATTGCCGAGTTGGTCACTCCTGAAGGAGCAAAAGCGAAGATCACCGTTATTTTTCAGAAAATTTCTGGATTGCATGAGGCGTGTCCAAACAATCAGGGCGATTGGTACTTCTCTGGTAAATATCCAACACCAGGAGGCAATAAGGTGGTAAACAAGGCCTTCATCAATTATATAGAAGGCAAGCAGGGCAGAGCTTATTAATGGGTTATTTCAAATAAATTTCTGTTCTGCCAATTACGCTTCCAGACTCATAAAGTTCAATTTTGTAAACACCTTTTGAGAGAGGTCCGTTCGGAGTGAAATAGATACTGATGTCGGTATCTGAATTCTGATAATCAATTTCACGAGAAGCGCTGAACGTATCGGCCCCTGTTGAAGAGGTGAAAGCCCCTCCCCCTTTTCCACTAACAACTTTTCCACTCGCATCAACTACCTTCATGTAAATGGTTTTTCTACCTGGTTTAGCTAATTTATTTTCACGCAAAGTGAAAGTGGATTTAATCATTGAGGCTTTCGAGGCACGATCTGTAGTGGTTTCAGCACCACTTACACGTTCTCTTATTCCAGTATTCACGAAACCGCCTGTAGAGAGAACGGCGCCGGTTTTAACCTGTTCTTTGGTTTGACTTAAGTCAGACTCAAGTTCTCTGCTTCTGTTTTCAGCATCTGAAGCTTTTTGTTTAGCATCTTGCGATTCTGCATAAAGTCGATCATTCGCTTGTTGTAAAGAATCAATTTGATGAATGTAACCCTTCATGATATTACGAAGTGTTTGTGTTTCAGCAACCAATTTTTTAATGTCGTAATCTCTGTTTTTTGCTTTTTGAATTAAAGCGGAGATTTGAGCTTTTTGTTCCTCAATGCGAGACATCATTTCTGCATTGTCTGTGCTTAGTGTGTCATACATCATTTGCATTTGCACAAGCGAGTCTTCCATGCTTTTAAAGGCCTCTACAACATCTTCCGGAGAAGCATTTCCAAGGTCCATTTGAAGCACTTGATAAGGTCCTATGGCTTTCTCAAGCTCCGCAATTCGGTCTCTACTTGATTTCACCCATATAGCCAAACCAAGTGTTGATAGGGCAAGAGCTGCAATGATTGAAATGCCAAGCGTTTTGTTCATGTTGAAATTATTTGTCACAAAAATAGCTGTTTTCTTTTATTTCTGTTCGCAGGCGATACGGGTAAAAAAAACAACTATATTTGCAAGCGCAAAGGTCCTGTGGCCGAGCGGCTAGGCAGAGCTCTGCAAAAGCTTGTACAGCGGTTCGAATCCGCTCGGGACCTCAAAAGAAAAGACCTCAATTCGAGGTCTTTTTTTATTGTCTTCTTTGAAGTAAGCGAAATATTTTTATTGATAAATCCATAAATAGAATTTTTGGATTAACGTTCTGACTCACACAGGTGTATGCCTTTTCTAGTTCCAGCATTAAATCTTCTACGTTCAAATGATTAATAAATGGTGAAAATTTTGATGAAAAAGCCCTTTCTTTCTCTGTTAGTTGTGCTAGAGATGAATCGTTAGAGTAATTGAGAATGAGATTTTGTCTTATTTGGTGCAAGCAATAACGAAGAAATTGTTTTTGTCTTTCTCTAGACTGATCAGCCATTTCTGTTGACCAACTAAATAGAGCTGAAATTTTTTTGGAATAACAATTTCTCATCCAAGATTGAAATTGAACAGCCAAGAATTCGTTGGGATCTTCGTTTTCAATTAAGTTTTGAGCAGCGCACCAATCGCCATCTGCATAATGAGCAATAGCGTTTGATTTTCCGGCATCAACTCCAATGCGAGTTAATTCCTCTTGAATGACGGAAGATTTTAATTTCGGAACTTGAATAATTTGCACCCGAGAGAGAATGGTGTTCAGAATATTCTCAGAGCTGTTTGCAACAAAGAAAAACAAGGTGTTTTTTGGGGGCTCTTCAACAATTTTCAGGAGCATGTTAGCAATATCTGCTTTAAATAGTTCTGGTTTCCAAATAACAATAATTTTGTATTGACCTTCATATGAAGTGAGCGAGAGCTTGTGTAGAACATTAGCCCCTTCTTTTACGCTAAATAAGAGGGCCTTATGATCTTTGGAACATTCTTCAACCCACTGATCGTAGGTAAAATAAGGCGAGCGCAGAATGAGATTACGAAACTCGGAACCAAAATCATCTGTGCAGGTGTCTGTTTTTCCGGGTTTATTGTAAAAGGGAAAGCTAAAGTGTAAATCAGCATATTGAATGTTACTGATTTTTTTGCACGTGGGACAAGTTCCGCAACTGTCGAGTTCTGAGGCGTTAGGACAATTTAAGAATTGAGCATAGGCCAAGGCTATGGCAAAATTTCCTGATCCTTCAGGTCCAAGAAATAATTGTGCGTGCGCTACACGACCATCTTTTTTTGCATTTCTCAGTTTTTGAATAACGCTTTCTTGTCCTATAATTTCAGCAAACATCATAGTCAAGCGAAGATAAGCTACTAGGCCTGGAAAACAATATGGAAGTACTCGAGTGAATTCAATTCGAGTTTGGTTTGAAAGTGCATGCGCAGGTGTTGTAAGCAGCACTCCATCACCTTTTTTTTCTCTGATCCTGAAAGTTTTTGATTCAAGTCAGTATTGTTCAACGTATTTGAAATGAATGTTTGAAGTTGTACTGATAACTTTTGGAATTGATGCAGGTCTTCCCCCTGACTTAATACGCCTAACTCTCTTAGAAATGTTAGTGTAGATTTAATGGCAATGAGCGTGTTGCCCGGACTTTGCTTGAGTTCGTTAGCTGCTTGAAGAAGCAAAAGGTAAACGTTGCTGTTGATGTAATGCTCGGGCACGCATTTATAAATGAGTTCACAAATAAAAAGAGATGTGGTTGCAGCAACAGGTGAAAGAGTGGCATCGCTATTTGATTGAATGGTCTCAATCTTTTGTACGGTGGCAATTCCAGCCTCTTTCTTGAAGCATTCAAATTTTAATATTGAAAGAGGAACAGGAATAGGTTGTTTCTTGTTGACCCTCAATAGTACTGAAAATTTCCCGTTTTCCTTTGAAAAAATATCGAGAATCTTAAGGTTGTCTTTGAATGGTCTAACCCCTAAACAAACCGCGAAATCATTAATTAACATTTGTTTATTTTTTAATTCAAATAATTTTTGGTCGTATATCAGCGGAAATATGAAACCTTTGCAAAGAAACATCGTATTTGAATTATACCCTATTTATATGAAAATCATAAAATCTATTTTCTTTTTATCTTGCTTATTACTCTTCATAATTCAAGCAAGACCACAATCTCCCGGCGGCGTTTCTACCGGCCTTGCAGTTTGGTTGAAGGCAGACGCGGGAACATCTTCTGCTGTTGACGGTGCTTATTTAAGCTCATGGCAAGATCAAAGCGGGAATAACAAACACGCAACTCAAAGCACAGGACCGGCTCAACCTCGATTTAGAAAGGGAATTTTGAATGGCAATTCAGCAATTGAAACCACTTCGGGCACCCGTTTCTTCAACATAGATTTTTCTGGAATCAGCAATTCAAATTTCACAATTATTACTGTGGTTCAACGAACCAACGCCATGACTAGCCAATACGTTTGTGGAGTTCAACAAGCCTCTCCGGTAGGAATGCATTTGGGTTGGGTGAATGATAATACTTGTCGTTTTGGGCAGGGGTCCTCTACTATTAACAAGTCCTCAACCGCTTTTAGTTCTGGTAGTGAAACTCCACGTGTTTTAATTGCAGAGTCGAGCAGCACTGCGGGTAGAACAATTTCTGAGTATTTAAACGGTGTGTTAAGTTCATCCACAGACGCCTCAGCCTCAAACTTTTCTATTTCTGCCAACACGGGTGCAATAGGCAGAGGATATACTACATCTGGGTTTTCAGGATATATTGGGGAAGTTATCGTTTATAACAGGGTGCTCACAAACACAGAAAGACAGCAAATATTAACCTACTTGTCTATCAAGTATGGTCACTCATTAGCAGACTCGGATCATTTGTATTTTAGTGGTTCTGGTTATGATAATGATCTTGTTGGTATAGGCGTTAGCACAAGTCAAGGATTGTCTAAGATTTCATCTAGAAGTGCTAATTCAGATGGTATGATTGAGTTGTCAAGTACCAACCTTACCAACGGAGCCTATGTTGTGGTTGGAAATAACAATGGATCAACTGCATTTTCTACAGCAGGCGCAGCGGGTAATTGCGGAATTACAAATTTATTGGGTAGACGTTGGAAGGCAACTGTAACGGGCAGTGTGTCAACGGTTGATCTGAAATTTGCTTTAAATGGCCTAACGTATAATGCCAATGACATATGCCTCGTGGTTGACCCTGAAGCAAATGGTTTTTCAGACGAGGCTCCGATTAGTGGAGTAATAAGTAATGATAGTATTCAATTTTCAAGTGTTCGCTTAACGAATGGCGCACTTTTCACATTAGCTGAAGGTACACATAAATATTATGCAGTAACCAGTGGTTTGGCGTCTGGAGCCATATGGGCTGTTACTCCGAATGGAACAGGAGGTGTAATTTCTTTGTCTTGTGGCAAAGCTGCGTTGGTTATTAATCCTGGTGTTAATGTGATTGCAGACAATAACGTGTATTGTAATGGTCTAGACATACGACCAGGAGCCTCTTTTGCTCAAGGAAATTTTTTATTGAGCAGCACCGGAGATGTGAATGCAGATGGTACACTAACCGCAACAAGTGGAGCCGCTAACTTAACACTGAACGGAAAATTCCCACAACAACTTCGCGGAACACAGCAGATTCAAGCACAAGGCTTGACTATTTCAAACGCAAACGGTGTATCTATAAATTCACCGGGCGTTAATGCACACAAAGTGGTTCAGATAAATAGCGGAACACTCACCACAAATGGTAAACTGACCCTAATTAGTGACGCAACCAGTACAGGAAGTATTGGCCCATTAACCACAGGAGATATCACGGGTAATGTAACTATTCAAAGACGACATGTTGCAACCTCAACCGGTTGGCTGAACCTATGCGCGCCAGCGCAGAATAAGACCATTAATGATTGGAATGACGATTTGGTAACAACAGGATTTTTTGGTTCAGATTATCCTGCTGTAATGTTCAACAGCATACAGTATTATTTGGAATTCGTTGCAGGTGGAATTAATGCTGGATTTGCTGGGGTTGGAAGCGTTAATGAATCTATTGTAGATGGGCGGGGATATTTTGTTTACGTGTCGGCCGGAACGTATAATATTGATGTAGACGGGGCTATTTTCAAAGGAAACCAGACCATTCCAGTAACGTATACGAACACATCAAACCCATCAGCTGATGGCAGAAATTTGGTTGCGAATCCGTATCCTTCTGCTATTAACTGGGATGCAACAGGATGGACAAAGACCAACATGAATAATGCCGTATATGTCTGGAACGCTGCACTTGGTCAATATGCAAGTTACATCAACGGAGTAAGCACATATGGTGGCAGTCCAATTATACCAAGCAGTCAGGCATTTTATGTCATTGCAAACGCGGCGTCTCCGCAACTAATAGCTACAGAGACCGTGAAAACTTCTACCGAAGGGACATTTAAATCCAATGTAGACGTGGCGCGTATTCAACTCACGAATGGAATAGTTGAAGATGAGACCATTTTGGTTTTTGATGACCGTGATGATGCTGTTTTTGATGGTCAGCGTGATGCGCTTAAAATGCGTTCTCCATTGAATACCGTTCCTGTTTTAGCTACGGTTGATGCACAGGGGAATGAATATGCAATCAACAGAATAAATACTCAAAACGACCAAGAAATTTATGTGATTGCCTTCTCTCAACAAGGTGGAGTGTATGCTTTGAATTTTGAAGGTGTGGGTACAGGTTGGGAGCTGTATGACTTGGTTACAGGCGCAACCCGGTCTATTGGTTTGAAACCAATACATGTAGATCTCACGCTTAGCAAGAGTGACGAACCGCGTTTTGTTATGCGAAGAAGCGAAGTGTTGAATACACAAATGGAAGAAAATGTTGTTGCAAACTATCAAGATGGAACACTGACACTTTTTGGAAATTTTCATGATGAAGAAAAATATCAAGTATCCATTTATAACGTATCTGGTCAGTTGGTTGATTCAATAACACGCACGGCAAGTATGAATAAACTGAGCACCACCACTTCGGTTGCTAAAGGAGTTTATTTCGTGCAAATTGTTAATAACAAGAATGAAATTGTAGGAACTAAATTTATCTACTAACGTAGAGTAAAATGTTAGGGTAGAGGGGGTCGCTCGGGAGAGGCGGCCCCTTTTCATTTAGAATCCTTTTGAAACATCGATTAGAAATTTTTTTCCAATGGTTTTTCGTCCAACCAGAACAGGGTATCTCATTTCCTTCCGAATGGAAAATGAAATTTCAGAACGAATTTTTTTTCCTTTGATTAAGATTAGTGTTCGAACGCAAAAGCGCTCTTCAGTTTGTCCGAAGGAGTTTTTAATGGTTCTTTTTTGAAACTTTTCAAATGAATACAACAAAGTTTCCTGTCCCCAGTTTAAGGATACATGTAGTTTTTGTTTCGATTCGTCTTGAACCAATTCAATTTTTTCGCAGTGTACGGCAGTTCGAAATGCTCCAGTATCAATTTTTGCTGGGATATTGAAGCCGTTTAGCTCTGGTAAATCAACATGAATTTTCCGGCCAATGATTTCCATTAGTTTCCAGATAGCTGTGCTTTAACTACCTCAGATACGAGTTTGCCATCTGCCCTTCCTGCAAAATGCTTAGATGCTACTCCCATAACTTTTCCTAGTTCACTTGGGCTAGATGCACCCACTTGTGAAATGATAGATCGAACTTCTTCCTCTATCTCTTCTTTTGTTAATTGTTTTGGAAGATAGGCAGCTATTACACCGGCCTGTTTTTGTTCCTCTTCAAGCAAATCGGCTCTATTTTGAGTTTTATAGATTTCTATGGACTCTTGTCTTTGCTTAAATAATTTTGTAAGGATTTGAATGGATTTTGAATCATCCACAACACCGTCGCCGCCCTCCTTAGTCATTTCCAATAAGAGTTTGCTTTTAATATCTCTCAAAGCCAGCAACGTATCTTTCTGACCCGATTTCATTGCCGCTTTGATGTCTTCATTTATTTGCTCTTGAATGCTCATCATTTTTTTTTCGAAATTAAGCAGAGTCAGAGGTTTTCAATATACCCGTGCTGATAAATTTCTTTTTTAACCTAGAATTGACTTAATATCTTTGACCGAACGAATATTCGGTTATGGCAAAACAAATAAGTAGAAGACAAAAGGTGGTAAATACCACTTTGAAATTAATCGCTGGCGGCGGATTCCACGCGTCTCCAATGTCTGAAGTGGCTAACCTATCAAAGGTGGCGGTTGGAACAATTTATCATCACTTTCCAAGTAAAGAGGCGCTTTTCGATGCGGTCCATCTAGAAACGTGCACGGAAATGGCTAAAATTTGTAATGAAACGTATTCTAATAAGGTATTGAAACCTGTTTCGAAGTTGAGTGTGATTTGGATAGAGCTGTTTGGCTATTTAAGCTCAGAGCCACAGCGATTTCATGCTTTAATTCAATATAGAAATACACCCCCTAGTATGGATAATGCTGAATTTGAAGGGGCATTAACGGCTGTAAAGGAAATAGTTAAAGAAGGACAAAAGCAAGGAAAATTCAGTAAAATTAACGTCAATATTTTATTTGAAATGTGGATTTCGAGCGTATTGTCTGCCGTTAGAATGAAGGTGGTTCAGAAAAGAAAAATGAGTTCCAATGAGATTAAAGAATTGGCGAATCAAGCGGTAGCACTGGTTAAAAAGTAAGAAAATGGCAACGAAGCAGAAAACACTTAAAGAAAAAATAGTTTTTAATGGAGTTGGACTTCATACGGGAGAGCCGGTTGAGCTTACTATTTTACCGGCGCCAGACAATCACGGGTATAAGTTTCAGAGAGTAGACCTTGAGGGGCAACCGATGATTGACGCAGATTGTGATCGTGTGGTAAGTACACAAAGGGGAACAACATTAGAGCAAAATGGTGCGAAAGTATATACTACAGAACATGTTTTAGCAGCACTATACGGTTGTAAAGTAGATAATGCTTTGCTTCAGTTGACAGGTCCTGAAATGCCCATTATGGACGGAAGTTCGGGGCCTTTTGTAGCAGAAATTTTACGCGTTGGAAGACAAGAACAAAGCGCCGATAGGAAATACATTGATCTGGATGAAAACATAACCTTTGAAGATGCTGAAAAAGGAGTTGAGTTTTTAGCTGTACCAACCGCTGGAAAGGAATATAGAATAACTGTTATGGTTGACTATAATTCTCCGGTTTTGGGCACGCAACACGCCTCGATGTATCAATTAAGTGATTTTACTACGGAGATAGCACAATGCAGAACCTTTGTTTTTTTCAGAGAATTGGAATACTTGGCGAAGAATGGGTTAATTAAAGGTGGAAGTTTAGATAATGCAATTGTCATGGTTGACAGCGATTACTCAGAAGAACATATAAAAAATATCATGCATGCGCTGGGCAGAGAAGAATTGGACGTAAAGATTGAGGGCGTGGGTGTTTTGAATATCATTAAACTCAAGTTTGAAAACGAACCTGCGCGTCACAAATTATTGGATATTGTTGGTGATTTAGCGTTAACGGGTAAGTTTTTAAGAGGACATATATTGGCTGCAAGACCAGGCCATTCGGGTAACGTTGCTTTCGCTAAGGTTTTAAAGAAATGGGATAAAGAGAGAAATTCAATTCGAAAATTTGACTTGTCGCAAACTGTTTATGATATCAATGATATCACTGCCATGTTGCCACATCGATATCCATTTTTGTTGGTAGATCGCATAATCTCAATGGATGAGGAGTCCATTGTTGGCGTGAAAAACGTAACCATGAACGAGCAATTTTTCCAAGGCCATTTCCCAAATAATCCGGTCATGCCAGGCGTTTTACAAATTGAAGCAATGGCTCAAGTAGGTGGAATTTTTGCCTTAAGTAAAGTTGAAGAACCAGAGCTTTACAGCACGTATTTCATGAAAATAGATGGGGTTAAGTTTAAGCAAAAGGTCCTTCCTGGAGACACGCTTGTTTTCCGACTTCAATTGGAGTCGCCCATTCGAAGAGGGCTGGTGAATATGAAGGGAATTGCTTACGTTAATGGTAAAGAAGTGATGGAAGCAACGATGTTGGCACAGGTTGTTAAAGATAAAGAGGTGGCAAACAAAGAAATTACACAGGCATGATAAGTTTGTTAGCACAAGTAGATTCAAGAGCTCAAATAGGAATGAACGTAGAGATTGGTCCGTTTACAACCATTTCGGGTAATGTGGTTATTGGTGATGGCACTTGGATAGGTCCGAACGTAACAATTATGGATGGTGCAAGAATTGGAAAGGGGTGTCGAATTTTTCCGGGAGCCGTTATTTCTGCCATTCCACAAGACTTGAAATTCGACGGTGAAGAAACAACAGTAGAGGTGGGTGATAATACTACTATTCGCGAGTGCTGCACGCTAAATAGGGGTACGAAAGATCGCATGACAACGAAAGTCGGGAGCAATTGCCTTTTAATGGCTTACGTACATTTAGCTCATGATGCATTTGTTGGGGATAATTGTGTAATTGCAAATTCCGCCAATATTGCAGGTCACGTGACCATTGGAAATTGGGTGGTTATTGAAGGGGTTGTTGCAATTCAGCAGTTTATTGAAGTTGGTGATCATGCATTTGTGGCAGGCGGGTCTTTGGTAAGAAAAAATGTTCCTCCGTTCATTAAGGTTGCGAGAGAGCCGCTAAGTTACATTGGTGTAAATAGCATAGGACTTAGAAGGCGGGGCTTTACTGATGATCAAGTAAGACAGTTAGAAGACATTTACAGAGCTCTGTTTGTTTACAATAAGAATCAGGCACAAGGTGTTAGTGAAATTGAAAAAATGGCCGATACAGCGGAAAAAAAACAGGTCTTAGATTTTATTGCTCGATCTGATAAGGGGATTGTCAAAGGTGCTCAAACAACATGATTCAATGCAAATTGAACTAGAGGACATAGGAAAAAAGTTTGGAAGGGGATTCATTTTTAGACATTTAAATAAACAAATTGAATCGGGTTCTCGCCTTGGAATTGTAGGTTCGAATGGTTCGGGGAAATCAACTCTGCTTCAAATCATTGCCGGTCTACAAATTGCATCAGAAGGGTTGATTCATAGGCAGGTGGAAGAAAAAATATTGTACAAGCATATTTCATTTTGCTCTCCGGCTCTTGGGCTCTATGAAGACTTTACATTGCAAGAGCATGTTCGATTTTATTCAGATTTAAAACCCTTATCCGTGTCTATTGATGAGTGTATGGAGTTGATGCAGTTAGAAAATCACAGGGATAAAAAAATCAAGCATTTTTCGAGTGGTATGAAACAGCGGGTTAAATTAGGACTGGCTATATACGCAAAGACAGACGCTTTATTTTTAGATGAACCATGCTCTCATTTAGATAAAAAAAGTGAAGAGTGGTATGCGAACACGTTGGTAAAATGCAGTGCTGAACGCACCATTATTGTAGCTTCAAATGACAATGACTCTGAGCTATTGCATATGACAGAGCGGTGGAATTTTAATTTGATTTAAAGAGGTGTCCCGGTTTTAAAAGGTCATTAACTGTTTTGACAGGACAAAAGCTCGATACGGGTAATTCAATGAATACAGTGTTCCAATTCCACATGCCGCCGTTCCAAAGCCCTGGTAGTTCTATGATCTTTGATTTTTTACCAAAGATTAATTTCTCACTTAACAGAGTGGCTTGCTTATTAGTGTAATTATCGAGGTTGTATTTTACACCAAGAGGATCTTTAAAGTGACAAACAAGATCTACGGGGTTGAAATGTGTTGCCTGTTCGAAAATATATTTTTGCTCACATTCTTTCTTGTTTACCTGTGCCGATTCAATGATTTGTTTCGAAATAATTCCATTCGATGTTACCCAGAATGGGCCACCGCCTGTTTCTCCGGTGTTTTTTACCATTCCACAAATACGTATTGGCTTGTTTAATGCGTCAAGTACATTGGATTTATCATTAAGTGTTTCTTGACATTGAAACCACGTGGTGAGAAAGGCGCGTGCTTCGTGCAGTATTTCTATATCATTTGATTCTTGGATGGTATGGAATAATCTGTTTCTCTCTTCTACAATATTTAATAAAATTCCGCCCATGACCTGTCTCTTTTGCCTTGCCTTTGGTTGCGATTCTTCATTTGGAATATTGTCAATGTTTTGAATGAAAACGCAGTCACCGCCAAGTAAATTGAGGTTTTGAATAAGTGCCCCATGTCCAGCCGGACGTAGAAAAATACTTCCATCTGCATTGTGGTGAAAATTTCCAGAATCATCCATGGCAGGAATATCAGAATCTGGGTTTTGAATGCTGTATTCTATTGGGCAAACAAGTTGGTGTTTTTTTGAAAATGCTCCAAGTAGCGTTTCAATTTCAGATTGAAATTGCTGCTGTATTGTAAAGTGAAGTTTATTTTTTTTGGTGTGTTTAGAAAAAAGTGAAAAGTCAAATAGGTGCTCTTCAAAAGCTGTTCGTACTTCATTTGCGTATTGGTGAAATGGAATGAGACCTTTGGCTTTATTTAAAAAGTTAAGACCAGTTTCACTTAATAGGGTCTCAATCAGAAGAGACCACTTACTTTCTTGAATAGATTCTTTTATTCCTAATTTAGATTTCTTCAATTGAGATTCTAACAGGGGGGCAAAGGGCATTTTTTCAATTTGAAGAAGAAATTGTTCCGCTTCCGGGTCAACATTTTCAATTTGAATATTAGTGAGTGGTGCGAACATTCTAGTCGCAGCACCTGAAGCGGGAACGAATTTTTCAATTACAACTTCGCTTATTTTTTTATTAAAAAAAGAAGTATAAAGCTGTTCCGAAGTTTCGCTAATGTGAATAATACCATCTTCAATAACACAGGGTTTACAGAGCTTTACATCTTCATGAATTTGAAATAATTCGTTGAAATAAGAGATATGCGATTGATTATTCACATCGCAAAATAGTAAATTATTATTAAGCCTCGCACGATAAGGTCTTCAAGTATTCAAATGACAATTTTTTTAAATCTTCAATTTGCTTTTTCATTGTAATTGGCTGTTGAAATGCATTTTCGTTCAACGCGGTTTCATATGCAGCAACCAATTGATTCGAGCGCAGAAGACCGAATGCGCTTTTTATTTTTGACGCATATTCGGCGGCTTCATCAAGTCGATTGTCATAGAGACAAGTTTCCATTTTAAGAAGATATATTGGAATTTGATGAACTATACTTTCAAGCAGTTCCTGAGATAAGATTGAGTTGCCATTAAGCAAGTGAAATAGGTAACTTTTCGCTTGATTTTTTCTAGTTTCAACGGGTCTCATGTTCTTTGAATTTACGTTCTCTACGCAATGAATTGAAAATGGTTTCAAGATGAATGGATTATCTTTGCGAGAATGCAAAAGCAAGTTTTAGTAACCGGTGGGTTGGGTTATATTGGATCTCACACAATTGTTGAATTGGTGCAATCTGGGTTTGCGGTAGTTGCGGTAGACAATTTAAGTAATTCTTCAAGACTTGTTTTAGACCGCATTAAGCGAATTACAGGAAAAGAAATTGATTTTTACGAACTTGATTGCTCAAGTGAAGAGCACTTACGGAGTGTTTTTGAAAAGCATGATTTCCATGGCGCAATCCATTTTGCTGCATTGAAGTCTGTTGAGGAATCTATGATTTACCCAGAAAAATACAGATTTAATAATGTGTTTTCTACAGAGGTTTTGCAAAAGCTGTGTGTTGAATTTCATGTAGAGAAATTGGTTTTTTCTAGCTCTTGCACGGTTTACGGAACTCCTGAGGTGAATCCGGTTGATGAAAATTGTATTCTACAACCTCCTGCTTCGGTATATGGCGAGACAAAACAATCATGTGAGAAGTTGTTGTTAGCTTCTAAAGGGATAAAGAATTTAGTGATACTTCGTTATTTTAATCCAATTGGAGCGCATCCAACGGGTTACCTTGGAGAAGACAGTCGAGTTGCACCAACGAATTTAGTTCCAATCTTATGTGAAGTTGCACTCGGGAAGCGTGATACATTTCATGTATTTGGAACCGATTATGACACTCCAGACGGCACGTGCATTCGAGATTACATTCACGTTTGTGATTTAGCTCGTGCACATGTACAGTCATTGCTCTTTAACCAGACGAATGCTTTAGAAATATTTAATCTCGGTGTTGGTAGAGGATTTTCGGTTAAGGAAATATTAGACGTATTTCAAAAAGTGATAGGCAGAACCATTTCAATTACATACAGTCCAAGGCGAGTTGGTGATATTTCTGCCATATGGGCTGTTTCAAATAAAGCCAAGCTTCATTTGAACTGGTCTTGTTTGTTTGGCGCTGAACATGCTTTGGAACACGCGTGGAATTGGGTTTCAAAGAAAGATCTTGAATCCTAATACAACAACATTGCAAATAAAACCTAGAGAAAATCCAGCATAGACCTGGTTCGGTGTGTGTGCGTTTAATTTCAACCTTGAATAAGCGGTTAAACTTGCCATAATTAGTGTGAATATGATGAACAATGTTACGTCAGCTCTGTGGAGTATTGACAGGCTAACCAATGAGCCAAAGACACCACCTTGTCCCAACATGTGTACACTTACTTTCCAGAAATAATTGATTACTAGTGATAGAATAAGTGAAATGATAACAGACAAGAAAAATGAAAACACTTCCATGGGTAGCATGGGTCC
Source organism: Bacteroidota bacterium (assembly GCA_016868835.1). GTDB lineage: Bacteria > Bacteroidota > Bacteroidia > Flavobacteriales_D > Sanyastnellaceae > CAIZGX01. The sequence goes on along the minus strand of VGFR01000001.1, from coordinate 14,856 downwards.
GTAATAGCGAAGAAGAGAGTATGATACGATGTAGTAGAAGATGACAAGTAGGTATGGTGCGAACCTTTCTTTTCTATCTTTCAAATCAATTGAGCTAGCCATTCCAAACTTGATCATAATAAGTATACTTGCGGCAGGGGCAAGTATGTTTGTGATAAGTAAAAGAAAAACGAAGAAGTCTGCTTGTGCAGGTGCTATGTAGTACGGGTCAATCCAGCGAATAAGCAAGTAAATAACGAGAGGCATTCCTAACGGATGAAAAACCAAGGAAAGGGTTTTCGCAAAAATTACGGCCGCTTTATTTTCCATCATAACTCTTTTCTTAGTCTTGCTACTGGAATTCCGAGTTGCTCTCTGTATTTTGCTACCGTTCTGCGAGCAATGTTATATCCTTTTTCGTTCAAAAGCTTACCTAATTTTTCGTCGGTTAGTGGTTTACGTTTGTTTTCAGCAGCTATTGCATCTCTTAAAATCTGCTTCACCTCTCTTGAACTAACCTCTTCTCCCTCATCTGTTGACAGGCTTTCTGCGAAAAAGTACTTTAACAAATAGGTTCCATAGGGAGTCTGAATGTATTTACTATTTGCAACACGACTTATGGTTGATATATCCATGTTCAAAAGGTCGGCAATATCCTTGAGAATCATGGGTTTGAGTTTGGTCTCATCTCCAGATAAAAAGAATTCTTTTTGAAAGTTTACAATGGTTTCCATGCAGGTCATAAGTGTATTATTTCGCTGTTGTATGGCATCAATAAACCACTTAGCACTGTCAATTTTTTGTTTAACAAACTGAACAGCTTCTTTTGATTTTTGATCTTTTGACTTGAGTTTTGAATAATGCTCAAGCATTCCCTTGTATTCTTTGCTGATTCTTAATTCAGGGGCATTTCTTCCATTCAATTGAAGTTTGAATTCATCATTTTCAACGAACAACATGAAGTCTGGAATAATGTGTTGGATTGTTCGAGATGAATCTTGCATGCTATCCCCTGGTTTTGGGTTGAGATGCAGAATTAAATCAATGGCTGGTTTTAATTCTTGGTCAGAAATTGCAATTTTTTTTGCAATTTTTTCATAGTGTTTTTTGGTGAATTCTTCGAAATGCTTTTCGATAATTTCGTGAGCAAGAGCCGTGTGTGCGCCCTTCTTTTCTATTCGTTTAATTTGAATAATGAGGCATTCGCGCAAATCGCGTGCACCAACTCCGGCAGGGTCTAGCTCCTGAATTTCTTGAAGAATGTTTTCTAATTCTTGAACAGATGACTGAACATTCAATGAGAAAGCAAGATCATTCACAACGGCTTGAAGTTCTCGTCTTAAATACCCATTATCATCTAGATTGCCAATAAGATATTCGGCTAAAAATTGTTCATGTTCGTCTAATTCTCTGAGTTGGATTTGAGAATACAATTGTTCGTGGAAAGATTTTCCAGATCCAATTGGAATGTCTCTGTCTTCTTGATCAGGAGAAGCGTTGTTGACATGCAGCTTATAGTCAGGAACCTCGTCATCACTGAAGTAATCTGTTAAATCGAAATCTTCGCCCTCTGTATTCGCCTCATCTTCGAAATCATTTTCTTCGGAACTTTCATCTTCCTCTTTAGATTCTCCACCCTCTTCCAATGCTGGGTTAACCTCCATTTCATCTTTAATGCGTTGTTCCAATTCCATGGTTGGAATTTGAAGCATTTTCATAAGTTGAATCTGCTGGGGAGATAATCTTTGTTGTAGTTTTAATTGAAGTGACTGCTTTAGCATACTTCGTCAAAAATACTCTTAACCTGTTCTATTTTTGAAATAAATTAAAAATTAAGATGACCAATTGTAACGTGTTGGGATTGTGGTTAGCGCTAATGATGTTCGGACCAACTTTGATTTCGTGTCGGGCAGAGTTTGAGCCCTGTTCTACTCCTCGATTCCCGTGTAATGATTCCATAGTTCGTTTTGCTGTTATTGGCGATTGGGGAATGTGGGGTTCAGAGGATCAACGTAAGGTAGCTACAGCAATGGCGGGTATTGGCAATGCTTGTCCGTATGATTTTATTATAAGTACAGGAGATAACATATATTCGAATGGAGTTACGAGTATTGATGAGCCGCTGTGGCAATCTTGTTTTGAAGCGGTATATAACCAACCTTCTTTGCAGTGCCCTTGGTATGCCGTTTTAGGCAATCATGATTATAGAGGTAACCCCACGGCAGAGCTCGATTACACTGCAATTTCTACAAGATGGAAAATGCCTTCAAAACATTTTAGTCATGTGGAAGTGCGAGACGGTTTTTCAGTTGAGCTGTTTTTTATGGACTCCAATCCCTTTCAAGATGACATAGTAGGAACTACCACACACCCGATGTTAATGGCACAGGATACATTGGAGCAAGAAGAGTGGATTACGGGTGCATTGGCACAAAGCGTTGCGAAATGGAAAATGGTTATTGGTCATCATCCCATGTACACGTGTGGTATGCGAAAGCAATTGCCGCAGTATATGCGGGCTTTTGAAACAGCATTTGACACACTTGGTGTTCAGGCTTATTTGTGCGGACACGAACATGATTTACAAATTCATCACCCACCCTCTGGCGTTTGTTGCATTGTATCGGGTGCAGGTGCTCAAGCAAGGCCAATACAAGCACCATTTGATTTTACTAGTTTTGCTCGTTCCGAATTGGGTTTTATGATCGTTGAAATCTCTGAAAATCTTGCACACGTTATTGTGTATAATGAGAACGGACAGGTCATGCATTCAGAGGATCTTCTGCCGTAAATTTGGTAACTAAAAGCAACTTACTACGAACGTCTTCCGTCTTGTTGTCGTATTTATGAAAAAGAACCTTGGCCCGCTTGTAAAATCATGCATCACGCTTGTGATGATTTTGTTTGTGTTCTCACATGCACATGCTCAAATATCATCGAATTGCCTTGGTGCTGTGCCCATTTGTTCTGGTACAACGTTTACCTACACTGCACCTACGGGTATTGGTAGTGCTGCTCCAGGAAACAACTACGGCTGTTTGGGTGGTCAGCCCAATCCATCATGGTTCGTTTTGCAAGTGGGAACCGCGGGAAATATTTCGATCAATCAGACGGGTCCATGCGACCAAGATTTTGCGCTTTGGGGCCCGTTTACTTCGGTGGCTGCAGGTTGTGGTAATCTAGGCGCGCCAATTCAATGTAGTTTTACTACCGCTGCAAATAACTCATTTACCATTAACGGAACTACTGGTCAGTTTTACATTTTATTGGTAACAAATTGGGGGGGGTGTTCTGGAAGTGTTTCCATTTCTGAGGCTGCCGGTGGCGGTAGTTTGAGTTGTGCTCCGTTTTGTAGTGTAACAGCCTCCAACACCGGGCCATATTGTTCGGGAGCTACAATTACATTAAACGCTTCAAACGCAGGTGCCAATTACACGTATACTTGGACAGGTCCAAATGGATTTTCTGCAACCGGTCAATCGGTAACAATTCCGAGCTCAACTACGGCCAACGCTGGCTTATATACGGTTACAGCAACTGGAGCAGCAACCTGCACAGGAACCACGAATGTAGTGGTTAATCAGTCACCCATTATAAATGCAACATCAAATAGCCCCGTTTGTTTGGGCTCTCCACTCACTTTGAATTCGGGAACTACAGGTGGAATAGTTGCATGGCAAGGTCCGCCTGGATCGAACTATGCTGCTCTCGGAGCAACACCAACAATTGCCTCTGCCACCGCGCTGCATAATGGGAACTTTACAGCAACCGTTTTACAGAATGGATGTTCGGCAAGTGCTACGTTACCAGTAACGGTAGTAACCCCGCCTACGGCTAATATTAGTGGTTTCTACACTCTGTGTGCTGGCCAACAGGTTCCTGCCCAGAATTTTACATCTACACCAGCTGGTGCTACTTTTAACTGGACCAACACCGCACCTGGGATTGGACTGCCAGCATCGGGAACCGGGAACATGCCAGCATTCAATGCAACGAACAACACCAATGCCATGCTGATAGGCGTAATTGGCGTTACCCCTGTACTTAACAATTGTACAGGAACAACAGGCTACATTAATGTTATTGTAAATCCAACTCCCGGTATGTCAACGCCCGTGTCAAACATGTACTGTGATGGAGCGAATGTACCTGCAATGGTTTGGACTGTAAATCCGGGGAATGCCACAGTAGCATGGAGTAATGACAACACAAATACGGGGTTGTCGGCATCTGGAACGGCCAACATTCCAACCTTCGTTGCAACAAATTCAGAACTGAGTCAGATCGTATCTACGGTGACCGCTACACCTACATTGGGAACATGCTCTGGAACCCCTATTTCATACACCATAACCGTTGCGGGAGTTGGTGATGCAACCATTACAGACATTGGTCCGCTATGCTCTGACGCTGGAATTCAAACATTGGTGGCCGTTGATTCTACCGGTACATGGAGTGGCTCCGGGATTATTGACCCGGTAAATGGCCTCTTTGATCCTCTGATCGCTGGGGCAGGCCCTCATACCATAAACTACAGTATTCCTGGTCAATGCGGAAGTGTAGATGGTACACAAATCTTGGTTGTAAACGTACCTATTGTAAATGCAGGGCTTGATTTTGATATTTGCGAAGGGCTTGATACCCTTATGACAGGGTCATTTACAAACTCAAATACAGGTAGCGAGACATTCTTTTGGACCCCCACCACCAATTTAAATGGAAGTTTAACACTTACTCCAACATATACTGCAAATTCAAGCCAGACATACACGCTAACCGTGGTTTCTGGTGCTTGCTCTTCCACTGATGATGTAACGGTTACTGCAATTCCACAATCCAATGCTACTATAACAGATATTGCCGCCTTGTGTCAAGATGATACAGCTATTAACCTAACTACAGCAAATGCGGGAGGAGTGTGGTCAGGTACAGGAATTGTAGACCCAATTCTTGGAACATTTGATCCAACGGGCCTCGCTCCTAACACCTACAATGTCACCTACAGCATCGGTGGCTTTTGCCCAAGTCAAGATGATACAGATATTATAGTGAACGAAGTCTTGGATGGAACAATTACCCCAGCGGGTCCATTTTGTCAAGTTGAGTTACCCGAAACACTTACAGCAGCAACTCCAGGAGGAACTTGGTCTGGGACAGGAGTTGTGGGTGCGTCAACAGGTAGTTTTGGTTCGCCGTCACTGGCTGGTAATACCTATACAGTTACGTATACAACACCCGGTCTTTGTCCGAGAGACTTTACAGTTGATGTGGTAGTGAATGAAAACTTTGATGCAACAATTACTGCCGTTAATCCCGTGTGTAATAATGCGGCACCATTTAACTTAACAGCGGCAGATCCTGGGGGTACGTGGTCTGGAAATGCAATTACAAATGCGACACTTGGAACCTTCGACCCTAGCGGTTTGGTTCCTGGACCTTACACTGTGAATTACGATATTTCAGGCCCATGTCCAGCTTCGGCGACATTAGACATTGAAGTTTTGGATGTGCCAGATGGTACAATAACACCTGCCGGCCCTTTCTGTCAAACAGATTTACCCCAAACACTTTCGGCTGCAACAACCGGAGGAATTTGGTCTGGTACGGGAATAACCAGCGCAGCTAATGGCACATTTGGATCTGCGAATACAGCAGCAGGAAACTATACAATAAACTATGCAACGGCAGGACAATGCAGCCAATCGTTTACAACCAACATTACGGTTATTACCAATTTAGATGCGACCATCTCCAATGCAGGTCCTTTCTGTATAGATGAACCACCGTACACCCTTCAGGCAGCAAGTCCAAATGGAGTTTGGAGCGGCACCGAGCCGATAGCGGTAAATGGTACTATTGATCCTTCAGTGCTTGGTGCTGGAACGTTTTCTTTTGATTACAACATTGATAACAATGGGTGTCTTTCTTCGGATAACATAACTGTTGTAGTTAACCCTCTGCCGGTTCCAAGTTTTACAGTCGGTTCAACAGGAGGGTGCGCACCAGTAACAACTTCTTTCACGAACACATCAAACCCACTTGGTTCTATAGCAGTTTGGTCTGTAGACGGCAATCCAGTTGGTAATGGAAATTCATTGCCTTATACATTTAATGGTAATTCTTGTTTTGATATTGGGTTGTTAATTACAGACGCCAATGGCTGTTCTGCTTATACTCAAACAACAGATGCCGTTTGTACAGTGACGAACCCCAATGCCTCATTTACTTGGGAGCCTGTGGAACCCGCTCCAGGTGGAATAGTGACCTTTTCAAACCTTTCTCTAGGTGGAGTAACCTATACGTGGGACATCAATGGTGTTACGTATAATTCGGAAGATTTAATATTTAATGTTCCTTCGAATTTTGAAGATAACTTCTTAGTTTGTCTAGATGTAGTTGGTCTTGGAGGTTGTATGGACGCTCAGTGTTATACGGTAACCCTGAATCAGGAAGAGTTTATTTATATTCCCAATTCGTTTACTCCAGACAATGATGGGGTGAACGACGTGTTTGGACCCTCAATAACCAAATATGTGGAAGGAGCACCTTATTCATTTAAAATCTTTGACCGTTGGGGAGATGTCATATTTGAAACGAACGATCCAAAAAAAGTGTGGATTGGAAATGTGCATGACGGAGAACATTGGGCAGAGCCAGATGCTTATATCTATGAGGTTGTTGTGACACTAACACCAGAGACAAATGCGGAGAGATTTGTTGGAGCGGTGATTCTTCTGCGTTAACGAAGAAGAACAACATGACCTGTTAATTCTTGAGCAGACCCGTTGTTAAATTTAACCTTAACAGAATACGCGTATACGCCATCGGAGCAGAAATAATCGCCATTATTTGTATTTCCGACCCAAGGTTTTTCTGATTTGGTCTCGAAAATAAGATCACCCCAGCGTGAAAAAACAGCAACTTCAAAGCTACTTGCGTTGTTGAATGAAGGAAACCAATAATCATTAATACCATCTCCGTTGGGTGTAAAGCTATTGGGAACAAAAACATAATTGTCGCAGTCGACGAATTCCATACTCCAAAATTTAGATATGGTCTCACATGAGTTTGAGGTTGTCACCTCATATACCCCTGTTTCATAAAAAATATGTGTGGGCGAATCCGCACCATCAAACCAAACAATATTCTGCACTCCGTTTGATATTGCGGAAAGCGTAATTGTGTCACCAAAGCAATAGGTGTATTCGTCTAGGATAGGAATGCTCAATGGTTCTACATAGGCAATAAGCAGTGTATCACTTGTATTGCAAACACCGTCTGAAAAACTTGCTATGAGTTCTTGAGGCTCCGTAACAGTGTATGAATTCGAAATAGTTAGGCCGTTCCAACTATATGGAGTTGGGGTTGAAATTGTGAGTATTTCATTTGGACAAAGGATAGTATCATTTCCTAGATCAATTGTGGGTTGTGCAGATACGCTGATATAAACACTGTCCAAAATATCGCAACCCATATACGTGTATACAGCGTGAATCATACCGGTTGATTGGATCAGGTAAGTGTTGGAAATAATTGTGTTTTCCCATAAAACAGGAACAGACGATTCAACGGAATATGCCGGTACACTGCAGACGGTAGTATCGTTTCCCAGAGACCAATTCGGTATGCTCTGAACACTAACGGAAACAACATCACTTGTAAAGCACCCATTCAGCTCGGCGGTTACTTGATAATTTCCCGCAGCTCCAACTTCGTATTGCGCTGTTGTTGGCCCATTTATCCAAACCAACGTAGTAAAACTGCCCGTTGCTTCAAGAACGGTTGTTTCTCCGGGACATATGACAACGTCTTGGCCAGCATTTATTGATACCGAACTGGGTGAAATGCTAAAATCAAAACTCCCCGTTACTGTATTTCCGCAGGGGTCATTTACAAACCCCGCCAAATCGGGAAAGGTTAATGTGTATGAGCCAGCTGGAAGTACTCCAACAGCAGGAATTAAGGTGATTGTAGAATTTCCAGGTGAATTGGGATTCACGGGGCTTACACTATTAATGGTTACATTCCCATTGGGACCAGTTAAAATGAAGTCACCTGCTTGAATAGAACTTGTAACGAGATTTTCAGAGAATTCGACAAGTATACCCGGCGCGGTGCAATCTGAAGACACGTTTAACACCGTTGGAGCAATATCGTCATATAATGATGCTGAGGAATTTGAAAAATCTACGGTATAACCACCTAAGCCATTGGACCAATTCATAACAACAAGAGCATACGTTTCACCTGCAGTTACATTTAGGTCTCCGTTGAATGGCGGGCCATTTAAATCGCCTGGACCATTTGTATTTCCGCTACCCCCATTGGCGGTAGAAATTCCTGTTGGTCCAGAGTTGGTGAATAGTCCGTATGAATTGCAACTCACTTCGGGCGAGGTGCCATTTAAAATTCCTGAACACCCGTTTTGGGTTACATTGAATAAACCCCAATCGTAATCATCGTTGAAATTTGATGGAGAAAGAACAAACCCCATGGTTCCAGTTTCAACAACTGTAAATGTGTACCACAAGCTGCTAACTTCTAGCCCATTATTGCAGGCCCCAGTTGGTTCATAGACAAGTCCTGTAGAAGAGGTGGCAAATGTTTCTGTGTATAAATCGCCGCAAAGTTGAACAGCACCGTTGCAGTCGCTCACAGATTGAGCTCTGCTGTTATTGAAATAAAACACACATAATATTAAAATCCAAAAACGCATATAAAAAATTGTGGTAGCACAATTTACAAAAAAACTTGGAGGTTCGAATTTAATTCGCTAATTTTCAACAACTAAACCTATGAAAAACACCATACTAATCTTAGCTCTGCTTTCCCACACTTGTGTGTATTCTCAAGAGCAGAGTTATACTACATTTAACCTTGGTTCCTCCACGACTAATCATTTCTATGACGGTGAGGAAGTTCCAAGTCTAAGAACGGAAAAAACAGAAACAAGACATTTTCAAAACGGCAAAGTTGTCATCAAAAACAGTTCACACCCCATTCACTTTTTAAAAAACGGTCACTGGGAAAAAATAAATTTAAATTCAATAAAAATTAAGAACGGCAATTTGTATCCGAATCAAACACACCCAATATTCATTGATGAAGCAGGAAAAATAACATTTGATATTGATTCAAAAAACGCATTTCATTACATACCGGCATTAAGTAAAACCGCGCAATTAAAGGACATCTCCGAAGCCACGTACATTCTTGAGTCTGCCTGGGGAAACCAAAAGATTCAAATTAAAGAAAATGCGGCGAAGAGTTCTTTTTTTATTCCAGAAACGCCCGAGGATCTTGGTGAAGATGTTTTTTTAAAGGAGCAATATCTTTTACCTGAAGGTGCTAAAATTGAGTATGCAACAGGGCGAGGAAAATTGGAGGGAGAGATGTGGTATGGCGCTTTAATCATTTCAGATTTAAATGGTGAATGCATAGGTACAATTGGCGGAGCGATATGCATTGACGCAGCGAATAACTTTAATCTTGCGGGATATCACATAGGCAGAGATCAAAATGTTTGGACTGTAACAACCGTGGTTCAGCGCGATTGGTTATTACAAGAAGAAAGAACATTCCCAGTTGAGGTTGACCCTTTGATTACTGGCCCAACTTCTCTTTGGTCAAACGGATACATGCCCTCTTGTTTTATGCCGAACTACAATGTTGACAGCATGCTTGTTTCCGTACCAGGTGGAATTACCGTAACCGGTCTCTTGGTTGGTGCAAGTTATTATGCAGACCCCTTTACTTCAGCCTGGATGTCAGACGGATCTATGTATTTCAGCACAAGCTGTGGCCAAACAGAAGAGTTTACGGTTACAGGAGCAAATGCAAGCTTGGCCGGAACGGCATATTTAGAAAACTTTGATATGCGAAATCCACTCATGTGCTGCTATTCTCCAACATGTGCAGACCAAAGTTTTTATTTGCGTATGCACCTGGGTAGGTCATATATCAATGACGGGTGCAATACAAATTATATTTATTATGATATGTTTACTCAATGGCCTTTCGTTGCTTATGTTGAAGGGCATACGATAGAATCTTATGGTTCTCAATGGACTGTACCTACAGCGGTGAAGTGCACAAATGATTGCAACGTAACAGGAACCGTAAGAACGCGATATGGAGTTCCACCTTATACTATAACGCATCCATGGATGCAAGGAAGTGTTGTAGTTGGAGAACCTGAGCCATGCGATTTGGGAAATACAGCGAAGCAAATTGAATTAACAATTCCCAATTGTCCAGAATTTTGTAACACATCTCCCACACTTTCAATACCGGCACCCACCGTTGTTGACGCTTGTGGAAACGTTATTTCAGGAATGCCGCCGGCCACGTTGAATAGAAAGCCAACACCAAATATTCAAGTTGACCCGCTTAACCTGGTTGTTTGTAACAATGAGTCTTATGACATTAATCTTTCTTCTTGCTTATCTAACGCAACAATTACGTGGGGTGGTAATGGTAATGTTTCTTTCGGTTCTTTTACAGATCAATTCTTTGTTTCAGATACAACAGCAGTTGGGGTTTCCTATAATGCATTTGCAGATTTGAATGGCTGCTATTCCGACACGGTTTCTTTTGTTGTGCAGGTATTACCAACCCCTCAAGCGAATTTTATTATGTCACAGAATCCTGTAGTTGTAAATCAATCGGAAATTTTTACAGATGAGTCGGTCGGATTTGGTTCGAATATATCGGAAGTGAATTGGAATTTCGGTGACGGCGAGCAGTCTTCGGGCTTTGTTTGTGAGCACGTGTTTGATACTCCGGGAATATACTTGGTCTGTGAAACCATTACTACAGAGAATAATTGTTTGTCTGAAACCTGTCAAGAACTACTTGTTGTACCAGCAACAATACAGCCCATGAATATTATAACTCCCAATGGAGATGGGAAAAATGACTATTTAGCGTTTGATTTTATTGAGTTTTATCCCGAAAACCACTTGCTTGTGTTTAATCGATGGGGGGATATAATTTTTGAATCTCATGGATATACCAACACGTGGAATGGAAGCGGCTTTTCTGACGGAACTTACTACTATGTTTTGGATCTGAGGAGCAATCAAAGCCCAATAGAAAGCGACTTGCTTATTAAGCGGGATTGATTTACTTCATGCAGCCTTCAAGACTTTTCCAATAGGTATCAACCTTTTGTTGGTTAGCACCTTCGTTTTCAAGCGTTGTATTGTATTGGTCGGGTTCGGGGAAAGTTTCCATTGTTTTTTGAAGAAAGCAATTGCAATCATACAAGTCGGCATCGCATTTATCTGTAATGGTTTTTTTTCTTTCTTCTGTCCAACCCCCACAAGAGGCAAGTGTCAGGATAGAAAGACAACAAAATAAGGTAAAGAAACTTTTCATATTTGATATTTTGAAACTTGTCCACTAATTTAGTCACAAAAGAAAAGAATATGAAAAAAATTATTTTATCAATGATGTGTTTAGTCTTAAGCGCAGTTGGTTTTTCACAACGTACAGCGGGAGGCGTAACTTTCACCCCAAAGACGTATATGCAGTCGCACAATTTGGTTTTCAATGGCTGTGGTTTGAGAGAGAAATATACCATTGATTTGTATGCGGCGGCTTTGTATTTGACTCGACCAAGCGTTGATGCAAATAAGATTATTGGCGATGATGCCCCAATGTGTATGGAAATACATATTATTTCAGATCGCGTGACAAGACAAATTTTCACGGAAACAGTGAATGAAGGATTTCAGAACGCAAGCCATGGAAAAGCAACAGATGCAGAGAGAAAACAATTTATGGGTATTTTTAAAGATGAATTTAAAATTGGAGACGTAATTCGTTTGGAGTATGTGCCTGGAAGCGGAACATTGGCTGTAAAAAATGGTCAATGGTTGGGAAGTGTTCCCGGTTTGGAATTTAAGAAAGCGTTATTTTCAATTTGGTTGGGAAACAAGCCCGCAGATTCATCTCTCAAGACGGCATTGCTTGGAAAGTTATAGAATTAAAAAGGGGGCCTAGCCCCCTTTTTATTTTGATTATCTTTTATTTCTTAATCAGCTGAGAACTCCAAACGTACTGTTCAGTTACGAAGGAAACTTGGTACAAACCGCTTGCTAGGTTTGAAACATCACAAGAGAACTTGTTCATGTTGCTGATGAACATGGTTTGAACAAGTTGGCCATAAACATTATAAACATATAGGTTTCCAGTAGCCTCTTGTGGTAAGTTGATTTGAACATTTTCTGTTGTGGGATTCGGGAATATTGAAAGATCATTATTTAACTCAGACTCTTCAACATTCACTAGGTCTAGTGAAACACAAACATAAATTTGATCATTATCTGTCACAGGATCTGCAGCATCTTCGGGCTGCACGTGAATGCCAGGTTCGAAATCACGCTGTACAATCAAGTGTATTTTATCTCCGTATGCATTTGGGGCCATGGAGGCATAAACATATTCATAACCATCTTCCGCAATATCTGGAGTAATGTCAGATGGGGTAGTCCAAGTTGCTCCACCATCATCTGATTTTACTGCGTAGATATGCCTTAAGTATTCTTCACCGTTGTAGTAGGCTTCGTTCACTGCTTGAAATGAACAAAAGATTGTGCCATCAGCAGCTTCTGCCAACTGGGGATGTGACGCGGTTCCACTATTTCCATATTGACCTACCTCTGTAATTCCCGCAGGAATTGCCGGGTCTATGTCAATTGAGGTTCCAATTTCCAAAACTTCAGCTGCAGGATCTAACATGTTTTCATTCCAATAAGCGATACTTCCTGCAAGTGGGAAGTAGCTGTAAGAAGAATCAATTACTCCCAAATCGTCTGTGTAGAACATGGTTCCAAAAGCAGCGTGAATGGTCCCCGTGGCATCAATGTAAACGGCGCCCGCTCCGTCAGATGACAAGATTGTGTCCTGTATGCCATCTAATTCAATATCTGTTCCCATGTCAATTTCATAATTGTCAATTGGGAAATCCCAAATAATGCGTTGAGTCCAAGTTGCACCATTGTCATCGGATATCCAAACGTATGAATCTTGTAAATCTCCGAAAGAGGCAATTGCAATTCGGTTTCCTCTTGCATGAATTGCATAGGTGTCGGCAGAGAAACCACTAACAATGGAGGTGTCTTCATTTGGTAAAAGAATTTCAGACAAATCCCATGTAGCCCCCCCATCAGTGGAGCGGTTATAAAGAATTGGTCCTGTCATGCCATTGGTGTATGCTCCTGCATTGGGATCTGCAAGGCAAATCATATGGATTGAATTTCCATCAGCACCACCTGCAACTGCTCTTGGCCAAAACATGACAAAACCAGAAGCGTTAGGAACGGCAGACATTGTCCAATTTCCTGATCCAATTGCTGCTCTGGACCAAACTTTAATTCCACCAGTGCCTGAGTGGTTCATAACAACCTCCCCTCCATTACCCAGGTGCATCAAAGATGACCAACCGGTTCTCATGCTTTCAAGACGCTGTGTAATATCATCTTGCCAAACACCAGCTTGTCTGTAATTGTAACCTGTACCACGATCGGGATACGTGTCGTTTGAGTTCGTTGCGCTGAAAGTAAAGCAGGCAGCAACCCCAGCATCGTCCGCGACAATTCTGTTTTGAATGCTGTTGTTGGTTTGCAAGTCATAAATAGAAGTTCCAACATATTCCTCAACTTGGGTGAGCATTTTAGCTTCCGAAGGAAGGTATGGTACTTTTACACCGGGGGTGTTGGAGGAACCAACGACTTTACCCGTGAAAGGATTTAATTTGGCAGCCATTCTTTGGTTTGAACGAAGTTCAAATGAGAGACCTTGAGCCAATACGGTCGACGTGAGGAGCACGCCTGAGATGATGGTGTAGATTTGTTTCATATATAGTTAAGATTAAGCGAACCAATTTACAGAAAAAAGGTTTAATTAAAAAATTCAAAATGAAAGCGGAGATAATTACTATTGGTGACGAGTTATTAATAGGGCAAACGATAAACACAAATGCGGCTTGGCTTGGGTCGGAATTAGCGAAAATTGGTGTTCGCGTCTCTAACTCCTCCTGTATTTCAGACAAAGAGTTAGCCATTTTTGATGCCCTACGTACTGCGCAAGAAAGGTCAGAGATTGTTATATTAACAGGTGGTTTAGGTCCAACGAAAGACGATATTACAAAACATACCTTGTGTAAATATTTTGAGACCGAGTTGGTTCTTCATGAGGCTTCTTTGAATCGAGTAAAGGCGTTTTTTGAGCAACGTAAACTACCTTTTTTGGAAGCAAATAAGCAGCAAGCGATGGTTCCAGCTTCCTGTCATGTGTTGGAAAATTTAGTTGGAACGGCCAATGGCATGCTATTTCAAATGGCTAGTGGTGGAATTTGTGTATCGCTACCGGGTGTTCCATACGAGATGAAATTTCTAATGGAAACGTATGTGTTTGGTGAAATAAAACAAAGATTCGAACTTCCCGCCATCATTCACAGAACCATTTTAACACAGGGAGTTGGAGAAAGTTTTTTAGCTGAAACGGTTCGGGACTGGGAAGACGAAATTCGTAAACAGGGTATTGAACTTGCTTACCTACCCTCTCCGGGGTCAGTGAAATTAAGGTTGTCTTGCTACAGCATAGACGCACAACAAATTGTTGATGAAGCTGTAGTGAGTTTGAAGTCAATTATTGGCGAATTTATTTATGGCGAGGGAAATGTGAGTTTGGTAGAAGTCGTTGTTGGGTTATTACGAAATTTTAGAAAATCAATTTCTACAGCCGAAAGTTGCACAGGTGGTATGTTGGCTCAGAAAATCACCGAGGTTGCTGGTTCAAGCGAAGTATTTGAAGGAGGCGTCATTGCATATCAGAACTCGGGGAAAGAAAAAGAATTGGGCGTAGCACCAT